>NZ_JADCKW010000013.1:0-175491 GCF_014982155.1 Enterobacter cloacae complex sp. P16RS2 | reverse complement strand
CCTGATACAGATTAACAGAATTTGCCTGGCGGCTTTAGCGCGGTGGTCCCACCTGACCCCATGCCGAACTCAGAAGTGAAACGCCGTAGCGCCGATGGTAGTGTGGGGTCTCCCCATGTGAGAGTAGGGAACTGCCAGGCATCAATTAGAAGAACCCCGTACCGTAAGGTGCGGGGTTTTTTGCTTTGTGCTTATACTCTCTGGCCTTCCTCTTAATCCCTTATCCTGCTAATGGAATGTGTGATCCCTGTCGCAATGTTATTCGTAACAAGATTATAACATTTCATTTACGAGGTAATTGAGTCTCCTGGCTCAATACGCCGCTGTTTATGGCAGGAGCATAATCACAATGACAGAAAGCATTACATCAAACGGGACGCTGGCTAACAGTGATACCCGAAGAAGGGTATGGGCAATAGTCAGCGCCTCTTCAGGGAATCTGGTTGAATGGTTCGACTTTTACGTCTACTCATTCTGTTCACTCTACTTCGCACATATTTTTTTCCCATCCGGCAACACCACAACGCAGCTGCTACAAACGGCGGGGGTATTTGCCGCAGGGTTTTTAATGCGGCCCATCGGGGGCTGGCTGTTCGGTCGCATTGCGGATCGTCGCGGCCGTAAGACTTCTATGCTGATCTCGGTGTGCATGATGTGCTTTGGTTCTCTGGTGATCGCTTGCTTACCGGGATATGAATCGATTGGTACCTGGGCACCGGCGCTACTTTTACTGGCCCGCTTATTTCAGGGATTATCGGTGGGCGGTGAGTACGGTACCAGTGCGACCTACATGAGTGAGATTGCACTGGAAGGCCGTAAAGGTTTTTACGCCTCATTCCAGTATGTCACGTTGATTGGTGGTCAACTGCTGGCCATTCTTGTGGTGGTGATCCTGCAGCAAATTCTGACGGATGAACAACTTCACGCCTGGGGATGGCGAATTCCTTTCGCAATGGGCGCAGTACTGGCGGTTGTCGCACTTTGGCTACGCCGTCAGTTAGATGAAACCTCTCAGAAGGAAGTCAGAACGCTAAAGGAGGCGGGAACATTCAAAGGGTTATGGCGTAACCGCAAAGCTTTCCTTATGGTGCTGGGCTTTACTGCGGGCGGATCTCTTAGTTTCTACACGTTCACCACCTATATGCAGAAGTACCTTGTGAACACCACCGGCATGCACGCAAACGTTGCCAGCGTAGTCATGACCGTGGCGCTGTTTGTCTTTATGCTCATACAACCTATTATCGGTGCGCTCTCGGATAAAATCGGTCGACGAACGTCGATGCTGATTTTTGGCGGGCTGTCGGCATTATGTACCGTACCTATTCTGTCTGCCCTTCAGCATGTGACTTCGCCGTATGCCGCGTTTGCGCTGGTGATGCTGGCGATGGTGATTGTCAGTTTCTATACCTCTATTAGCGGAATACTGAAAGCCGAAATGTTCCCGGCGCAGGTACGTGCTTTAGGGGTAGGGCTCTCTTATGCGGTAGCTAATGCGTTGTTTGGCGGATCGGCGGAGTACGTTGCGTTATCGCTTAAATCATGGGGAAGTGAAACGACATTCTTCTGGTACGTAACGATAATGGGCGCACTGGCCTTTATTGTTTCCCTGATGCTGCATCGCAAAGGGAAAGGCATTCGGCTTTAATAGCGTGCCATCTGCCACACGGCATAGCCGGTCGTTGCGCCGGCGACATCCCAGGCGAAATCTTTCCAGCTCCAGCCGCTCCCTGCGGGGCGGCTATCCCACAGTTCTTTTGATGCTCCAAGACTGACTGAGAACATCAACCCAATTGCCGCACTGCGATCCCGGCTGTATCCCTGATGCTGCGCATATTCATTACCGGCTGCAGACAACATCGCGGAAGCGAGGAAATGCTGGGCTTTATCCTGTCCAGACCAGCTATCGTTGGCCACATGGCTACAGCCACTCAGAAAAAGGACGCTCAGTAACAGAGGAATACGCATCAACGGGCTCCATAAAAAAGCCCTGCGGGTGGCAGGGCCTGGACATTACAGAATACGGCTGATAAGTCGGTCGATACGAATACGACGCAAGCGGCGGATAAGCTTGCGGACTTTCACCGGGTAATCGGCAATGCTCTGCAGTTCGCGGTAGTGATTCACCACAGTGGTATGTGTGCGAATCAGCTCCAGCTCACGTTCACGTTTTGCGGCTAACTCATGCTGCGGGTCATGGATTAGGATAGCGTTTTCCAGATCCAGTCGCCACGCGCGTGGGTTCAGGTTGTTACCGGTCAGCAGCATCCACTCATCGTCGACCCACATTCCTTTCAGATGGTAAGTGTTGTCTTCATCTTTCCAGAGACGCACAACCAGCTGGTCAGTGTTTACGTAATACTGTAAACGGCTCAGGAAACGGCGCAGGTTAATCTCATAGAGATAAGGCAGGGCACCGATGATTTTGAACGGCTGATCTTCAGGAATGAAGAAGTCGTTTGCAGTTTTATCGCCAACGATGATTTCCACTTTTTTACCGTCGCGCAGCAGCTGAATGATATTACGCACCAGCACGGCAGGAAGGTTAAAGTACGGCGTACAGATGGTGAGTTTCTGCTCCGCGCACGGCATCAGATGGAAGATCGTTTTGTTCAGCAGGCTTGATTTGCCGAGCCCTACCAGCGGGGTAACGGATAACTCTTCGTTGTTCGCATCGCCCTGGAAATGATAGACCGCATCACGTAGCTCCTGGCGGAAGGCGCGAACATCGTTTTTGATTTCCGGGCTTTTAGGGCGTTCGGGATCGTCAAGGCGATTAACACCGCGTCCATGGACCAGATTTTTATCAACCCAGTTAAACATGATATCGGCCATCTGCGGATTACGGATCAGATGGTAGCGGTCGTAGCGATATTTATCGAGCTGATGAAGGTAAACATCATTCAGACTTGCGCCGCTGTAAAGCACGCTGTCATCAATGATGAATCCCTTGAAATGAAGGACGCCGAGCGCTTCACGGGTATTAACCGGGACGCCATAAACAGGCACATCAACGCCAGGATTTTCCTGCGCCGTGCGGCAATACCAGTCGGCATTAGTTTTTGACGCAGCAGCGCCAATACGGCCACGCTGAGCGCGATGCCAGTCTACCAGCACGCGAACATCAAGTTCCGGACGCTGACGTTTGGCTTCATAGAGCGCGTTCAGGATCCCGCGCCCGCCTTCATCCTGTTCAAGATAGAGCGCTACAATGCAAATGCGTCGCGTGGCGCTGGCAATCTTTTCCAGCAGCGTCTCCCGAAAATGAGCGGGAGCGTAAAAGAACTCTACATCATCAACTGACTGAGAAATCTTCGGTAGTTGAGCAAGGTGTTGTTGATGTTTATTACGCTTAAATTTTGACAACATCACAGTGCGTTTCTTCTCTGTTCATTGAAGGGTTGTCTGTACCATGCAAACAACATAAGCGGACAATGATACCACCAGTCCCGTCCAAAGTGGGTAACATTTCCAGTAGCTTACTCGCGTTTGTCTGCTGATGTCAGACTGAGGGACAAGGCCACAATACCTTCGTCCAGCTGAATATCAACGTCAAACCCGAGTTTTCGAGCCAGGGTCACCATACCGCGATTGTTAGGCATAGTAATGCCATTAAGGCGTAACAATCCGTGATCTCGCGTATAACTGATAAGTTTTTCCAGCAGCCGTCTCCCAAGACCCAGGCCTTTAAGATCGGAGCGCACCAGCACCGCAAACTCCGCATCGACGTTATCCGGGTCAGAAATCGCACGCGTGACGCCGAGGATCTCATCCCCCTTATCGGAGCGACGAACGGCAACAAACGCCATTTCTCGATCGTAGTCGATCTGGGTCATATTGGCTAAATCATCGTGGGTAAATTCGTTGATTTCGCTAAAATAGCGATAATAAAGATCCTCTTTCGTGACCTGAGAGATAAAAGCCCGCAGCTGGGGCTCATCTTCCGGCAGAATAGGGCGGAACAAGGCGCGTTCTCCATTCTTCATCTCAACCCACTCCTCCAGCTGCAGGGGATACGGGCGGATCGCCAGACGGCTCTCTCTGTCTCCTTCGAATGGTGCGATATCCAGGGTCACATCCAGCGCCGTAAACTCATTGCCGGAGGCCAGCAGCGGATGAATGTCCAGCCGCTGGATCTCTGCACAATCCACAATCAGGTTAGAGACCTGCACCAGGAACTGGCTTAACCCGGCAATATCAAGCGGGCGCAGCGCACTCCGGCCACGGATCTTTTTACTTTTGATCGCCTGGATGATCAGATAACGCGCCAGGTTCATGTTCAGCGGCGGTAACGCCACCACGGCCTGCTCCTCCGGGCGCCACTCAACGCCACCCTCTCCCAGCATGATGAGCGGTCCGAAGACGGGATCGTGTTCAACCACCACCCGTAATTCCTGAGCCCCTGCGCGGTTGGCCATGCTTTGCACCAGCAATCCGTGGATCCTTGCCTGTGGCCAGGCCATTTTTACCCGGTCGAAAATAGCATCAGCAGCCTGCTGCACCTCAGTCGCCGTACGCAGGTATAACATAACCCCCTGAACATCAGACTTATGCGGGATATCCGGGGAGCGGAGCTTCAGGGCCACCGGATAGCCAATCTGTTCGGCTATATGCACGGCCTCTGCGCTGTCGCTGGCGATCCAGGTCGGCAGGGTTTGCATCCCGTAGCTGCCCAGAATGGGCTGGACCTCATGCGTATCAAGCGAGGTCGCGCCTTCTTCAATGGCCTGCTGCAACAGCCGGTGAACGTCGACGGTGTTCGCCGTCAGATTCCCCGGCAAAGCCGGTGTTTCACGCAGCTGTTTCTGGTTGCGGCGATATTCCACCATATGCATAAATGCGGTGATGGTGCCTTCCGGCGTGCGGTAGGTTGGCAGCCCGGCCTCGCTGAACAAGCGCCGTGCCTCCTGAGAGGAAAACTCACCGCACCAGTTGGTGAGCAGGGTAACGTATTTACCGCGTGGATGGTTGCGCACGGCATCAATAAGCGCGCGCGCGCTTTCACTGCCCGGCGCGACCGCGCTGGGGGAGTGGATAATCATCAGCGCATCGAAATCCTGGCTATCCAGCAAAATGGATATCGCCCTGATATAGCGGTCGCTGCTGGCGTCATCGCGTAAATCAAGCGGATTGCCGGGCGTCACGCTGGTCGGAAGCGCTTCTTTCAGGCGCTGCAGCGTCTCTTCACTCGGCGTTGCCAGCTTGCCGAAGCGCCGCCACAGCTCGTCCAGAGCGAGCGCGGCAGGGGCCGCACCGTTACTGACAATCATTAGCTTCTCACCGCGCAACGGGCGCATGTGGCTTAACGTCTCAACGGCGGAAAAAAGCTCGTGCGTATCCTGTACCCGCAGCAACCCCGCGCGCTGAATGGCGGCGTCCCAGGCGGGATCCATGCCGGAATGAGAATGCAGCAGACGCTGTGCCGCAGGGCTGCGTCCGCTTTTGATCACCAGGATCGGCTTATTGCGTGAAGCGCTTCGCGCAGCCGAGACAAAACGACGCGCGTCGCTGAGGTGCTCAAGATAAAGCAGGATCGCGCTGGTTTTGCCGTCACGCGCCAGAAAATCCAGCAGCTCATCAACATCGATATCCAGGCTGTCTCCCAGGGCAATGAAGTAGGAGAATCCCATTTCACGCTGTTGCGCCCAGTCGAGGATGGTGTTCGATACCGCAGCCGACTGCGAGATAAATGCCAGTTTGCCTTTGCGGATCGGAACCGGGGAGAAACTGGCATTCAGCCCCTGCCAGGGGGCAAGCAGGCCCAGACTGTTTGGCCCGAGAATGCGCATTTGATAGCGGCTGGCGCAGGCCAGAAGCTCGGCTTTCTGTTCAGGCGGAGACGAGAGAATTATGCAGGTTTTACACCCTTTCTTGCCGAGTGATTCCAGCAGTTCCGGGTTGCGCTTCGCGTTTGTACAAAGTACGGCAAGATCCGGCACGAAAGGCAGGCTTTGTACATCAGGCCATGCAAGCACTCCCTGAACTGCCTTATAGGACGGCGTGACGGGCATGACGGGGCCATTAAATCCCCCGGCCAGCAGATTACGCATCATCAGATAGCCAGCACGATCCGGCTTCATTGATGCGCCGATAACGGCAATGGATTTAGGACGAAGTAGCGCTTCTAACCCTCGCTGGCTCATGCAGGCCTCCTGTAAATGCAAGCGACCTGATGATTTTAAACGCTTTCTGGCTCGGGCGCTGTGACGCTGCCCTTATGAACGCTTTTTCCCGCCAGATAGCGCTCCCGGAAGCAAGAGAAATGGTTGCCCAGGGCACCAGCCGCAGCGGTATCTCCCGCTAAATCCAGAAGCGCAATCGCCACTTCGGCGGTGCAGTATTGCCCGTCAGCATGCGCTTCACGCAGGCGGTAGGCGGAGACGCGGGAAAGATCGACAGAAATCACCGGCAGCGCGTCGAGATACGGGCTTTTGCGAAACATTTTTCGCGCTTCGGTCCAGGTTCCGTCCAGCATGATAAACAGCGGTGGTTTACCGGATGGCGGCGCTGAAAGCACCTGGCGATCTACACCTGCATATGACGCGGGGAAGACGACCATAGGCTGATAGTCGGGGCTGGCCACTAAATCGAGCAGGGCCTGAGGCGGCTCCGTACGGGACCACTGAAACGCGGCGGTATCCGGCAGAATATCGGCGATAAGACGCCCCGTATTGCTGGGTTTCATCGGCTCGGTATCGAACATGACCAGACAAAAACGGCTCTGTGCCGTACTCGGCGCCAGCGTCTCGCACAGACAAACCTTCAGCGGCAACAGGCAGCGCTGACAGCGGCGAATACGGTTGCCTCGGGCGAGGAACGGTCGGGTGGCGCGCGCAAGGCGTTCGGCCCGTAATTTAAGAACAGCGTTATCAGTCATGGGCGAAATGCAGGAAAAACGCTATTTTCGCAGAGGCGGGAGCGGGGCACAAGACGTGCCCCGTGAATGTTACAGCGACTCGTTTAACCAGCTGTCAAAAGGTGCTTTTGGAACCGCACCGTTGAGCATATCGATCACTTCGCCATTTTTGAAAATCATAATGGTCGGGATGCTGCGAATACGAAAACGTGCGCTCAGTTCGGGTTCGGCTTCGGTATTGACCTTAACGAACCGCATTTTTCCGCTGCGCTCTTCGGCCACATCTTCGAAAATCGGCGCGAAGCTACGGCAAGGGCCGCACCATGGCGCCCAGAAATCGATCACGACAGGAAGATCGTCCTTGAGGAGTTTGTCCAGCGTAGCACCCGTCGCGTTAATGACATCGCCATCAAATAATTCATGGCCACAACGTCCGCATTTCGCACCATCTTCCATCCGATCGTCCGGAATGCGATTAAGAGCCTGACAGTTGGCACATACGGTATTCATAACTAACCTCTGATAGAGCCGTGGGACAGCGGCACAACGCCGATAATGTTTCTAATATGTTACATATTATCAATGAGCCTGTTTGAAACAACAATGCGTTTTATTCAATGAGAACAATAGTCACAGGCTTTTGTACGAAATTATGGCTATGCGCTGGCACATCGGGTAATCTGCGCGCTTCGCGCAGCGCTGGTGGAGAAAAGCATGAACGACGAAATGAAAAACAAAAGCGGCAAGGTCAAAGTGATGTATGTCCGCAGTGATGATGACTCTGATAAACGCACCCAAAATCCGCGTACCGGAAAAGGTGGCGGGCGTCCAGCGTCTTCTCGTGCAGACGGTGGCCGTCGCCCCGCCCGCGATGACAGAAATAACCGCGGTGATGACCGCAAACGTGACGATCGCAAACGCGATGACCGTCCGCGTTCCGACCGCCCACGCAGTGACCGTCCACGCGACGATCGTCCGCGTGATGACTTCTCACGTGATAACGCCTCCCCGTGGCGCACCGTTTCTCGCGCCCCTGGCGATGAGACGCCGGAAAAAGCCGATCACGGCGGTATCAGCGGTAAAAGCTTTATCGACCCGGAAGTGCTGCGCCGTCAGCGTGCGGAAGAGACCCGCGTGTATGGCGAGAACGCCTGCCAGGCGCTGTTCCTGAGCCGTCCTGAGTGTATCGTCCGCGCCTGGTTTATCCAGAGCGTGACCCCGCGCTTCAAAGAAGCGCTGCGCTGGATGGCCGCGAACCGTAAAGCCTACCACGTGGTTGATGATGCCGAGCTGACCAAAGCGTCCGGCACTGAACACCACGGCGGCGTCTGCTTCCTGATCAAAAAGCGTAACGGCACGACTGTGCAGCAGTGGGTCAGCCAGGCGGATGCCGATGATTGCGTGCTGGCCCTGGAAGATGTGGGCAACCCGCACAACCTGGGCGCAATGATGCGTAGCTGCGCGCACTTTGGCGTGAAAGGCGTGCTGTTGCAGGATGCCGCGCTGCTGGAATCCGGTGCCGCAATCCGTACTGCGGAAGGCGGAGCCGAGCACGTACAGCCAATCACCGGCGACAGCGTTCTGGACGCCCTCGAGCAGTTCCGTAAAGCGGGTTATTCCATCGTGACCACCTCAAGCCATGCCGGTACGCCGCTGTTTAAAGCGACGCTGCCGCGCAAAATGGTGCTGGTGCTGGGGCAGGAACGTGATGGTCTGTCTGACGCGGCGCTCTCCAGTGCGGATCTGAGTGTCTCTATCGACGGAACAGGCAATGTGGAAAGTCTGAACGTATCCGTTGCGACTGGTGTACTGCTGGCCGAATGGTGGCGCCAGAATAAGGCATAATCCATTGTGCTTTTTGTATGCCCGGTGAGCCGGGCATACAAACTCTAACTACTCGCTCTCTGCCGGTAATACAGGCATCCAGTCAATTGGCTTTTCGCCACGTTTTTCCAGCCATTCATTCGCCAGAACAAAATGATTACTGCCAAAGAAACCGCGATGTGCAGACAGCGGTGATGGGTGCGGTGCCTTCAACACGTGATGACGCTGACGATCGATAATCGCCCCTTTCTTCTGCGCGTGAGAACCCCAGAGTAAAAACACCACCCCTTTACGATGCTCGTTGATCAGGCTGATGACTTTATCGGTAAACGTCTCCCAGCCCAGACTGGCGTGCGAGTGCGCCTGACCCGCCCGTACGGTAAGCACCGTATTCAGTAACAGCACGCCCTGGCGCGCCCAGCTTTCCAGGTAACCGTGGTTTGGTCGGGTAAAACCGGGCACGGTTGCTTCAAGCTCTTTATACATGTTGAGCAGAGAAGGGGGGATAGCCACGCCCGGACGAACGGAAAACGCCAGCCCATGCGCCTGCCCGGGGCCGTGATAGGGATCCTGGCCCAGAATGACCACTTTCACATCGCTCAGTTCGGTGTAGCGAAAGGCGTTAAACACGTCTTTCTGCGGCGGGTAAATCGTCTGTCCGGACTGACGCTCAGCGGCAACGGTGCTGAGCGTATTGATAAAATAGGGCTGCTGCTTTTCTTCGGCCAGCACATCATGCCAGGTTAAAGGTGTCGTCATCTCGCTCTCCTGCGAATCTCAATCTCTGACTAGCTTACCTGTTTCACCCCGGTGAGCAAAATTACGCGCTGAAATAGGTGCTAAGTGGCTAAATTTATTTTGAAAAGATGCAGGGTAAGTTGAATTGGTAAGGCTGGGAAATTGATCTAAAACAATAAAGTCAAACCACACTCTTTATGTGGTTGGTGTTTTTGTTGATTCAAATCAATAAATCACCGGGGTGTGAATGATATATATACACACAAGAAACAATGGTTTTACCAATTGGCCGCGAGAGGCCGACATCAGTTAATGTAGCCTAAGGGAGGCAACACATGATCAAAGGTATCCAGATTACTAAAGCTGCAAATGACGATCTGCTCAATTCTTTCTGGCTGCTGGACAGCGAGAAGAACGAAGCGCGCTGCGTCGTTGCGAAAGCGGGTTTTGCTGAAGATGAAATCGTACCGGTAAACAAACTGGGCGAAATCGAATACCGTGAAGTTCCTATGGAAGTGCAGCCGGAAGTGCGCGTGGAAGGTGGTCAGCACCTGAACGTAAACGTGCTGCGCCGCGAAACGCTGATGGATGCCGTTGAGCATCCAGAAAAATACCCACAACTTACCATCCGCGTGTCTGGCTATGCGGTTCGCTTTAACTCACTGACTCCAGAACAGCAGCGCGACGTTATCGCCCGTACCTTTACTGAAAGCCTGTAACGGCTTCAGCAGGGGGGAATAAAAAGCCGGGAATTTCCCCGGCTTTTTTTTACTCTTCAGTTTTCGTCTCTGGTGCGGCAGAGCTTGGCTTACGGCGCTTACCAATATTTTTGGTATCGCGGTGGCGCTGCTTCACGCGCGGTTTCTCTTTTTCTTTCTCTTTTCTCTCAGCACGTTTTGCGAGCGCTTTCTTGGACGGTTTACCCGTCATCTTTTCACTCGGCGCACGCGTGGTCGGGCGCAGTTCGTCAATAACGCGCGCTTTCAGCGCCTCATCAACATAGCGGCCAATCTTCTGCAGCAGCAGGTAGTCATGCGCTTCGACGAGTGAAATTGCAATCCCTTTGCGGCCCGCGCGGCCGGTACGGCCAATACGGTGCAGGTAGGTATCTCCGCTGCGCGGCATATCGAAGTTAATGACGTGGCTGACGTCCGGGATGTCGATCCCGCGTGCGGCAACGTCAGTCGCAACCAGCACGTTAACGCGACCATCGGTCAGACGCTTAATCCCTTCGGTACGCTTGATCTGCGCCATCTCGCCTTCAAGATAGCAGTTGTTGATCCCGGCGTTACGGAGCATTTCAGCCAGCTCGTGCACGCGCTCACGCTTACGCACAAATACGATTGTGCGCAGTGCATCTTCCTGTTTGAGCAGGTGTTTCAGCAATTCGACCTTGTGCTCAAGGTTATCCGCGCGGTAGTACCACTGGTGGATCTTCTTACGCTCGCGGGTGGACGGCGTCGCCGACACTTCCACCGGATCTTCCAGCAGACGCTCCGCGAAGTCTTTGATCGCTTCCCCTTCGAGGGTGGCAGAGAACAGCATCGTCTGGTTACGCCAGCGCGTTTCTCCTGCAATGTGCTCGATATCCTGTGCGAAACCCATGTCCAGCATGCGGTCGGCTTCATCGAGGATCAGCGTTTCAACCGCGCGGCAGTCGAAGTTCTCTTCTTTAATATACTGCAGCAGGCGGCCGGTCGTAGCAACGACGATGTCCTGGTTTTCGCTGAACACTTCGGCGTGGTTCATGTACGCAACGCCACCGGTGATGGTGGCGATATCCAGATGAGTATTTGCCGCGAGTTCACGCGCGTGATCGGCAACCTGCATTGCCAGTTCGCGCGTAGGCGTCAGGATCAAAATACGCGGCGGGCCAGATTTTTTACGCGGGAAGTCGAGCAGATGCTGCAACACAGGCAGCAAATAGGCTGCTGTCTTCCCCGTGCCGGTTGGCGCAGAACCGAGCACATCGCGGCCCTCAAGCGCAGGCGGAATGGCCGCTGCCTGAATGGCGGTCGGGCGTGTAAAGCCTTTGCTCTCAAGTGCCTTGAGCAGGCTTTCATCGAGTTCAAGTTCGGAAAAAGTCGTTACAGTCATGTTCTACCTCTGTGTGGGGCGCTGATTATAGACGTTACGGCTGTAATCTTCATCTGTTTGTATGGATATCGCTTTTCGGCCACTTCGCTTTCCCCTATGCTACTCCAGTTTCACTTAGAAGGTTGCCCTGACATGTCTCAACTCAAAGCGCAGCTGCGCCGCGATGGTTTTACGTTTAAACAGTTTTTTGTCGCGCACGATCGCTGTGCCATGAAGGTCGGTACAGACGGTATTTTACTGGGAGCGTGGGCGCCTGTCGCAGGTGTTAAGCGTATTCTTGATATCGGTACCGGCAGCGGGCTGGTGGCGTTGATGCTGGCGCAGCGTACGGAAGAGCATGTCACAATTGATGCCGTCGAACTGGATGCACAGGCCGCAGAGCAGGCGAGTGACAATATGGCCGAATCCCCCTGGGCAGCCCGAATGAAAGTGGAATGCGCAGATGTACTCGCCTGGGCGCCTGAACAAACCGCGCGTTACGATCTGATTGTCAGCAACCCTCCCTACTACGCGCCCGGCGTTGAGTGCGGGACACCCGAGCGTGAACAGGCGCGTTATACGGGCTCCCTCGATCATAAAGCGCTGCTCACCAGTGCGGCAGAACTCATCTCCGAAGAAGGTTTTTTCTGCGTGGTCCTGCCTGAGAGTACCGGCAACACGTTCATCGGTATCTCGCAGGAGATCGGCTGGACGCTACGTCTGCGTACCGATATTTCGGATACGGAAGGCCGACTGCCGCACCGCGTGCTGCTGGCGCTCTCGCCAAAAGAGGGTGAATGCTTTAATGACCGAATGGTGATCCGTGGGCCAGACCAGCGTTATTCCGAAGATTACACTGCCCTGACCCAGGCGTTTTATCTGTTTATGTAAACCTGCGGGGCGAGGATTGACGGGCCGGACTCCGCAAGCTGATCCGGGTAGTCCAGCGTATAGTGCAGCCCGCGGCTCTCTTTACGCATCATCGCGCAGCGAACGATCAGCTCGGCAACCTGTACCAGATTGCGCAGCTCCAGCAGGTTATTCGATACGCGGAAATTGGCATAATATTCATCAATTTCCTGCTGCAGCATGGTGATGCGGCGCAGGGCGCGTTCCAGTCGTTTCGTGGTGCGCACAATCCCCACGTAGTCCCACATAAACAGCCGTAGCTCATGCCAGTTGTGCTGGATCACGACCAGCTCGTCCGGGTTATCCACGCGGCTTTCATCCCAGGCAGGCAGGCGGTCTGTCTCGCGGGCGTAGGGCATGCGTTTGGTGATGTCTTCCGCGGCCGACCAGCCGTACACCAGACATTCAAGCAGCGAGTTAGAGGCCATACGGTTCGCGCCATGAAGCCCGGTATAGCTGACCTCTCCGATAGCATAAAGTCCGTCCACATCGGTACGTCCATGATCGTCAACCATCACGCCACCGCAGGTATAGTGGGCGGCTGGCACAATCGGCACCGGATCGCGCGTTAAATCAATGCCCAGACCGAGCAGCTTTTCATAAATCATCGGAAAATGCTGGCGAATGAACTCTGCTGGCTTATGGCTGATATCGAGATACATGCAGTCCACGCCAAGGCGCTTCATTTCATGATCGATGGCGCGGGCAACGATATCGCGCGGGGCCAGTTCACCCCGGGCGTCAAAGTCGGGCATAAAACGGGAGCCGTCAGGGCGTTTCAGATAAGCGCCTTCACCGCGAAGGGCTTCCGTCAGCAGGAAGTTGCGCGCCTGAGGGTGGAACAGGGCGGTTGGGTGGAACTGATTGAACTCAAGATTCGCCACCCGACAGCCGGCGCGCCAGGCCATCGCGATACCGTCTCCGGAGGCAATGTCCGGGTTCGTGGTGTACTGATACACTTTAGAGGCGCCGCCCGTCGCCAGGACTACAGCCTTCGCCTGGCAGGTTTCCACCTTCTCTTTATTACGGTTCCAGACCCAGGCGCCCACCACGCGACGCGTGCCGGGCAGGCCAATCTTGTCGGAGATAATCAGATCAACGGCATTGCTTCGCTCGAGAACCCGAATATTAGGATGGTTCAGCGCTTTACTGACAAGCGTGGTTTCCACTTCTTTTCCGGTGGCATCCGCTGCGTGCAGGATGCGGCGGTGGCTATGGCCGCCTTCGCGAGTCAGGTGATAGCTCTCTTCACCGTTGGGTTGAACCTGCGTATCGAATAAGACGCCCTGGTCTATGAGCCACTGCACGCAGTGGCGGGCATTGCTGGCGACAA
Organism: Enterobacter cloacae complex sp. P16RS2; assembly: GCF_014982155.1. Taxonomy (NCBI): domain Bacteria; kingdom Pseudomonadati; phylum Pseudomonadota; class Gammaproteobacteria; order Enterobacterales; family Enterobacteriaceae; genus Enterobacter; species Enterobacter cloacae complex sp. P16RS2. The sequence goes on along the minus strand of NZ_JADCKW010000013.1, from coordinate 161,758 downwards.
ACTCTGCGGCGTGCGCATCCACGATGCCGGCCCCGGCAATCAGCGTATCGTCGACGTGGGAGGCAATGCTGTCTGTCTCATCAAACACGGCGGCAATGCCACCCTGGGCATAAAACGTGGAACCTTCACTTATCGGTCCTTTACTCAGAACGATAACGTTTTGATGCTCGGCCAGGCGCAGCGCCAGAGAGAGACCGGCAGCGCCGCTGCCGATGATCAGTACATCACAATGGAGTTCAGATGTTGTGTTCATGATTGTTGTTTAATTTACTAAACAGTGTTGGGTCAGAATAGCACTCGAATGCGATATATCGCACGTTTTTTTTAAGAGGTGTTGCAATGACTAAACGCGTAAGCGGAGGTAAACGGAGGGTAAATGAGTGAAATTATTTTGCGAAGCAGATCGTTAGCGTCAGATTTTGTGGTGAAATAAAGCCTGTGTTGCGTTACTCTTCTGGCGGGAAAAAGATGTTTCTTGTCAGAAAGTGGTGCGTATCGTGAACAGACTTATAATGAGAGAAAATGAACAGTCTGCGGCGCGATGAACAAAAACAAAGGCGTTACGGAACTTATTGAAGATCAGACACTCTAATTGGTGCTTGCTCAAAGTGCGGTATTTTTAGAGTGGCGTTTCGATAACGCGTGGAATTTAGGTTTGGGGAGACATTACCTCGGATGAGCGAGCAGTTAACGGACCAGGTCCTGGTTGAACGGGTCCAGAAGGGAGATCAGAAAGCCTTTAACCTACTGGTGGTCCGCTACCAGCATAAGGTGGCGAGCCTGGTTTCCCGCTATGTACCGTCAGGCGATGTGCCTGATGTGGTGCAAGAGTCTTTTATTAAGGCCTATCGCGCGCTGGATTCTTTCCGGGGAGATAGTGCTTTTTATACCTGGCTGTACCGTATTGCGGTCAATACGGCAAAGAATTATCTGGTCGCTCAGGGTCGTCGTCCGCCTTCAAGTGATGTGGACGCAATAGACGCCGAAAACTTCGAAAGTGGCGGCGCATTGAAAGAAATTTCGAACCCTGAGAACTTAATGTTGTCAGAAGAACTGAGACAAATCGTTTTTCGCACGATCGAGTCGCTCCCGGAAGATTTACGTATGGCAATTACGTTACGGGAGCTGGATGGTCTGAGCTATGAAGAGATAGCCGCTATCATGGATTGTCCGGTCGGCACGGTACGTTCGCGAATTTTCCGTGCGCGAGAAGCTATTGATAATAAAGTTCAACCGCTTATCAGGCGTTGACGATAGCGGGATACTGGAAAAGGTATTAGGCATGCAGAAAGAAAAACTTTCCGCTTTAATGGATGGTGAAACGGTGGATAGTGAGCTGCTCAATGAGCTGTCTCATTCACCCGAAATGCAAGAGACCTGGGAGAGTTACCATCTCATCCGTGACACCCTTCGCGGTGACACCGGCGAGGTTCTCCATTTCGATATCTCAGCCCGCGTCATGGCGGCGATTGAGAATGAGCCTGTTCATCAGACCACTCCGCTGATTCCTGAAGCTCAACCCGCGCCTCACCAGTGGCAGAAAATGCCGTTCTGGCAAAAGGTGCGTCCGTGGGCCAGCCAGCTTACCCAAATGGGTGTGGCTGCATGCGTATCGCTTGCAGTTATTGTTGGCGTCCAGCACTATAATACTCAGTCTGAAACTAATCAGCAGCCAGAAGCGCCAGTGTTTAACACACTGCCGATGATGGGCAAAGCCAGCCCGGTAAGCCTGGGCGTACCGGCTGATGCATCCGCCAGCGGCGGTCAGCAACAGCAGGTTCAGGAGCAGCGCCGTCGCATTAATGCGATGTTGCAGGATTACGAGTTGCAGCGTCGTCTGCACTCTGAACAGCTTCAGTTTGAGCAGGCGCAGACACAGCAAGCTGCTGTGCAGGTGCCCGGAAACCAAACTTTAGGAACGCAATCGCAGTAATGAAGCAACTTTGGTTCGCCATGTCTCTGATGGCGGGTAGCCTGTTCTTCTCTGCCAACGCCTCGGCTGATGTATCATCCGGGGCGTTGTTGCAGCAAATGAATCTGGCCAGCCAGTCACTCAATTACGAGTTGGCATTTATCAGCATTAATAAGCAGGGCGTCGAGTCGTTACGCTATCGCCATGCCCGTCTTGATAACCAGCCGCTCGCCCAGCTTTTACAGATGGATGGCCCGCGTCGGGAAGTCGTCCAGCGTGGTAACGAAATCAGCTATTTCGAGCCAGGCCTGGAGCCTTTCACGCTGAATGGCGACTATATCGTTGATTCCCTGCCGTCACTCATTTATACCGACTTTAAACGGCTTGCCCCTTACTACGATTTTATTTCGGTAGGGCGTACCCGTATCGCGGACAGACTGTGCGAGGTAATTCGCGTTGTTGCCCGGGACGGAACGCGCTACAGCTATATCGTCTGGATTGATGCCGAAACCAAACTCCCCATGCGTGTTGACCTGCTCGACCGTGACGGTGAAACGCTGGAACAGTTCCGGGTTATCTCCTTCAGCGTGAACAATCAGGTTGGCAACAGCATGCAGAATCTGGCTAAGGCCAGCCTGCCGCCGCTGCTTTCTGTTCCTGCCGGGGATTCTGTTAATTTCAATTGGGTACCTGCCTGGATCCCGCAAGGGTTTAGCGAAGTGTCCAGCAGCCGTCGTCAGCTGCCAACGATTGAAACGCCGGTAGAATCGCGTCTCTATTCGGATGGTTTGTTCAGCTTCTCTGTGAATATCAATCGCGCAACGGCAAACAGCGCTGAACAAATGCTGCGTACCGGGCGCCGTACGGTGAGTACAACGGTACGCGATAACGCAGAGATCACCATTGTGGGAGAACTCCCTCCGCAGACGGCGAAGCGCATCTCCGACAGCATTAAATTCAGGGCTACACAATGATCAAAGAGTGGGCGACGGTTGTCTCCTGGCAGAACGGCATTGCGCTGGTGAGCTGCGATGTTAAAGCCTCGTGTAATAGCTGCGCATCCCGCGCTGGCTGCGGCAGCCGCGTGCTGAATAAGCTCGGGCCACAAACATCGCACACGATTTCTGTGCCAAGCGAACAGCCGCTGATGGCGGGGCAGAAGGTGGAACTGGGCATCGCGGAAGGCAGCCTGCTCAGCTCCGCTATGCTGGTGTATCTCTCTCCGCTGGTCGGCCTGTTTATCATGGGGGGCCTGTTTCAGATGCTGTTTGGTACCGATGTGGCCGCTATGTGCGGTGCCGCATTGGGTGGCGTGGGGGGATTCTGGCTTGCCAAAGGGCTATCTCCGACGCTTGCCGCGCGCGAGGAGTGGCAGCCTGTCATTCTCAGCGTTGGGCTGGCGCCAGACCAGCTTCGTGTTGAAACGCTCTCTTCTGAGGCCCGGTGATCCATCGGGCTTTATCATTTTTTACACCCTAAAACAGAAAACGGCCTTTCTTCACGCTATACCTGCTTCTAAGTGCATTTCCAGGTAGCGAGGATGTAGTGTAGAATGCTGCGTTTTCGCACTGAAAAACGTCAGGCTAAGAACAGCGGCCTCCAGGAATTCGTAAGGCATAATTATTTAACTATATGAAGAACATACGTAACTTTTCGATCATTGCTCACATTGACCACGGTAAGTCGACGCTGTCTGACCGTATTATCCAGATTTGCGGTGGCCTGTCTGATCGTGAAATGGAAGCCCAGGTTCTGGACTCCATGGACCTGGAACGCGAACGCGGTATCACCATCAAGGCGCAGAGCGTTACGCTTGATTACAAAGCGGCTGATGGTGAAACCTATCAACTGAACTTTATCGACACCCCAGGCCACGTTGACTTCTCCTATGAGGTTTCACGCTCGCTCGCGGCCTGTGAAGGCGCGCTGCTGGTGGTGGATGCCGGGCAGGGTGTTGAAGCCCAGACCCTGGCAAACTGCTACACCGCGATGGAAATGGATCTCGAAGTTGTGCCGGTTCTGAACAAGATCGACCTGCCAGCCGCCGATCCTGAGCGCGTCGCGGAAGAGATTGAAGATATTGTCGGCATTGACGCGACCGATGCCGTGCGCTGCTCTGCTAAAACCGGTGTCGGCGTGACCGACGTGCTGGAACGCCTGGTGCGTGACATTCCGGCTCCGGAAGGCGATCCGGATGCCCCGCTGCAGGCGCTGATTATCGACTCCTGGTTCGATAACTATCTGGGCGTTGTCTCTCTGGTGCGTATTAAAAACGGCACCATGCGTAAAGGCGACAAAATCAAGGTAATGAGTACCGGACAGGTCTACAACGCCGACCGTCTGGGCATCTTCACGCCAAAACAGGTTGACCGTACCGAGCTGAGATGCGGCGAGGTAGGCTGGCTGGTCTGCGCCATTAAAGACATCCTCGGCGCGCCGGTGGGCGATACCCTGACCGGTGCGCGTAACCCGGCAGATAAAGCGCTGCCAGGCTTTAAAAAGGTGAAACCGCAGGTTTACGCGGGTCTGTTCCCGGTCAGCTCTGACGACTACGAAAACTTCCGTGACGCGCTCGGTAAACTGAGCCTGAACGATGCTTCACTGTTCTACGAGCCAGAAAGCTCAACGGCGCTGGGCTTCGGCTTCCGCTGTGGCTTCCTTGGTCTGCTGCACATGGAGATCATTCAGGAGCGTCTGGAGCGTGAATACGATCTGGATCTGATCACCACGGCGCCGACCGTAGTCTATGAAGTTGAAACCACCTCGAAAGAAGTGATCTACGTCGATAGCCCGTCCAAGCTGCCGCCGCTGAACAACATTCAGGAGCTGCGTGAGCCTATCGCAGAGTGTCACATGCTGCTGCCGCAGGAATTCCTGGGTAACGTCATTACGCTGTGTATTGAGAAGCGTGGCGTGCAGACCAACATGGTTTACCACGGTAACCAGGTGGCGCTGACCTATGAAATCCCAATGGCGGAAGTGGTTCTCGACTTCTTCGACCGTCTGAAGTCGACCTCCCGTGGCTATGCGTCACTGGATTACAACTTCAAACGCTTCCAGGCCTCCAACATGGTGCGTGTGGACGTGCTGATCAACGGCGAGCGTGTGGATGCGCTGGCGCTGATCACCCACAACGACAACGCGCCGTACCGTGGCCGCGAGTTGGTTGAGAAAATGAAAGATCTGATCCCGCGTCAGCAGTTCGATATCGCGATTCAGGCGGCGATTGGCAACCACATTATCGCGCGTTCAACCGTGAAACAGCTGCGTAAAAACGTTCTGGCGAAGTGCTATGGCGGTGACGTCAGTCGTAAGAAAAAGCTGCTGCAGAAGCAGAAAGAAGGTAAGAAGCGTATGAAGCAGGTCGGTAACGTCGAGCTGCCGCAGGAAGCATTCCTTGCCATTCTTCATGTTGGTAAAGACGGCAAATAACCCTAAGGAGTTGGCATGGCGAACATGTTTGCCCTGATCCTGGTCATTGCTACCCTGGTGACAGGTCTGCTGTGGTGTCTGGATAAGTTTATCTTCGCCCCAAAACGTCGTGAACGTCAGGCTGCCGCACAGGCAGCCACTGGCGATGGGATTGACGCGAAAACCCTGAAGAAAGTCGGCCCGAAACCGGGCTGGCTGGAAACGGGTGCCTCGGTATTTCCGGTGCTGGCAATTGTGCTGGTGGTACGTTCGTTTATTTACGAGCCGTTCCAAATCCCATCAGGTTCAATGATGCCAACGCTGCTGATTGGTGATTTTATTCTGGTAGAGAAGTTTGCCTACGGCATTAAAGATCCTATCTACCAGAAAACGCTGATCGAAACCGGTCATCCGAAACGTGGCGACATCGTGGTGTTTAAATATCCGGAAGATCCGCGCCTGGACTACATCAAGCGCGCGGTAGGTCTGCCGGGTGATAAAGTGACTTACGATCCGGTTGCGAAAGAAGTCACCGTTCAGCCGGGCTGCAGCTCCGGTACCGCATGTGAAAACGCGCTGCCAATCACTTACTCAAACGTTGAGCCAAGTGATTTTGTGCAGACCTTTGCCCGTCGTAACGGCGGCGAAGCGACCAGCGGATTCTTCCAGGTACCGAAAGGTGAAACCAAAGAGGACGGCATCCGTCTGGTTGAGCGCAAAGAGACGCTGGGCGATGTGACGCACCGAATCCTCACCGTGCCAATCGCGCAGGATCAGCTGGGTATGTACTATCGCCAGCCTGGCCAGCAGCTGGCGAGCTGGATTGTACCGCCAGGACATTACTTCATGATGGGTGACAACCGCGATAACTCTGCGGACAGCCGTTACTGGGGCTTTGTGCCGGAAGCGAATCTGGTCGGCAAAGCCACCGCCATCTGGATGAGTTTTGAGAAGCAGGAAGGCGAATGGCCGACCGGTGTACGCCTGAATCGTATCGGCGGAATCCATTAATTCTCAATAAATGAACGCGTAGCCGCTTTAATTAGCGGCTACGTGAATTATTTCCACGATAAATCTCTTCGAACTAACGACATCCCCTGTCGTTGTGTATAGAATATTCCCCCGAAGTTTAAGGTTGGCCCTGCAAGGGTGCCACGGCACACGAAACCGCGTTGGTTTTCTCAGGTCGGTTTCGTGTGCTGCATTTTTGACGCATTCATTTATTGGTATCGCATGAACCCCATCGTAATTAATCGGCTTCAACGGAAGCTGGGCTACACTTTTCATCATCAGGAGTTGTTGCAACAGGCATTAACCCACCGCAGTGCCAGCAGCAAACATAATGAGCGTCTCGAGTTTTTAGGCGACTCTATTTTAAGTTTCGTGATTGCGAATGCGCTTTATCATCGTTTCCCGCGTGTGGACGAGGGTGATATGAGCCGCATGCGTGCCACGCTGGTTCGGGGTAATACCCTTGCGGAAATCGCTCGCGAATTTGAGCTGGGCGAATGTCTGCGTCTTGGACCGGGTGAACTGAAAAGCGGCGGCTTCCGTCGTGAATCTATTCTTGCCGATACGGTCGAAGCATTAATTGGTGGTGTGTTCCTGGACAGCGATATCCAGACCGTAGAAAAGCTGATCCTGAACTGGTATCAGACCCGTCTGGACGAAATCAGCCCGGGCGATAAACAAAAAGATCCGAAAACGCGTCTGCAGGAATATTTGCAGGGTCGTCATCTCCCGCTGCCGTCTTATCTGGTGGTACAGGTGCGTGGCGAAGCGCACGATCAGGAATTTACCATCCATTGCCAGGTCAGTGGCCTGAGTGAACCGGTGGTGGGCACAGGTTCAAGCCGTCGTAAGGCTGAACAGGCTGCCGCCGAACAGGCGTTAAAAATGCTGGAGCTGGAATGAGCGAAGATAAAACCTATTGCGGATTTATTGCCATCGTCGGACGTCCGAACGTTGGCAAATCCACCCTGCTGAATAATCTGCTCGGGCAGAAGATTTCTATCACCTCGCGTAAGGCGCAGACCACGCGTCACCGCATCGTCGGCATCCATACTGAAGGCGCGTATCAGGCGATCTACGTCGATACCCCTGGCCTGCACATGGAAGAGAAGCGCGCCATCAACCGCCTGATGAACAAGGCGGCGAGCAGCTCGATCGGCGATGTAGAGCTGGTGATTTTCGTTGTGGAAGGCACCCGCTGGACGCCGGACGACGAGATGGTGCTGAACAAGCTACGTGACGGCAAAACGCCGGTCATCCTCGCGGTCAACAAAGTTGATAACGTGCAGGAAAAGGCCGACCTGCTGCCGCATCTGCAGTGGCTCGGTAGCCAGATGAACTTCCTCGACATCGTTCCGCTGTCTGCAGAGACCGGTCTGAACGTGGATACCATCGCGGGCATCGTGCGTAAGCATCTGCCGGAAGCAATTCATCACTTCCCGGAAGACTACATCACCGATCGCTCTCAGCGCTTTATGGCGTCTGAAATCATCCGTGAAAAGCTGATGCGTTTCCTGGGGGCTGAACTGCCTTACTCCGTAACGGTAGAGATCGAGCGTTTCCAGACCAACGAGCGCGGTGGCTACGATATCAACGGCCTGATCCTCGTAGAGCGCGAAGGGCAGAAGAAGATGGTTATCGGCAACAAAGGGGCCAAGATCAAAACCATCGGCATTGAAGCCCGTAAGGACATGATGGAGATGTTCGAAGCGCCGGTTCACCTCGAACTGTGGGTGAAAGTGAAATCTGGCTGGGCCGATGATGAGCGTGCTCTGCGCAGCCTCGGTTACGGCGAAGACCAGTAACTTAAGACGACGCGCATATGGATGGATGGCAGCGCGCCTTTGTCCTGCATAGTCGTCCCTGGAGCGAAACCAGCCTTATGCTGGACGTCTTCACGGAAGAGTCGGGCCGCGTGCGCCTTGTTGCGAAAGGCGCACGTTCCAAACGTTCTAACCTGAAGGGCGCCCTCCAGCCTTTCACGCCGCTGCTGGTACGCTTCGGTGGGCGAGGGGAAGTGAAAACCCTGCGCAGTGCCGAAGCCGTCTCTCTGGCGCTTCCTCTTTCCGGCATCACGCTCTACAGCGGTCTGTATGTCAACGAACTCATCTCACGCGTTCTTGAACATGAAACCCGTTTCTCTGAACTTTTCTTCGATTATCTGCACTGTATCCAGGCGCTGGCTGGCGGAACCGGCACGCCCGAACCTGCCTTGCGTCGTTTTGAACTGGCGCTGCTGGGCCACCTCGGATACGGCGTAGATTTTCTGCACTGCGCGGGCAGCGGTGACGAGATAGAAGACACCATGACCTACCGCTACCGCGAAGAAAAAGGTTTCATTGCCAGTATCGTGATAGACAACAGCACCTTTACCGGTCGCCAGCTCCGGGCGCTGTACGAGCGCGAGTTTCCCGATCTGGACACCCTGCGCGCAGCAAAACGCTTTACCCGGATTGCCCTCAAGCCGTATCTTGGCGGCAAGCCCTTAAAGAGCCGCGAATTATTCAGGCAGTTTGTGCCGAAACGTTAGACCACAGAATCGAAAAGAAAACCGAGGATTGTCATGGCTGAATTACTGTTAGGCGTCAACATCGATCACATCGCCACGCTGCGTAACGCGCGCGGCACGGCGTATCCCGATCCGGTTCAGGCGGCGTTTATCGCTGAACAGGCTGGCGCCGACGGCATTACCGTTCACCTGCGTGAAGACCGTCGCCACATTACTGACCGCGACGTGCGCATTCTGCGTCAGACGCTGGACACCCGAATGAATCTGGAGATGGCGGTCACCGAAGAGATGCTGGCGATTGCCTGCGAGACCCAGCCGCACTTCTGCTGCCTGGTGCCGGAAAAACGCCAGGAAGTAACCACCGAAGGCGGTCTGGATGTGGCCGGTCAGCTCGACAAAATGCGCGATGCCTGCAAGCGCCTGGCGGATGCCGGTATCCTGGTTTCTCTGTTTATCGACGCCGATTTCGCCCAGATTAAAGCGGCGGCCGACGTGGGCGCACCGTATATCGAAATCCACACCGGCTGCTACGCCGATGCCAAAAATGATGCCGAACAGTCCAAAGAGCTGGAGCGTATTGCCAAAGCGGCCACGTATGCTTCAAGCCTGGGACTGAAGGTTAACGCCGGTCACGGCCTGACCTACCACAACGTGAAGGCCATTGCCGCACTGCCAGAAATGCACGAGCTGAACATCGGCCACGCCATCATTGGCCGCGCGGTGATGAGCGGCCTGAAAGAGGCGGTTTCAGAAATGAAACGCCTGATGCAGGAAGCGCGTCAGTAATGGCCATTCTGGGCTTAGGCACCGATATCGTTGAAATAGCCCGTATTGAAGCGGTGATCGCCCGTAGCGGCGATCGCCTCGCAAGACGCGTTCTGAGCGATAACGAGTGGGCCATCTGGGAAGCGCATCAGCAGCCGGTGCGCTTTCTGGCAAAGCGCTTTGCGGTAAAAGAGGCGGCGGCCAAAGCCTTCGGGACCGGCATTCGTAACGGCCTGGCGTTTAATCAGTTCGAAGTGTTTAACGATGAGCTGGGCAAACCGAGCCTGCGTCTGTGGGGAGAAGCGCAGAAGCTGGCGGAAAAGCTGGGGGTGAATCATATGCACGTGACGATCGCGGATGAACGCCACTATGCCAGCGCGACGGTGATCATCGAAAGTTAAAGTTTGTCCGCGTGGTGCATCAGGACAAACTTATCCCATAGCTGCTCTTCGCTCTCAGCGTGGGCCGGATCCTTCAGGATGGTATTCGGGATCGGGCACACTTTCTGACAGGTCGGCGTTTCATAGTGGCCGATGCATTCCGTGCAGCGGTCGCTGTTAATCTCATAAATGCTGTCGCCCATCGAAATCGCCTGGTTCGGGCATTCGGGCTCGCACATATCGCAATTAATGCATTTTTTGGTAATTAACAGCGCCATCAGGAAATTCTCAGAAACAACACAAACCGGGCGGGCATTATACGCGTCAAACCAGTTTCTTTACCAGTTCTTCGCTGTGACGAATGCGTTCGGGCGCGCGCTCCAGATCCTGCTGCACCAGCGCCATAAACAGCAGGTCCGTCAGCATCATTTGCGCGCTGGTGGACGAGATAGCCGCGCTGCGCGTGGCCTGCTCTTCAGCAATGGTATATAAACAGCGCGTTGCCCGCTGCTGCAGGGCATTCGGCGTAAAACCGGTGATCGCCAGAATTTTACCGCCGACGCGCAGGGCCTCATCGGTGGCCATATTGATTTCACGGCGCTCGCCGGAGTAAGAGATGGCCAGCAGCAGATCGTCAGGATCCATCGCCTGTACGGTCGCCAGCAGGGCGTGCATATCCTGCTCGACGATGGCGTTAAGCCCAATTTTCGTCAGCTTCCAGCCGAAGTTACGCGCCACAAGTCCGGACGCGCCGATACCGGTCAGGATGATGCGCCGCGCGCCGCGCAGCATCGCCACGCTCTCCAGCAGCTTCTCTTCGGTATTCACGTCGAGCGTCGCGTGCATAGCCGCCACGTTCTCTTTGATCAGCTTTTCGCCAACCAGCCGCATCGGGTCATCGCCGCGGATCTGATTATGCACCGGCATTGACTGCGGGTTGGGGTTGCTCACCAGCGCTTCGCTGATCGCCAGCTTGAGGGCGGGGAACCCCTTAAAGCCAATCTTCTGGGCAAACTTCACCACGCTGGACTGGCTCACGCCGGCTTCACTCGCCAGCTGCTGCGAGCTGAGATGGCGCGCGCGATCGGGTTGAGAAAGCAGAAAATCCGCCAGCTTCTTGTCGCTTTGGGCAAAGCCTGCGTAGCGCTGGCGAATGCGAATTAAACAGTTCATAGGGTCTCCTGGCGAAAATGTGATTATCTGCGCAAATACGAATTTTGCTCGCCTGAATGAATTTTATATTCCATTATAATGTGATTATTATGAATTAAAAATTCTTGAGGTACAAAAATGAATCTTGGCTCACTTGTTTCTGAAACGCGTAACCCACAAACCATGGATCTGGATGCGCTCTCCACCCTGGAGCTGGTTAACCGCTTTAATCAACAGGATACGCTGGTCGCGCAGGCAGTGAAAGAGACATTACCCGAGGTGGCGAAAGCGGTCGATGCGGCGGCGGAAGCCCTTAAGGCCGGCGGTCGCATTATCTACATGGGAGCGGGCACCAGCGGGCGTCTTGGGGTTCTGGATGCGTCAGAATGTCCGCCAACCTTTGGGGTGCCGCACGGTCTGGTCGTTGGGCTGATTGCCGGTGGACCCGGTGCGCTGCTGAAAGCCGTTGAAGGAGCGGAAGACAATGCACAGCTGGGCGAGGATGACCTGAAGGATCTGAATCTGACCGCGAAGGATCTGGTGGTCGGGCTGGCGGCATCCGGGCGCACCCCGTACGTCATTGGCGGGCTGGAATACGCCAACCGGACGGGCTGCACGACGGTCGCCATCTCCTGTAATCCGGGTTCCCCGATTGCGCAGGTGGCCGCTATCGCTATCTCTCCGGTTGTCGGGCCGGAAGCGCTCACCGGCTCCACGCGTCTGAAATCCGGGACCGCGCAAAAGCTGGTGCTCAATATGATCTCCACCGGCGCGATGGTGAAGTTCGGCAAGGTTTATCAGAACCTGATGGTGGATATGCAGGCCACCAACGTCAAGCTGTTGGACAGAGCCTGCCGCATGGTGATGGAGGCGACAGGCGCAGGCCGTGAAGAGGCAGAAGCGGTGCTCAAGCAGACCGCTCACGATGTTAAACCGGCCATTCTGATGATCCTGAGCGGGCTGGATGCGGCGGCCGCGAGGGCCAAACTCGCTGCGCATAACGGCTTCTTACGGGCGGCATTAGAAAACTAACAGAGGCGTCTATGGACAAAACAGCAGCGCTTGCCAGCGATATCCTGCAGGGGATCGGTGGGGAAAAAAATATTCAGCGTCTCGAAAACTGCATGACGCGCGTGCGCGTCGAGGTGCATAACGACGACCAGCTTGACGTGCCGCGCCTGAAGCAGCTGTCCGGCGTCAGCGGCTACGTAAAGCAGGGGCAGCAGCATCAGCTGATCGTCGGGCCGGGGAAAGCGGCGCAGGTTGTCGATGCCATGCGCGCGCTGATGGGCGTTAGCGCGAGCGCGTCGATGGACGATGCGGAGCGCACCAAAGCGCAGGCAAAGGCCAAATACAAAGCCCCCATGAGCGATGCGCTGCGTCAGCTGGCAAACGTCTTCATTCCGCTAATCCCGGCGTTTATTGCCTCAGGCCTGATCACCGGGATCATCAACATCCTCAAGCGACCGGATATTGTGGGGGATTTCGCCACGCAGTATCCGAACCTGCTGGGGATTCTCGGGATCTTCGGCAGCGCTGTTTTCGCCATCATGAACATTCTGGTCGGGGTGAATACCGCGAAGGTGTTTGGCGGATCGCTGGCGATGGGCGGGGTCATGGCGGGCATCTTGTCCAGCCCGCAGCTGGCGCAGATCACGCTGTTTGGTGAGGCGCTCCAGCCGGGCCGCGGTGGGGTAATCGCCGTGCTGCTGGTTGTCATCCTGATGTGCTGGATCGAGAAAAGGCTGCGCGCGGTTCTGCCTGGCTCGATCGAGCTGATTCTCAACCCGCTGTTGACCACGCTGATTACCGGTAGCGTAGCGATTGTGGCCCTCCAGCCGCTAGGCGGATGGATCTCTGAAGCCATCGCTCACGGTGCGTCTCTGGCTATCGACCGAGGCGGGCTGCTGGTGGGCGCTGTGCTTTCCGGTACCTTCCTGCCGCTGGTGCTGACCGGCCTGCACCAGGGGCTGGTGCCGATCCACGTCGAGCTTGTACAGGCGCACGGCTATAACGCGCTGCTGCCTATCCTGTCGATGGCGGGGGTGGGGCAGGTCGGCGCGGCGATTGCCGTACTGATGAAAACCCGCAACGCCCGTCTGAAAAAAATGATTAAAGGCGCGCTCCCGGTCGGACTGCTCGGCATTGGCGAGCCGCTGATTTTCGGCGTTACGCTGCCGCTGGGTAAACCGTTCCTCGCCGCCTGTCTGGGGGGCGCGGTAGGCGGGGCGCTGCTCAGCTACTGGAAAGTCGCTACCGTTATCACCTTTGGGCTTTCCGGTTTACCGCTGGCATTAACCATCGTGACCGGAAAAGTGATGCTCTATCTGTTAGGCTACTTAGTAGCGGTGATCGCCGGGTTCCTGTTTACCTGGCTGTTAGGTTTCAACGACCCAGAGGAGTAAGGTTTGGCAAATCACGCGCGTCGCGTTGTCTTTTTCGACCTGGATGGAACGCTGCATCAGCAGGATATGTTTGGTACGTTTATGCGTTACCTGCTGCGGCGTCAGCCTTTGAATGCGCTGCTCGTGCTGCCGCTCTTACCGGTTATCGGTATCGCGCTGCTGGTGAAAGGCCGTGCGGCGCGGTGGCCGATGAGTTTGCTGCTGTGGGGATGTACCTTTGGGCACAGCGAAGCGCGGCTCAAGCAGCTCGAAAAGGATTTTGCGCACTGGTTTCGCGGCCACGTCGCCGCCTTTCCGGTGGTGCAGGCGCGCCTGACCAGCTACCTCGACGCGAACGATGCCGACATCTGGCTGATTACCGGCTCCCCGCAGACGCTGGTGGAGCAGGTCTACTTTGATACCCCCTGGCTTCCGCGCGTGAATCTTATCGCCACGCAAATTGCCCGCGGTTACGGCGGCTGGGTGCTGACCCTGCGCTGTCTGGGGCATGAAAAAGTGGTCCAGCTGGAAAAACGCATCGGTACGCCGCTGCGCCTGTACAGCGGCTACAGCGACAGCAAGCAGGACAACCCGCTGCTCTATTTTTGCCAGCACCGCTGGCGCGTCACGCCATCAGGCGAACTTCAGCAACTCGAATAGTCTTCTCTAAAACTGGCGTGTATAATGCCGCCCGCTTTTCGACTGGAGTATCAGCCTTTGTCCAACCCTGAACACAATCATGAATACTGGATGCGCCACGCGCTAACGCTGGCTCAACGCGCCTGGGACGAGGGCGAAGTGCCCGTGGGCGCGGTGCTGGTTCATAACAATCAGGTGATTGGCGAAGGGTGGAACCGTCCTATTGGCCGCCACGATCCTACTGCGCATGCCGAAATCATGGCGCTTCGCCAGGGCGGTCTGGTGCTGCAAAACTATCGCCTGCTTGATACCACGCTGTATGTGACGCTGGAGCCGTGCGTGATGTGCTCCGGCGCGATGGTGCACAGCCGGATCGGGACGTTGGTTTTCGGGGCGCGGGATGAAAAAACCGGTGCGGCCGGTTCGCTGATGGACGTGCTGGGTCACCCGGGTATGAACCACCAGGTGAAGACTATCGGTGGGGTGCTTGCACCAGAGTGTTCGGGGCTATTAAGCGATTTCTTTCGAATGCGCCGTCAGCAGAAAAAGCAGCAAAAGGCAGTATTGAAGCTGTCGGACGATTAAGCTCGTCCGGCGCCACGACCGGGTAGCTTTGAGCCAGCTGTTTGGCCTCCGTCGCCTCTTTCTCTTTCTCCAGCAGATACCCGACCAGGCTAATCTGATATTTACGGATATTTTCCACGTAGGCGTAGGCTTCATGTCCGCGCGCGTAGCCGTATGTCAGCTTGTTATACCATGGCTTCTGGCTCAGCAGCGGCAGGCGCTGCTTAACGTCTGACCAGCTGTCCGGGTTACCTTTCGTTTTGGCCGTCAACGCTCGCGCATCAAGCATATGCGCGTAGCCCATATTGTAGGCCGCCAGCGCAAACCAGATCCGCTCTTCTTCCGGCACCGTTTCCGGTACTTTGGCCATCATATCCTGCAGATAGCGCGCGCCGCCGCTGATGCTCTGTTCGGCATCGGTACGATCGTTCACGCCCAGGCTCAGCGCGGTATTTTTGGTTAACATCATCAAACCGCGTACGCCCGTGGGCGACGTGGCCTGGGTATCCCAGTGGGATTCCTGATACGAAATAGCCGCCAACAGTTTCCAGTCAATCTCCTGGGCGTATTTTTCGAACAAGGGCTGCAGGTCCGGCAGGACGCTGTCTACCGCGCGCAGGAAGCTGCGGGTATCAACGTAGTCAAAGTCATCACCGTGCCCGAGGTACTTCTCCTCCAGACGCGCCAGGGTACCGTCTTCATTGATGGTGTTAAAGAAATCAAGCATCGCGGCAGAGAAGGTCTGATCGTCATCAAGCTGGCTAAACCAGGTCACGGGCTGCTCGTCGGTGACGTCCAGCGCCACGGCGATTTCAGGATGCACCCGCTGGAACAGGCTGATCGCGACCGAATCGGCGATGGTGTAGGGCACCTTCTGATCTTTTACCTGCTCCAGCAGCTCCGTCGTGCCGAGTTTCGGATCCACCGTCCAGCTCAGGTCGGGATATTTCTTCTCCTTGAGCTCCCGCAGATCGTCAATCACCACGTGGCCGGGCGCAATCGTCAGCTGCCGATCGTTAATTGACGCCAGCGAGCGCGGGCGCAGGCTCCCGACGCGGTAAACCAGCTGCTGAGAAACGGAGTAGTAGGTCGGGCCTGGCTGGTAGTTCTTGCTGCGCTCGCTGTTATACACCAGCCCGGCGGCGAGCATATCAGCATCGTCGTTATCGAGGTCGTCAAACAGCTCGTTGATATTCTGGCGGACGGTGATTTTAAGCTTCACGCCAAGATAATCGGCGAACTGTTGTGCCAGTTCATAATCCAGGCCAGTGATTTTGCCGTTGACGTCGCTGTAAATCAGCGGAGAATTGAGGGTACTGACGCGCAATTCCCCCCGCTCCTGAATGGCGGCGATACGGTTTTCGGCTTTGCCGAACCAGGGGATGGAAGGCCAGAGGGCCACTGCCAGCAGCAACGTTACAATGCCGATGAGCAGATAATTAATCTTTAATTTTTTCAATTAGTTAATTCTCTGCGACGCCGGTTGCCTCAGTCTGCTGTAGCCATGTTAATCATAAGGTTTGCCATTGAATGAGCGGCATTTTGCGTAAACTTGCGCCACTTGGCAACCAATTAGAGAGACAGGTCACATCTATTGTTAAATCTCTGTGCAAATTTTATTTCGACGCAAACGGTTTCGTCGGCGCTCAGGATTCTCTATAATGACGCCCGTTTTCCCCCCTTGCGCACACTGTAAGCGCCCCGGCGCTTCGAAGACGAGAGACTTATGATGGAAATTCTGCGTGGTTCGCCTGCACTGTCTGCCTTCCGTATCACTAAACTGCTGGCACGTTTTCAGGCGGCCGACCTTCCGGTAAGCAATATTTACGCTGAGTATGTCCATTTTGCTGACCTGAATGCCCCCCTGAATGCAGAGGAGCGCGTACAGCTGGAACGCCTGCTCAAGTATGGCCCAAGCCTGAGCAGCCATACGCCAACCGGCAAACTGATCCTTGCGACGCCTCGTCCGGGCACCATCTCCCCCTGGTCTTCCAAAGCCACCGACATCGCCCATAACTGTGGCCTGAGCCAGATTAACCGTCTGGAACGCGGCGTGGCGTACTATGTGGAAGCCTCTACCCTGAGCGACGCTCAGTGGCAGGCGGTTGCGGCTGAACTGCACGATCGCATGATGGAGAGCGTATTTGCCTCTCTCGATGACGCGCAGAAGCTTTTCTCTCACCATCAGCCTGCGCCGGTACAGAGCGTAGACCTGCTGGGGCAGGGCCGTCAGGCGCTGATTGACGCCAACCTGCGTCTCGGCCTGGCGCTGGCAGAAGACGAAATTGATTACCTGCAGGATGCGTTTGTTAAGCTCAACCGTAACCCGAACGACATCGAACTCTACATGTTCGCGCAGGCTAACTCTGAGCACTGCCGCCACAAGATATTCAACGCCGACTGGATTATTGACGGCGAACAGCAGCCGAAGTCGCTGTTCAAAATGATCAAAAACACCATGGAGCAAACCCCTGACCACGTGCTGTCTGCCTATAAAGACAACGCCGCGGTAATGGAAGGTTCCGAGGTGGGCCGCTTCTTCGCCGATCGCGAAGCAGGGCGCTATGACTTCCATCAGGAGCCCGCGCATATCCTGATGAAAGTGGAAACCCACAACCACCCGACGGCGATCTCTCCGTGGCCGGGCGCGGCGACCGGCTCCGGCGGTGAAATCCGTGATGAAGGTGCGACCGGTCGTGGCGCTAAACCTAAAGCGGGTCTGGTCGGTTTCTCCGTCTCTAACCTGCGTATCCCGGGCTTTGAACAGCCGTGGGAAGAAGATTTCGGCAAGCCAGAGCGTATCGTGACCGCTCTGGATATCATGACCGAAGGCCCGCTGGGCGGCGCGGCGTTTAACAACGAATTTGGTCGTCCGGCGCTGAACGGTTACTTCCGTACCTATGAAGAGAGAGTGGACAGCCACAACGGCGAAGAGCTGCGCGGCTACCACAAGCCGATCATGCTGGCGGGCGGGATCGGCAACATCCGTGCCGATCACGTGCAGAAAGGCGAGATCGTCGTCGGCGCGAAGCTGATCGTACTGGGCGGCCCGGCGATGAACATCGGTCTGGGCGGCGGAGCGGCCTCTTCTATGGCCTCCGGCCAGTCTGATGCGGATCTCGACTTCGCCTCCGTGCAGCGCGACAACCCTGAAATGGAGCGCCGCTGCCAGGAAGTGATCGACCGCTGCTGGCAGCTGGGCGACGCTAACCCGATCCTCTTCATTCACGACGTGGGCGCGGGCGGCCTGTCCAACGCCATGCCGGAGCTGGTAAGCGACGGCGGCCGCGGCGGGCGTTTCAACCTGCGTGACATCCTGAGCGATGAGCCGGGCATGAGCCCGCTGGAAATCTGGTGTAACGAATCCCAGGAGCGCTACGTGCTGGCGGTTGCTGCCGACCAGCTGCCGCTGTTTGACGAGCTGTGCCGCCGCGAGCGCGCGCCGTATGCCGTCATCGGTGAAGCGACCGAAGAGCAGCACCTTTCCTTAAGCGACACCCACTTTGACAACCAGCCAATCGATCTGCCGCTCGACGTTCTGCTTGGTAAAACGCCGAAGATGACCCGCGACGTAACCACCCGTAAAGCGGCGGGCAAAGCGCTGGATCGCCAGGGCATCACCGTGGCAGAAGCGGTCAACCGCGTGCTGCACCTGCCTGCTGTGGCAGAGAAAACCTTCCTGGTGACCATCGGCGACCGCACCGTGACCGGTATGGTATCGCGCGATCAGATGGTCGGTCCGTGGCAGATCCCGGTCGCTAACTGCGCCGTGACCACCGCGAGCCTCGACAGCTACTACGGCGAAGCGATGGCTCTCGGCGAACGTACCCCGGTGGCGCTGCTGGACTTCGCTGCTTCTGCCCGTCTGGCGGTCGGTGAAGCGCTGACCAACATCGCCGCGACGCAGATTGGCGATATCAAACGTATCAAGCTCTCCGCCAACTGGATGGCCGCTGCCGGCCACCCTGGCGAAGATGCTGGCCTGTATGAAGCCGTGAAAGCGGTGGGCGAGGAGCTGTGTCCTGCCCTGGGCCTGACCATTCCGGTGGGCAAAGACTCCATGTCGATGAAAACCCGCTGGCAGGAAGGCAGCGAGCAGCGCGAGATGACCTCTCCGCTGTCGCTGGTCATCACCGCGTTTGCTCGCGTGGAAGACGTGCGTCACACCGTTACGCCGCAGCTTGCGACAGAAGACAACGCCCTGCTGCTGATTGACCTGGGTAAAGGCCACAACGCGCTGGGTGCCACCGCGCTGGCGCAGGTTTACCGCCAGCTCGGCGACAAGCCAGCCGACGTGCGTGACGTGGCCCAGCTGAAAGGCTTCTACGACGCGATTCAGGCGCTGGTGGCGCAGCGTAAGCTGCTGGCCTACCACGACCGTTCCGACGGCGGCCTGCTGGTGACCCTGGCAGAGATGGCCTTCACCGGCCACTGTGGCGTGGAAGCGAACATTGCGACGCTGGGCGAAGACCGTCTGGCGGCGCTGTTCAACGAAGAGCTGGGCGCCGTGATTCAGGTGCGCGCGGCGGATCGCGACGCGGTTGAAGCGATTCTGGCGAAGCACGGTCTGGCAGACTGCGTGCACTATCTGGGCAAAGCCGTTCAGGGCGACCGCTTCGTGATTGAAGCAGACAGTCACGCGGTATTCAGCGAAAGCCGCACCACGCTGCGCATGTGGTGGGCGGAAACCACCTGGCAGATGCAGCGCCTGCGTGATAACCCGGAATGTGCCGATCAGGAACATAACGCGAAAGCGAATGATCAGGATCCAGGCCTGAACGTGAAGCTCTCCTTCGACATTAACGAAGATATCGCTGCGCCGTACATTGCGACCGGCGCGCGTCCAAAAGTGGCCGTGCTGCGCGAACAGGGCGTTAACTCCCACGTTGAGATGGCGGCTGCCTTCCACCGCGCGGGCTTTGACGCTATCGACGTCCACATGAGCGACCTGCTGGCCGGACGTACCGGTCTGGAAGATTTCCAGGCGCTGGTGGCGTGCGGCGGCTTCTCCTACGGCGACGTGCTGGGCGCGGGCGAAGGCTGGGCGAAGTCCATCCTGTTCAACAGCCGCGTCCGCGACGAGTTCGAAACCTTCTTCCACCGTCCGCAGACCCTGGCGCTGGGCGTGTGTAACGGCTGCCAGATGATGTCTAACCTGCGCGAGCTGATCCCGGGCAGCGAAGCCTGGCCGCGCTTTGTGCGCAACCAGTCTGACCGCTTCGAGGCGCGCTTCAGCCTGGTGGAAGTGACCCAAAGCCCGTCTCTGCTGCTGCAGGGGATGGTCGGTTCTCAGATGCCAATCGCCGTTTCCCACGGTGAAGGTCAGGTAGAAGTGCGTGATGCTGCGCATCTGGCTCAGCTGGAGAGCAAAGGCCTGGTGGCGCTGCGCTTTGTCGATAACTTCGGCAAGGTGACTGAAACCTACCCGGCTAACCCGAACGGCTCCGCCAACGGTATTACGGCGGTGACCAGCGAAAGCGGTCGCGCGACCATCATGATGCCGCACCCGGAACGCGTGTTCCGTACCGTGAGCAACTCCTGGCACCCGGAAAACTGGGGCGAGGACAGCCCGTGGATGCGTATCTTCCGCAACGCGCGTAAGCAGCTGGGTTAAGTTTTAGCCTCACACCCTTCCAGGCCCGGTAAGCGAAAGCTCCACCGGGCTTTTTTATTTGTGTCGCAATTACGCGACAGACCCGCAATCCAACTGTCTCCAAAAGGCGACATTTAACTCATTGATTTATATGTGGAAGTAAAGGTTCCCGTTAAGGTGTTGCTTAATAGCGACACTTAGCCTGGAAATCATTCAACCGATAATTAACAGGCTAAACGAGCAAAACTCATATATTTCAAACTGTTAATATTTTGTTTTGCATTCTGGCACGGGTATTGCATAATATTAACCAGTGGCTCATTCACCTTCTTATGTCAGCCCCTTCGGGACGCGCTACATAAACTTCGAATGACGCACAAAAAGGTGCCTGCCGTCCAACTACTGATCATAGCGATGCTTTATCAGGCCAGGGCGAAACGTCGAGTTAGGCACCGCCTCATTCCATGACAAAGCCGGGTTTTTACCCGGCTTTGTTGTATCTGAAGGGCAGACTCAGTTACGCTCTGCGTAAATCCCCATTAAGAGAGTAATGCGTTGAAACGCTGGCCCGTTTTCCCCCGCTCCCTGCGGCAGCTCGTCATGATGGCCTTCCTGCTGATCCTGCTGCCGCTGCTGATCCTTGCCTGGCAGGCGTGGCAAAGCCTGAACGCGCTGAGCGCGCAGGCGGCTTTGACCAACCGCACGACGCTCATCGACGCCAGACGCAGTGAAGCAATGACCAACGCCGCGCTGGAGATGGAGCGTAGCTATCGTCAGTATTGCGTGCTTGACGATCGGACGCTGGAAAAGGTTTATCAGAGTCAGCGTAAACGCTACAGCGAAATGCTGGACGCTCACGCGGGGGTCTTGCCTGATGACAAGCTGTATCAGGCGTTACGTCAGGATTTGAACGATCTCGCGCAGCTGCAGTGCAGCAACAGCGGCCCGGATGCCGCCGCCGCCGCGCGCCTCGAAGCATTTGCCAGCGCCAACACCGAGATGGTGCAGTCAACGCGCGCGGTGATTTTCTCTCGCGGCCAGCAGCTCCAGCAGGAGATTGCCGAGCGTGGCCAGTTCTTTGGCTGGCAGGCGCTGGTGCTGTTCCTGGTGAGCCTGGGGCTGGTTCTGCTCTTTACCCGCATGATCATCGGCCCGGTGAAGGGTATTCAGCGTATGATCAACCGTCTGGGGGAGGGGAAATCGCTCGGGGATACGGTAGCCTTTAAAGGTCCCCGCGAGCTGCGATCCGTAGGCCAGCGCATTATCTGGCTGTCCGAGCGCCTGGCGTGGCTCGAATCACAGCGCCATCAGTTCCTGCGCCATATCTCTCATGAGCTTAAAACGCCGCTGGCCAGCATGCGCGAAGGGACGGAGCTGCTGGCGGACGAAGTGGCCGGGCCCCTTACGCCAGAACAGAAAGAAATTGTCGAGATCCTGGATAACAGCAGCCGCAATCTGCAAAAGCTGATTGAGCAACTGCTGGATTACAACCGCAAGCTGGCTGACGGGGCGGTCGTACTGGAAAACGTTGAAATTGAGCCGCTGGTGGATATGGTGATCTCCGCCCACAGCTTGCCAGCAAGAGCTAAAATGATGCATACCGGCGTTGAGCTGAATGCGCCTGCGTGCCTGGCTGAACCCATGCTGCTGATGAGCGTTCTGGATAATCTTTACTCCAATGCGGTGCACTATGGTACTGAATCCGGTAACATTTATATCCGAAGTAATACGAATGGTTCACGGGTGTTTATTGACGTCGCAAACACCGGCTCCCCGATCCCCGATGACGAAAAAACCATGATCTTCGAACCCTTTTTCCAGGGGAGTCATCAGCGGAAAGGCGCGGTTAAAGGAAGCGGTCTGGGCTTGAGCATCGCCCGGGACTGCATACGACGCATGCAGGGTGAGCTAAACATTGCCGCGGACGAACGTTCAGATGTTTGCTTCCGTATCGAACTGCCCGTGAGCCGGAAAAATCAATAAAATGAATCTATGTCTGGTGAGTATGTCACACGTTTTTTTCCGCGCCGTACGCGCGGTGTTTTCCTGCAACACGCTTCGCCTGAGCCTGCCCTGTTTGTTTCTGGCAGGGTGTGTTTCCCATGCGCCACAAAGTGCAATTAGCGATAAACAAGAAGATAAATGGCCCGATAACCAGCTGGCAGATTTCCTCTCAACCCGCTGCGACGACATCTGGAACCTGTCAGGACATGACGTTGAAAGCAACCCGCTGTTCTGGCTGCGCGGAATAGATTGCGCCCAGCGTCTTGCGCCGGTAGACGCCCGCTCGAAGGCGGCGATGCTGGATGACGACACCTGGCAGGACGCTTTCAAGCGCGGGATTTTACTCGCAGATGCGAAAATCACTCCCGTTGAACGCCGCGTCAATGTCACCCGGCTGGACACGTTTGTAGTCAATCTTCCTGTGCAGGTACGCCCGGTATACCAGCTCTGGCGCGATGGGCAGACATTACAGCTTCAGCTGTCTGAAGAGCGCTCCCGCTACAGCAAGCTGCAGCAGTCAACCGACAGCGAGCTTGATACGCTGCGTCAACAGCAGCAACATTTACGTACGCAGCTGGATACCACGACGCGCAAGCTGGAAAACCTGACGGATATCGAAAGGCAGCTCTCGTCGCGTAAATATCAGCCGGGGAGTTCATCCGCTGCACCGGACAGCGATACGCCAAAACAAGAGGATGTGAAGCATGACGAGCCGTAAACCTGCCCATCTTTTACTGGTGGATGACGATCCCGGACTGTTAAAGCTGCTGGGGATGCGTCTGGTGAGCGAAGGTTACAGCGTCGTCACCGCTGAAAGCGGGCTGGAGGGGCTCAAGATCCTCAGCCGCGAGAAAATCGATCTGGTGATAAGCGACCTGCGAATGGACGAAATGGATGGCCTGCAGCTGTTCGCGGAGATCCAGAAGCAGCAGCCGGGTATGCCCGTGATTATCCTGACGGCGCACGGGTCGATCCCGGATGCGGTTGCCGCGACGCAGCAGGGGGTCTTCAGCTTCCTGACCAAGCCGGTGGACAAAGACGCGCTTTATAAGGCTATCGACAGCGCGCTGGAACACGCCGCCCCGGCGGGGGATGAAGCGTGGCGGGAGTCCATCGTCACCCGCAGCCCCATTATGCTGCGTCTGCTTGAACAGGCCCGGATGGTGGCGCAGTCCGACGTCAGCGTGCTCATCAACGGCCAGAGCGGAACCGGGAAAGAGATCCTGGCGCAGGCGATCCATAACGCCAGCCCGCGCAGTAAAAACGCCTTTATCGCCATTAACTGCGGCGCGCTTCCGGAACAGCTGCTCGAATCTGAACTGTTTGGTCACGCCCGCGGCGCATTCACCGGCGCGGTGAGCAGCCGGGAAGGGCTGTTCCAGGCCGCGGAAGGGGGCACGCTGTTCCTGGACGAGATTGGCGACATGCCCGCGCCGCTGCAGGTCAAACTGCTGCGCGTATTGCAGGAGCGAAAAGTTCGCCCGCTGGGCAGCAATCGCGACATTGATATTAACGTACGCATTATTTCCGCTACCCACCGCGACTTGCCAAAAGTGATGGCCCGCAACGAGTTTCGCGAAGATCTCTACTACCGTCTGAACGTGGTGAATCTGAAGATCCCGGCGCTGGCGGAGCGTGCGGAAGACATTCCGCTGCTGGCGAACCATCTTTTGCGCCAGGCGGCCGATCGCCATAAACCATTCGTGCGCGCGTTTTCCACCGACGCGATGAAGCGGCTGATGGCCGCAGGCTGGCCGGGTAACGTGCGCCAGCTGGTGAACGTGATTGAGCAGTGCGTGGCGCTGACCTCCTCACCGGTGATCAGCGATGCGCTGGTGGAGCAGGCGCTGGAAGGGGAAAACACGGCCCTGCCGACGTTTGCGGAAGCGCGGAATCAGTTTGAGCTGAACTATCTGCGCAAGCTATTGCAGATCACCAAAGGCAACGTGACCCACGCGGCGCGCATGGCCGGACGCAACCGCACCGAGTTCTACAAGCTGCTGTCGCGCCACGAGCTGGAAGCAAACGATTTTAAAGAGTAATGCCGTATGGTACTGTGAGCAATCGATTACGAGGCAGCTTACAGGCAAGAGTTTAAGGACCCACCATGAAAAAGATTGATGCGATTATTAAACCTTTCAAACTGGATGACGTGCGTGAAGCGCTGGCGGAAGTCGGCATCACCGGGATGACCGTGACGGAAGTGAAAGGTTTTGGTCGTCAGAAGGGCCACACCGAGCTTTACCGTGGCGCAGAGTACATGGTCGACTTTCTGCCGAAAGTAAAAATTGAAATCGTGGTCAGCGACGATATCGTTGATACCTGCGTGGATACCATTATCCGCACGGCGCAGACGGGCAAAATCGGCGATGGTAAAATCTTCGTCTTTGACGTGGCGCGCGTGATCCGTATCCGTACCGGCGAAGAAGACGACGCCGCGATTTAACAATGCCAATGGTTTTGTAGGCCGGGTAAGGTGCAACCACCCGGCGAAAAAAAAGCCCCTCGAACGAGGGGCTTTTTCATTACAGCACCTTATGGGGCCCGAAACATTCATAATGAATGTTGTCTTTGTTCACACCCAGCTCCACCAGCTGCTTCGCGGCATACTGCATAAACGTCACCGGCCCGCAGACGTAGAACTGCATGTCCGGCGCGCTAAACG
The DNA here is from genome assembly GCF_014982155.1 of Enterobacter cloacae complex sp. P16RS2. Classification (NCBI taxonomy): domain Bacteria; kingdom Pseudomonadati; phylum Pseudomonadota; class Gammaproteobacteria; order Enterobacterales; family Enterobacteriaceae; genus Enterobacter; species Enterobacter cloacae complex sp. P16RS2. Next base: position 136,769 of record NZ_JADCKW010000013.1, on the reverse strand, counting down.
CCCCTTCCATCAGGCTTAAATTCATCAGACCTTCGCTGTCAAATCGTGCGGCCGCGCGGTCTGCATCCGTCGGCAGACGATACCAGGTGTGCGCGGTGAAGCGCGGCAGGGACGCCCCGAGCGTTTTCACTTCATCAGCAAAGGCGTGCACGTCACCGTTTTCCGCAGCGTGGAACCAGTTGACCTGCGCACCGTGGTTGGCTTTCGCCAGCGTATCAAGCATCGCCAGCATTGGCGTTTGGCCGACGCCCGCAGAGATCAGCGTAACCGGGGTATTCGCTTCAACGGCCATGAAGAAATCGCCCGCCGGCGCGGCCAGATGAACCACGTCGCCCACGTTAGCTTCGCTGTGAAGCCAGTTGGATACCTGACCGCCGTCCTCACGCTTCACCGCAATGCGGTAGCCTTTGCCGTTTGGCTTGCGGGTAAGAGAATACTGGCGGATCTCCTGATGCGGGAAACCTTCAGGCTTCAGCCACACGCCCAGATACTGGCCCGGCTGGTAATCGGCAACCGGCTGTCCGTCCACTGGCTCAAATTCAAAGCTGGTAATCAGCGCGCTGCGCGGCGTTTTCTCAACGATGCGGAAGGCGCGCGTGCCTTCCCAGCCGCCGTTCTTGCTGGCATTTTCGCTGTAGATCTGCGCTTCGCGGTTGATAAACACGTTTGCCAGCACGCCGTAGGCTTTCCCCCACGCGTCCAGCACCTCCTGGCCCGGGCTGAACATCTCGTCCAGCGTTGCCAGCAGGTGGCCACCCACAATGTTGTACTGCTCGGGCTGGATCTGGAAGCTGGTGTGCTTCTGCGCGATTTTTTCCACCGCGGGCAGCAGTGCCGCCAGGTTTTCAATATTGCTGGCGTAGGCCGCGATGGCGTTGAAAAGCGCTTCGCGCTGATCGCCGTTACGCTGGTTGCTCATGTTGAAAATTTCCTTGAGCTCCGGGTTGTGCGTGAACATGCGATCGTAGAAATGGGCGGTGAGTTTAGGGCCGGTTTCCACCAGCAGGGGAATGGTGGCTTTAACGGTAGCGATGGTTTGAGCGTCGAGCATGAGCGCATCCTTCTGATGTGACTTTAATGATGTATTTTAAATGCATCTTATAAAAAATACCCCTGCGTTGTAAATGGTTCTTTGCAAGATGAAAAATATGCATCACAAACCTGAAAAGAAATCCGCTGGAAAGAGCGAGAGCTTTATTCCTCAAACCCTTGCGTGGCGGGTAGGAAAACGTTTGCGTAAAATCGTTTGTCAAGACCTGTTATCACAGAACTAATCAGTTATACTGTTGCCCGTCGTCCAACAGGACTGCCTTTTCAGGCCAAAATTTACTTGTTAGCTGAGTCAGGAGATGCGGATGTTAAAGCGTGAAATGAACATTGCCGATTATGATGCCGAACTGTGGCAGGCTATGGAGCAGGAAAAAGTACGTCAGGAAGAGCACATCGAACTGATCGCCTCCGAAAACTACACCAGCCCGCGCGTCATGCAGGCGCAGGGTTCTCAGCTGACTAACAAATATGCTGAAGGTTACCCGGGCAAACGCTACTACGGCGGCTGCGAGTACGTTGATATCGTTGAGCAGCTGGCTATCGACCGTGCGAAAGAACTCTTTGGCGCTGACTACGCAAACGTGCAGCCGCACTCTGGCTCTCAGGCTAACTTCGCGGTATACACCGCGCTGCTGCAGCCGGGCGATACCGTTCTGGGTATGAACCTGGCGCAGGGCGGCCACCTGACTCACGGCTCCCCGGTTAACTTCTCCGGCAAACTGTACAACATCATCCCTTACGGTATTGATGAGTCCGGTAAAATTGACTACGAAGACATGGCGAAGCAGGCTAAAGAGCACAAACCGAAGATGATCATCGGTGGCTTCTCTGCTTACTCCGGTATCGTTGACTGGGCAAAAATGCGCGAAATCGCGGACAGCATCGGTGCTTACCTGTTCGTCGACATGGCGCACGTTGCGGGCCTGATTGCCGCTGGCGTTTACCCGAACCCGGTTCCACACGCTCACGTTGTGACCACCACCACCCACAAAACCCTGGCGGGTCCACGCGGTGGCCTGATCCTGGCGAAAGGCGGTGACGAAGAGCTGTACAAAAAACTGAACTCCGCTGTATTCCCAAGCGCGCAGGGCGGCCCGCTGATGCACGTTATCGCGGCAAAAGCGGTCGCGCTGAAAGAAGCGATGGAGCCTGAGTTCAAGGTTTATCAGCAGCAGGTTGCTAAGAATGCCAAAGCGATGGTGGATGTGTTCCTGAACCGTGGCTACAAAGTGGTATCCGGCGGTACTGAAAACCACCTGTTCCTGCTGGATCTGGTTGATAAGAACCTGACCGGTAAAGAAGCTGACGCAGCCCTGGGCCGCGCCAACATCACCGTGAACAAAAACAGCGTGCCAAACGATCCGAAGAGCCCGTTCGTGACCTCCGGTATCCGTATCGGTTCTCCGGCCGTAACTCGCCGCGGCTTTAAAGAAGCGGAAGTGAAAGAATTGGCTGGCTGGATGTGTGACGTTCTGGACAACATCAATGACGAAGCGGTTATCGAGCGCGTCAAAGGTAAAGTTCTGGATATCTGCGCACGCTTCCCGGTTTACGCATAATTCCTCTGCCTGGCAGAAATAAAAAAGGCCGCGCTTGCGGCCTTTTTTTATGGCTTAACGCCGGTCGAGGGAAATGGCTCCAGGTCCGACAATCGCCAGCAAAATAAAGGCGCCAGCAATACTGACGTTCTTATAGAAGTTAATCATATTCGGCACGACCGCATCACCTGTCATATCCCAGTAGTGGTGCCCAATCACCGCGGTTCCGAGGGTATAGAATACAAACAGTACCGCGAGAGGACGGGTGAAAAAGCCCAGGACGATCAGGATAGCGGCAGGCACTTCCATTACCACCGCAATAATGGCCGCCAGCATGGGCATCGGCGCACCCAGCGAGGTCATATATTGCACGGTGCCGCTAAACCCCGTCAGTTTTGGATAACCAAAGATAATAAACAGCACGACAAGCGCGATGCGGCCAATCAGCAGCAGCAGGTGACGTGACTGACCGAAATCGAAATAACGTAGAGTGTTCATAGCTGGCTCATTTTTCAGGGGACCCAATCTAAAATTAATACACAAATCCATAGTCTTCCATTCAGTTTTTCTTCATAAATCAGGCGTTCGCGTGATGTTAAATTCAGACTTCGTGTAAAATTGTCTCTTTTCTTAGGCAAGGGAAATTTATGCAGTGCATATCATGTCAGCAAGAAGAGGCAAATAAAGAATCCGGGCTGTGTAATCATTGTGAGCGTGCAGATGAAAAGAAAATTAACGGGCTGCTTTATCTTCCGGCGGCGGGCCTGGTGATTAACCTCATCATGACGCCCATTGGAGCATGGAATTACTTTGCGGCGATGTTCCACTTTTTCCAGTCAGGGGGAATTAACCTGTTTGGTGCCGTGGGTATCGCGGTAATGATAATTGATGTGGCACTGACCGCGGCCGCAGGCTGGTATTTCTTTAAAAGAAAGTCGGGTATCCGTAAGATCATCATTCCCTACTATTTAATGGGCGTTGTCTTTATGCTCTATTTTGTGGGCATACCTGCCTGGCTCTTCGACGCAAGGCTGGATACGGCTGATATTCGCAATGCGCTTTCCTCCATTGTTGGCGCATCGATCTGGATCCCCTACTTCCTGGTTTCCAAACGCATTAATCAGGTCTTTGTACGCTAGACGTTTCGCAGGGCCGCCATGGCCCTGTAAAATGTGCGTGTTATTCACTTGTTAATAGTTGCTTGCGCAGGCTTTGATTTAACGCCAGACTATGGCCTCGATTTCGGGAGGGATTCATGGTCTTGCATTCCACGCGCTGGCTGGCGCTCAGTTATTTCACCTATTTCTTTAGCTACGGTATTTTTCTGCCTTTCTGGAGCGTCTGGCTCAAGGGTATCGGCCTGACTCCTGAGACCATCGGTGTCCTGCTGGGGGCCGGGCTGGTGGCGCGTTTCCTCGGCAGCCTGCTGATTGCCCCGCGCGTCAGCGATCCCTCCTTGCTGATCAAGGCCGTGCGTATTCTTGCTCTGCTGACGCTGGTCTTTGTTGCCTGCTTCTGGGTCAGCCACCAGTTTGCCTGGCTGATGGTGGTGATGGTCGGCTTTAACCTGTTCTTCTCACCGCTGGTGCCGCTAACGGATGCCCTGGCGAACACCTGGCAAAAGCAGATCACCATGGACTATGGCCGCGTGCGCCTGTGGGGCTCTATTGCCTTTGTGATTGGCTCTGCGCTGGTGGGTAAACTGGTCAGCCTTTACGATTACCGCGCCATTCTCGCCCTGCTGAGTATCGGTATTGCCTCAATGCTGCTGGGCATGCTGCTGCGTCCGTCGGTGATGCCGCAAGGGGAAAGCCGCCATCAGGAGAGCGCAGGCTGGCCCGCCTGGCGGAGCCTGGTGGCCCAGAGCTGGCGTTTTCTGGCGTGTGTCTGTCTGCTTCAGGGGGCGCATGCGGCGTACTATGGCTTCAGCGCCATCTACTGGCAGGGGGCGGGATATTCTGCTTCCGCAGTGGGCTATCTGTGGTCGCTGGGGGTAGTGGCCGAAGTCATTATTTTCGCCCTGAGCAAGAAGCTGTTCCGCCGCTTTGGCGCGCGAGACCTGCTGCTGCTTTCCGCCGTGTGCGGCGTGGCGCGCTGGGGGATTATGGGCTGGACGACCGATCTGCCATGGCTGATAGTGGCGCAAATCCTTCACTGCGGCACCTTTACCGTGTGCCATCTGGCGGCGATGCGCTATATCGCTGCGCGCGAGGGCGGAGACGTTATTCGCCTGCAGGCCGTCTATTCGGCGGTTGCAATGGGGGGCAGTATCGCGATCATGACGGTATTTGCGGGGTTCCTTTACCAGCATCTGGGGCATGGCGTCTTCTGGGTAATGGCGCTGGTCGCCTTACCCGCCATCGTTGTGCGCCCTAAAGTGGCCGCTCGCGCGCCGCTATGATTCCAGCATGGCGCGAATATGTTCTTGCTGCTGCGCGTTCAATGTCTCAACGGCATGTATCAGCGGCGGCGAGAACAGCGGCAGGACGGTAGGGTAGGGGGTGATAACCAGCGCGGCCTCGCGCGGTGCCCCCTCTTTCTGGAAAGCCTGCAGCGTCAGATAGCGAATGTTGAGCGGCAGCAGCGTCAGCTCGCGAAGCTGCTGTTCAATCAGGTCCTCGGTGGCTTTATCGTCTCCCGTCAGCAGGATCACCTGTTTTTCGTGCAGATCGGTCTCCTGCATCAGCCAGGCGCCGAAAATCACCGCGACAAGACTCATCTCTTCATCAGAAAAACGCAGCCCAAACTCCGCTTCCAGCTCAAACAGCGCTTCCTTTGTGGTGCGTAACAGCCGGGGATAGAGGCGATGGATCTCCTCCGGCAGGCTATTGTCGATGCCGATCTCAAACAGCGAGCGGTCCAGCGCCTGAGCAAGATGGATATACAGCTGATCGGTCAGCCCTTGCTCATCGCTGAAGTTCATCCCGGTCTGCGAGCGAAAACGGGCGACCATGCGCACGATGGCCCGACGCAAGCGCTGATCCTGCTGGTGTTTATCGAGCACCGGATCGGGCGTGCGGAGCATCATAAACAGCAGTGCCAGAAACAACTGTTCATCCCCGTGCGCACCCTGCGGCACGCGACGTCTCCAGTGACGCACGATCTCCTGGGCCGTAAAATACTCCCCTCTCGACTGGGTCCAGCTGCGCTGAACGTGAGAAAACTGTGGCGTATTCCCAAGCTGGTGCTGAATAAGACAGTATTGCAGATAGAGCTGTAAAAACTGGACGTCGCGGCATTCAAACTGGCGCTGCAGCTTGCGGGAGCAGAAGCCGATCAGCGCCCGCAGGTTCGCATCATCGTAAAGCGGCCGCGCAATGCCGTGTTGTTTAAGCGCGGTTTTTAATGCGGGGGTAAACTGGTGCGAGACAAACTGCGGGCAAAGCCGCAGCGCCCGGCGCAGCCAGTGCAGCAGGCATAAACGCTGATTCAGGGCTGTGCCTTCAATCCGGTAGCTGCCGTCGTGGTGCGTGACGATGTCCAGCCGGTGATAGCGCTGGATTTCATCGCGCGTCTCGGCTATATCTTGCCGTGCCATCGCGTCGTCCACCCCGTTGGCAGCAATTATGCTCTGTGCGGTGACGGCAGCATCGGGCAGGTAAAGCATCAAAAGCACCTGGCAGCGGCGCTGCGAACTGGAAAGCACAGATGGAATTTCAAGCGTCGTCATCATCTGTCGGGTATCCAGTGTGAATGTTTGATAAGAATAGCTAAAGGATGAGCGCTGAAAAGCGCGCCGGCAGGCCTTTCACTCAGGATTGCTGGGGAACATCACAGAATTTTTGACGTGAGGAATTGATGCAAACAGTTAAACAAAGTGCGATGGCGTTATTTTTGGCGGTTATCAGCTTCACCGCCAGCGCACATCCTCACAGTTTTATTGACCTCCAGACCGAGCTGGTTACCGACGGCACGCAGCTGAGCGGCCTGAAGATGCGCTGGACGATGGATGAAATCACCTCGGCCGATCTGCTCTATGATGCGGGAAACGCGAAGCCTGGCGATGAAATCTGGAAAAAGCTGGCGGCGGAAGTGATGGCTAACGTGCTCGGCCAGCACTACTTCACGGAATTCTGGCACAACGGGCAGAAGGTCAAATTTCTGAACCGGCCAACGGAATACGGTATGACGCGTGACGGGCATCAGGCGGTGCTGACGTTTGTGCTTCCGCTGGCACATCCGCAGCCGCTGGCGGGGCAAACGTACCGCTTTTCTACCTTTGATCCTACCTACTATGTCGACATGCGCTATGACAAAGACGGCGACGTACGGCTGCCGGACGCTCTGCAAAAAAACTGCAAAATTGGCGTGCACACCCCGAAACCCAGCGAAGAGACGCTGAACTTTGCGATCTCGCTTGATAAAGAAGATGCACCCCCTGAGGACATGGAGTTGGGTAAACAGTTCGCGCAGGAGGTGACGTTACAATGTCAGTGATCTCTTCTCCGGTTCGGAAACCGCGCCGCTGGCTGCACCTCTGGCCGCTGGCGCTCTTTCTCCTGCTAGCCGTTTGCGGTTCGCTCTGGCTATGGCAGGCCTGGCCGCAGGTGATGATGAAAAGTATTGTCTGGCAGCGTGAGGTCAACCAGCAGATGAGCGGCCTGCTGAAGGCGGTGGCGGAGAACCCGACCAAAGCGGGCGGATCCCTGCTGGCGTTCAGCTTTATCTATGGCGTTCTGCACGCGCTGGGGCCGGGGCACGGCAAAATAGTGATCGCGACCTGGCTCGCCACCCATCCGTCGAAGCTGAAATCGAGTATCGGGCTGACGCTGGCCTCCTCGCTGCTTCAGGGCAGCGTGGCGATTGCGCTCGTCGTTGTCGTGCTTTCGCTGTTGCAGCTTCCCGCGCGCCAGCTGCACATGAGCAGTTTCTGGCTGGAGAAGGGGAGCTACGCGCTGGTTGGCGTGCTGGGGGTGATCCTCTGCTGGCGGGCGCTGAAAAAGCTGCGCGTGCTGCTGCAAAAACCGAAATTCAAAACCTTTACGCCGCACCACGTTCATGATGACAACTGCGGCTGCGGGCATCAGCATTTGCCCACGCAGGAACAGTTGCAGAGCGGTGACGACTGGCGCGCGCGGCTGATGATTGTTCTCTCGATGGGCATGCGCCCGTGCTCGGGGGCCATCATGGTGCTGCTGTTCAGTAAGGTGATTGGCGTGTTTGGCTGGGGAATGCTCTCTGCGCTGGCGATGGCGGCAGGAACGTCTCTCACCATTTCGTCTTTAGCGCTGCTGGTTCACAGCTTCCGTCAGCTGGCGGTCAAACTGAGCGGCAATAAAACGCCGGTGCTGTGGCGGCAGGTAGGGTGGACAACGCTTGCGCTGGCGGGCGGAGTGATTCTGCTGGTGGCGGCAGTGACGATGTGGATGAGCGCGGTGCCGGTGGGAAGGGGATTGCGGCCTTTCTAGCGTACTGAGGGATTTTGTAGGCCCGGTAAGCGTAGCGCCACCGGGCTTAACTAACTGGATTAACGCTTCAGCGCATCGCTCAGTTCATCACGCATGTTGGCCAGCATGGCTTTAACAACGCGTGGGTTACCCGCAACGACGTTGCCGGTAGACATATAGTTATGGCCGCCGGTGAAATCACATACGATGGCGCCTGCTTCACGTGCGATCAGCTCGCCCGCAGCAAAGTCCCACGGCTTCAGAGACAGCTCGAAGTAACCGTCAACGCGGCCGGTCGCCACGTAGGCCAGATCCAGCGCGGCAGAACCGGTGCGGCGGAAGTCAGCGCATTCGGTAAACAGTTTGCCCAGGATATTCATATAGGTGGTCGCGTGCTGTTTCGCCTTGAACGGAAAACCGGTCGCCAGGATGGTGCCGTCCAGATCGCGTGCGTTGCTGCAGCGTAGACGGTAGCCGTTCAGCTGTGCGCCCTGACCGCGGGTAGCGGTGAACAGTTCATTACGCATTGGATCGTAAACAACGGCGACTTCAGTACGGCCTTTAATGCGTACTGCGATAGACACAGAGAAGTGTGGCAGGCGTTTAACAAAGTTGGTGGTGCCATCCAGTGGATCGATAACCCATTGAACATCCTGATCGGTACCTTCATGTTCACCGCTTTCTTCGGTGATGATGGTGTGCTGCGGGTAAGATTTGCGGATCGTTTCGATAATAATCGCTTCTGCGGCTTTATCGACGTTAGTCACGAAATCATTGCTGCCTTTCTGGCTGGTTTCTACGGAGTCTGGCGTTTCGTAGTGTTTGGCAATTACATTACCCGCCTTGCGCGCTGCGCGCACGGCGATGGTCAGCATCGGATGCATCGGTCTCTCTCACTGGATGTTAAAGAACAGGAAAATCGGCGCAGAGTATAGCAGTGGGATCGGATTATGTCTCCCGTTTATGATAATATGCCGGAATATTCTTCAGACGCTGAATTCAGACATTAAAAATTATGCTGCAAAACATTCGAATCGTGCTGGTCGAAACATCGCACACCGGCAACATGGGCTCCGTTGCCCGCGCTATGAAAACCATGGGTTTAACGAACCTGTGGCTGGTTAATCCGCTGGTGAAACCTGACTCGCAGGCTATCGCCCTGGCGGCCGGTGCCAGCGACGTGATCGGCAACGCCCAGATCGTCGATACCCTTGACGAAGCGCTGGCCGGCTGCAGCCTTGTTGTTGGCACCAGCGCACGTTCACGCACGCTGCCGTGGCCGATGCTGGACCCGCGCGAATGCGGCCTGAAAAGCGTCTCAGAAGCGGAGCAGGCGCCGGTTGCGCTGGTGTTTGGCCGCGAGCGCGTTGGCCTGACCAACGACGAGCTGCAGAAGTGTCATTATCACGTCGCCATTGCGGCAAACCCGGAGTACAGCTCGCTGAACCTGGCGATGGCGGTGCAGGTTATCGCCTATGAGGTGCGTATGGCGTGGCTGGCGACGCAGGAGAAACCGGTCGAACAGAAAGAAGAGACGGCCTACCCGCTGGTGGACGATCTTGAGCGCTTCTATGGTCATCTGGAGCAGACGCTGCTCTCAACCGGCTTTATTCGTGAAGGCCACCCGGGCCAGGTGATGAACAAGCTGCGCCGTATGTTTACCCGCGCTCGCCCGGAAAGCCAGGAGCTGAACATCCTGCGCGGGATTTTGGCGTCGATTGAGCAGAAGAATAAAGAGTAGTGCCGGTTTGTTTTCTCCCTCTCCCCGTGGGAGAGGGCCGGGGTCAGGGCATCAGGCCGCACCCAGGTAAAACGGCACGGAAGGTTAAATACCTGACTAAAACAGTCAAGTAAATAGTTGACCATTTTAGTCAGGAATGTCAGACTTGGCCCTGCTATGCAATACCCCCATTTTACAATAAAAAACCCCGGGCAGGGGCGAGTTTGAGGTTAAGTAAGACATGAGACTGACATCTAAAGGGCGTTATGCCGTGACCGCGATGCTGGACGTTGCGCTCAACTCCGAAGCGGGCCCGGTTCCGTTGGCTGATATTTCTGAACGACAAGGGATCTCCCTCTCTTACCTGGAACAGCTGTTCTCCAGACTGCGTAAAAATGGACTGGTTTCCAGCGTTCGTGGCCCAGGCGGCGGTTATCTGCTGGGTAAAGACGCGGGCAGTATTGCAGTTGGTGAAGTGATTAGCGCAGTTGACGAATCCGTTGACGCGACCCGTTGCCAGGGTAAAGGTGGCTGCCAGGGCGGCGATAAATGCCTGACCCACGCGCTGTGGCGCGATCTGAGCGACCGTCTCACCGGCTTCCTGAACAACATTACCCTGGGTGAACTGGTCAATAACCAGGAAGTTCTGGATGTCTCTGGTCGTCAGCACGGTCAGGATTCCCAACGCAGCACCCGCGCGCAGGACGCTATCGACGTCAAACTGCGCGCGTAATAAAACGATAAAGATTTCAGAATCAGGCCGGGGCGGTCACGCCCCGCGTACTCGGTCGTACATCCAGCCGGTTGCCTGATTCCTTGCATTGAAGCGATGTACGGAGTTTAAAGAGCAATGAAATTACCGATTTATCTCGATTACTCCGCAACCACGCCGGTGGACCCGCGTGTTGCCGAGAAAATGATGCAGTGTCTGACCCTGGACGGAAACTTTGGTAACCCAGCTTCCCGTTCACACCGTTTTGGCTGGCATGCTGAAGAGGCGGTTGATATCGCCCGTAATCAGATTGCCGACCTGGTGGGTGCCGACCCGCGTGAGATTGTATTCACCTCCGGTGCGACCGAATCCGACAACCTGGCGATCAAAGGTGCAGCCAACTTTTATCAGAAAAAAGGCAAGCACATCATCACCAGCAAAACCGAACACAAAGCCGTGCTGGATACCTGCCGCCAGCTGGAGCGTGAAGGGTACGAAGTGACTTACCTGGCGCCACAGAGCAACGGGATCATCGACCTGAAAGAGCTTGAAGCGGCCATGCGTGATGACACCATTCTGGTTTCCATCATGCACGTCAACAACGAAATCGGCGTCGTTCAGGACATCGCAACCATCGGCGAAATGTGCCGCGCGCGCGGTATCATCTATCACGTTGACGCGACCCAGAGCGTGGGCAAACTGCCTATCGATCTGAGCCAGCTGAAAGTGGACCTGATGTCCTTCTCCGGCCACAAAATTTATGGCCCGAAAGGGATCGGCGCGCTGTACGTTCGTCGTAAACCGCGTATCCGCATCGAAGCACAGATGCACGGCGGCGGTCACGAGCGCGGCATGCGTTCCGGCACTCTGCCTGTTCACCAGATCGTGGGCATGGGCGAAGCGTACCGCATTGCAAAAGAAGAGATGGAAACCGAGATGGCGCGCCTGCGCACGCTGCGTAACCGTCTGTGGGACGGCGTGAAAGATATGGAAGAAGTGTATCTGAACGGCGATCTCGAGCAGGGCGCACCGAACATCCTCAACGTCAGCTTCAACTATGTTGAAGGCGAATCGCTGATCATGGCGCTGAAAGACCTGGCCGTTTCTTCCGGTTCTGCCTGTACGTCTGCAAGCCTGGAGCCATCCTACGTGCTGCGCGCGCTGGGCATGACCGACGAGCTGGCACACAGCTCTATCCGTTTCTCTTTAGGTCGTTTCACTACCGAAGAAGAGATTGACTACACCATCAAGCTGGTTCGCAACTCCATCGGCCGTCTGCGCGACCTTTCTCCACTGTGGGAAATGTTCAAGCAGGGCGTGGATCTGAACAGCATTGAATGGTCACATCACTAATCGGTACATAAGGAGAATTCAATCATGGCATACAGCGAAAAAGTCATCGATCATTACGAGAACCCGCGCAACGTTGGCTCATTTGACAACAGCGACGAATCTGTCGGTAGCGGCATGGTTGGCGCACCGGCGTGTGGCGACGTGATGAAGTTGCAGATTAAAGTCAACAATGAAGGTATCATTGAAGACGCGCGCTTCAAGACCTACGGCTGCGGTTCTGCTATCGCGTCCAGCTCCCTGGTCACCGAATGGGTGAAGGGCAAGTCCCTGGACGAAGCACAGGCAATCAAGAACACCGATATTGCTGAAGAACTCGAACTGCCACCGGTGAAAATTCACTGTTCAATTCTGGCAGAAGACGCGATCAAAGCCGCCATTGCGGACTATAAAAGCAAACGTGAAGCAAAATAATTGAGGTTTGAGTATGTCGATTACCCTTAGCGACAGCGCTGCCGCGCGAGTAAGCTCTTTTCTGGCGAACCGTGGTAAAGGCTTTGGCCTGCGACTGGGCGTACGTACCTCCGGCTGTTCTGGTATGGCTTACGTACTGGAGTTTGTTGACGAGCCGGCGTCTGACGACACCGTGTTTGAAGACAAGGGCGTGAAGGTGGTGGTCGATGGCAAAAGCCTGCAATTCCTCAACGGCACTCAGCTGGACTTCGTTAAAGAAGGCCTGAACGAAGGGTTCAAATTCACGAACCCGAACGTCAAAGACGAGTGTGGTTGCGGCGAAAGCTTCCACGTTTAACCGCGCGTCATCCGAAACCCCACCGTGGCTTACCCGCTGCGCGTGGGGTTTGTTCTAACAGGCTACCCCTGAGATTGTTATGGATTACTTCACTCTCTTCGGACTACCCGCTCAATACCCGATTGATCTCCAGGCGCTGACGATCCGTTTTCAGGATCTTCAGCGTCAGTATCACCCGGATAAATTCGCCAGTGGTACTCAGGCAGAACAGCTGGCTGCGGTATCGCACTCTGCGACCATCAACCAGGCCTGGCAGACGCTGCGCCATCCGCTGGCGCGTGCAGAATATCTGCTCTCGCTCCACGGTTTCGATCTGGCGAGTGAACAGCATACCGTGCGCGACACCGCGTTTCTGATGGAACAGCTGGAGCTTCGCGAAGAGCTGGATGAGATTGAACAGGCCAAAGACGAAGCGCGTCTGGAAAGCTTCATCACGCGCGTGAAGGGCATGTTCGATACCCGCCATCAGCAGATGGTGGAGCAACTGAACAACGAGACCTGGGACGCGGCGGCAGACACTGTGCGCAAACTCCGTTTTCTCGATAAACTGCGAAGCAGTGCTGAACAACTCGAAGAAAAGCTGCTCGATTTTTAATTTCGGAAGCAATTATGGCCTTATTACAAATTAGTGAGCCTGGCTTAAGTGCCGCACCGCACCAGCGTCGTCTGGCGGTGGGTATCGATCTGGGCACCACCAATTCCCTCGTGGCGACCGTGCGCAGCGGCCAGGCGGAAACGCTGGCCGACGAGCAGGGCCGCCATCTGCTGCCTTCCGTGGTCCACTACCAGCAGCAGGGTCACTCGGTCGGCTATGACGCCCGCGCCAACGCCGCGCGCGATCCGGCCAACACCATCAGCTCCGTAAAGCGCATGATGGGCCGCTCGCTGGCCGATATTCAGACCCGCTATCCGCATCTGCCGTATCAGCTGCAGGCCAGTGAAAACGGCCTGCCGATGATTGCGACCGCGGCCGGTCTGCTGAACCCGATTCGCGTTTCCTCCGACATCCTCAAAGCGCTGGCCGCGCGCGCGACGGCGACGCTTGGCGGCGAACTGGACGGCGTAGTCATCACCGTTCCGGCCTATTTTGACGACGCACAGCGTCAGGGCACCAAAGACGCCGCGCGTCTGGCGGGCCTGCACGTGCTGCGCCTGCTGAACGAACCGACGGCGGCGGCGATTGCCTACGGCCTCGACTCCGGTCAGGAAGGGGTCATTGCGGTTTACGATCTCGGCGGCGGTACCTTTGATATCTCGATCCTGCGCTTAAGCCGCGGGGTATTTGAAGTGCTGGCGACCGGCGGGGATTCCGCACTGGGCGGCGATGACTTCGACCATCTGCTGGCGGATTACATTCGCGAGCAGGCGGGCATCAGCGATCGCAGCGATGCGCGCGTGCAGCGTGAACTGCTGGATGCGGCCATCGACGCTAAAATCGCCCTGAGCGATGCGCAGACGGTTACCGTAAACGTTGCGGGCTGGCAGGGTGAGATCGCCCGCGACCAGTTCAGCGATCTCATTGCCCCGCTGGTGAAACGCACCCTGCTGGCCTGCCGTCGCGCACTGAAAGATGCGGGCGTTGAGGCGAACGAGGTGCTGGAAGTGGTCATGGTGGGCGGTTCGACCCGCGTGCCGCTGGTGCGCGAGCGCGTGGGCGAATTCTTTGGCCGCACGCCGCTGACCTCCATCGATCCGGACAAAGTGGTTGCCGTGGGCGCCGCAATCCAGGCCGATATTCTGGTCGGCAACAAGCCGGACAGCGAAATGCTGCTGCTGGACGTCATCCCGCTGTCGCTCGGGTTAGAAACCATGGGCGGCCTGGTAGAGAAAGTGATCCCGCGTAACACCACTATTCCGGTGGCGCGCGCGCAGGAGTTCACGACCTTCAAAGACGGCCAGACCGCGATGTCTATCCACGTGATGCAGGGCGAACGCGAGCTGGTGCAGGACTGCCGCTCTCTGGCGCGCTTTGCGCTGCGCGGCATCCCGGCGCTGCCTGCGGGCGGGGCGCATATTCGCGTCACCTTCCAGGTGGACGCCGACGGCCTGCTGAGCGTCACGGCGATGGAAAAATCCACCGGCGTGGAATCGTCCATTCAGGTGAAGCCGTCCTACGGCCTGACCGATGGCGAAATCGCCTCCATGATTCAGGACTCAATGAGCTACGCCGAGCAGGATGTGAAGGCGCGTATGCTGGCTGAACAGAAAGTTGAAGCCGCCCGCGTGCTGGAGAGCCTGAACGGCGCGCTCGCTGCCGATGCCGCGCTGTTAAGCGCCGCTGAGCGCCAGGTGATTGACGACGCTGCCGCGCATTTAAGCGCAGTAGCAGAAGGTAATGACGCTGACGCAATAGAAGAAGCCATTAAAAACGTTGATAAACAAACCCAGGACTTTGCTGCTCGCCGCATGGACAAATCTGTCCGCGTCGCGCTGAAAGGCCAGTCCGTGGACGAGGTTTAATATGCCAAAGATTGTTATTTTGCCTCATGCGGACCTCTGTCCGGATGGCGCTGTTCTGGAAGCGAAGACCGGTGAAACCATTCTCGATGTTGCCCTGCGTGCAGGTATCGAAGTGGAACACGCCTGTGAAAAATCCTGTGCCTGCACCACCTGCCACTGCATCGTGCGTGAAGGTTTCGACTCTCTCGCCGAGAGCACCGAAGACGAAGACGACATGCTGGATAAAGCATGGGGTCTGGAGCCTGACAGCCGCCTGAGCTGCCAGGCCGCGGTGACCGATGAAGATCTGGTCGTGGAATTCCCACGCTACACCATCAACCACGCACGCGAGCATTGATATGGGACTTAAGTGGACAGACAGCCGTGAAATCGGCGAAGCGCTCTACGACGCAAACCCGGATCTCGATCCTAAGACCGTACGATTCACCGACATGCATCAGTGGATCTGCGATTTAGAGGATTTCGACGACGACCCAAACGCATCCAATGAAAAAATTCTGGAGGCGATTCTGTTAGTCTGGTTAGATGAAGCAGAATAATTTCCACGTCATGCTTCACGTTGCCGATGCGTTGGCTGCGCTTGTTCACCCCGGTCACAGAGTTATCTCTGCTCCCGGGGATTCACTCGCTTGCCGCCTTCCTGCAACGCGAATCATTTAGTGGAAAGAGACTCTATGGGCTGCCTTCAGGCGGCCCGTTTGCTAATAAGGATAAATAAAATGACCGAAGCGATGAAGATTACGCTCTCTACGCAGCCAGCCGATGCGCGCTGGGGCGAGAAAGCCACCTACAGCATCAACAACGACGGCATTACCCTGCACCTGACGGGCAACGATGATTTGGGCCTGATCCAGCGCGCCGCGCGTAAAATTGACGGCCTGGGCATTAAGCATGTGTCCCTGGAAGGCGAAGGCTGGGACACCGACCGCAGCTGGGCATTCTGGGCTGGCTACAAAGGGCCGAAAGGCACCCGCAAAATTGAGTGGGCAAACCTTGACGCTGCCGGTCAAAAAGAGCTGGAAAGCCGCCTGCAAATCATCGACTGGGTGCGTGACACCATCAACGCCCCGGCGGAAGAGCTTGGTCCTGAGCAGCTGGCGCAGCGCGCGGTTGACCTGCTGTGCGGCGTGGCGGGCGACAAGATGTCCTACCGCATTACCAAAGGTGAAGATCTGCGCGAGCAGAATTACATGGGCATCCACACCGTGGGTCGTGGTTCTGAGCGTCCTCCGGTCCTGCTGGCGCTGGATTACAACCCAACCGGCGATAAAGCGGCGCCGGTCTTTGCCTGCCTGGTGGGTAAAGGTATCACCTTCGATACCGGCGGCTACAGCCTGAAGCAGAGCGCGTTCATGGACTCCATGAAGTCCGACATGGGCGGCGCGGCAACTATCACCGGCGCGCTGGCGTTCGCCATCACCCGCGGTCTGAACAAGCGCGTGAAGCTGTATCTGTGCTGCGCGGACAACATGGTGAGCGGTAACGCCTTCAAGCTGGGCGACATTATTCGCTATCGCAACGGCAAAAACGTCGAAGTGATGAACACCGACGCCGAAGGCCGCCTGGTGCTGGCCGATGGCCTGATCGACGCGTCTGCCCAGAAGCCAGAGCTGATTATTGACATGGCGACCCTGACCGGCGCGGCAAAAACCGCCCTGGGCAACGACTACCACGCGCTGTTCAGCTTTGACGACAAGCTGGCCGCTCGCCTGCTGGCAAGCGCCGCTGCCGAAAACGAACCGTTCTGGCGTCTGCCGCTGGCCGAGTTCCACCGCAGCCAGCTGCCGTCCAACTTTGCCGAGCTGAACAACACGGCGAGCGCGGCGTACCCTGCGGGTGCAAGCACGGCGGCAGGCTTCCTGTCCCACTTCGTTGAGAATTATCACGAAGGCTGGCTGCACATCGACTGCTCGGCAACCTACCGTAAAGCGGCGGTTGAGCAGTGGTCCGCTGGCGCGACCGGTCTGGGCGTGCGTACCGTGGCGAACCTGCTGACGGCTGAGTAATCTTTATTGCCCTCACCCTAACCCTCTCCCAAGGGGAGAGGGCATGGTTTGCTCCCTCTCCCTTGAGGGAGGGCCGGGGTGAGGGGAAATGCATCATCTGGAATTGTTATGTCCGAAACCAAAAACGAATTAGAAACCCTGCTGGAGCAGGCGGCGACCGAGCCCGCCCACCGTCCGGCATTTTTCCGCATGCTGCTGGAATCCACCGTCTGGGTGCCGGGCACCGCGGCGGAAGGTGAGCAGGTTGTAGAAGACAGCGCGCTGGATCTGCTGCACTGGGAGAAAGACGACGGCACGTCGGTGATCCCGTTCTTTACCTCGCTGGAAGCCCTGCAGGAAGCGGTAGAAGACGAACAGGCGTTCGTGGTGATGCCGGTGCGTACCCTGTTCGAAATGACGCTGGGCCAGACGCTGTTCCTTAACGCGAAGCTGCCGACCGGGAAAGAGTTTACGCCGCGTGAAATCAGCCATCTGTTAGGTGAAGAGGGCAACCCGCTCAGCACCCAGGAAGTGCTGGAAGGGGGCGAAACGCTGCTGCTGTCTGAAGTGGCCGAGCCGCCCGCGCAGATGATTGATTCCCTGACGACGCTGTTCAAAACCCTGAAACCGGTTAGACGCGCGTTTCTCTGCTCCATTAAAGAGCGTGCGGACGAGCAGCCGGTGCTGCTGATTGGTATTGAGGCGGACGGCGATATCGACGACATCATTCAGGCGGCGGGAAGCGTGGCGACCGACACGCTGCCGGGCGACGAGCCGATTGATATCTGCCAGGTGAAGAACGGCGAGAAGGGCATCAGCCACTTTATTACCGAGCACATCACCCCGTTCTACGAGCGTCGCTGGGGCGGCTTCCTGCGCGATCTCAAAACCAACCGCATCATCTGATTACGGCGGGGTGAATATCACCCCGTTGCTTCCAGCAGCAGTAAATCCATCAGCAGCACCAGATTCGACTCAAACGACGTCACCCCCGCGGCTTCGGCGGCGAAGTGTACCGCTTCGTCATAGAGGGCAAAATGCACGTCCGCCATCCCCGCCAGCGTATTGGCCGAGGCGCGGGTAAACGCGACAATCGTCATACCGACGTTTTTGGCAATCCGCGCTTTATCCAGCACCTGCTCCGTTTCGCCGCTGCGCGAGACGGCAATAAACACCTGATAGCGTGAGGCGTTGCTGAGGAAAATATTCCGGCTGTCTCCCGGCCCGGAAATAAACGCCGTTTTGCCCAGCACCTGCAGCTTCTTGGTCAGGTACTCCGCAAACAGATAGGAAAACCCGGCCCCGTAGAGAAAGAAGCTTTCTTTCTGGCGCAGCAGGTCGGCAAACTGCTGGCGCTTCTCCTGCGTGACCCACTGGAAGGTGTGCTGATAGTTGGCGATAAACTGATTAAACAGCACCGGGAGTTCTGGAAGGGAGGGCGCCTGGGCGGCAATATGCGGCGTGTCGGAGAGCAGCTGCTTGCAGTGCCAGATAAACTCGCTGAAGCCGCTAAACCCCAGCTTCTGACACAGCCGCATGATGGTGGCGGTAGAAACAAACGTCGCCTGCGCCAGCTCGCGAACCGTGATGTTGCCCACCAGCTGCGGGTGCTCCGTGAGGTGGGCGAGGACGCGATACTCCGCGCGGGTCAGCGACGCCCCGCGCGTTAACAGCGTGACCAGGCGGTTATCCATTATTTCGCGGGTTCGACAGGCAGATCGTCCCGCGCACCCCATTCGCTCCAGGCACCGTCGTAAAGTGTGACGTCGTTTACGCCAAGCGTGGCGAGCGCCAGGATCACCACGCAGGCCGTTACGCCGGAGCCGCAGCTGGCAATAATCGGACGGTGTAAATCAACGCCGGCACGGTCAAAAATGGCGCGCAGTTCGTCGGTGGTTTTCAGCTCTCCCTCAAACACCAGATCGCCCCACGGCACGTTCAGCGCCCCCGGAATATGCCCCCGCTTCAGCCCTGGACGCGGTTCATCCGCTTCGGCATTGAAGCGCGGAGCAGGACGGGCATCGACGATTTGCGCCGTTTTTTCATGGCTCACGACCAGCACGTCGGTCAGGCGTTTTACCACGTGCGCGTCGAACGTGGCATCGAATTCGCCTTCCGGCAGCGTCACGTCGCCCTGCTGGAGCGGCAGCTCGTCGCGCTTCCAGCCCGCCAGCCCGCCCGCCAGAATAGAGACTTTTTCCACACCGAAGTTTTTCAGCATCCACCACGCGCGCGGTGCGGAGAAGAGGTTACCTTCATCATAAACAACGAGGTGTTTGTCTTTGCTGACGCCCAGCTCGCGCATCGCCACGGAAAACGCTTCCGGGCGCGGCAGCATGTGCGGCAGGGGAGAGTTGCAATCGGAGAGGGCTTCGATATCAAAAAATACCGCGCCAGGCAGATGTCCGGCACGGTATTCCGCGACCATATCGCGAAGGTGTTCCTGCCCGGCCGGGGCCATACGCGCGTCAATAATCTGAACTTCCGGATCGTCACCGTGCTCAATCAGCCAGTCGGCGGCGACAAAATATGAGGTGGACATGGGTTGCCTCCATTCTTTTCCGTAAAAAAGGATTGTCGGTGTTTTTTCTGACACCGACAAGCAAACCACGTTCAACTCGCGAGCAAGCCCCTATTTTTTCACCGGTTCGCCGTCCTGCCAGGCTTTTTGCAGCGCTGGCCAGTAGTCGCGGTTGGCCTCGATCATCTCATCCAGAATCGCTTTCGCGTGCTCCATGGTCGGCACGGTGCGGTTGAGGGTAAACGCCTGCAGGGCTTTCTCATAGCAGCCCTCGATGGTCGCCTCCACCAGCAGCTGTTCAGAAGCGAGCTGCTGTTGCAAAAGGGTCTGATGGAACAGCGGCACCTGACCGACGCGAATCGGTTCTGGCCCTTCGGAGGTGATATAAGCGGGCACTTCCACCACCGCATCGTAAGGCAGGTTGGTAATCGCGCCGCGGTTCTCCACCATCACCAGATGGCGGCTCCGCAGGTTAAAGGCCAGCGAGCAGGCAACATCGACGATAAACTCGCCGTGAACGCCCACGTGGAAGGCATCCGGCAGGATCCCGGTGCGCTTGTATTCTTCAGCTGCGGCGAACAGCTTTTTCTCGCGCCCGTCCATGACTTCATTGGCGCGGGTATAGTCCGGGTTCTGATGCTCCACAATCTGGTTCGGCATCAGGTAGTACTGCAGGTACGGGTTCGGCAGATACTCCGGGAAGTTGTCCATGATTGGCTTAATGTTGCGCCAGGTTTTTACCCACGAAGGATCCGAGTGCTGCGGGTCGGTTTTGGCCGCATCTTCCGTCAGCAGGCCAAACTTCGCGATATGTTTACGCAGCTCGGGAAGCTTGTCTTCGCCGTCCACCAGCACGCGGGTAAACCAGCCGAAGTGGTTCAGGCCGAAGTAGTCCACCTCCAGCCTGCGGCGATCGACACCCAGAATCGCCCCCATATTGCGCATCGCGGCCACCGGCATATCGCAGATGTTAAGAACCCGCGCGTCCGGACGCAGCCGGCGCACGCCCTCCGCGACGATCGCCGCCGGGTTGGAGTAGTTCACGATCCAGGCTTTTTCGTGCGCGTAGCGATCGACCAGATCGATAAGCTCCACCATTGGCAGGATCGTGCGCAGCCCGTACGCCAGGCCGCCGGGCCCGCACGTTTCCTGCCCGACCACGCCGTGGCGCAGCGGGATCTTCTCATCCTGCTCGCGCATCTTGTACTGGCCGACGCGCATCTGGGCGAAGACGAAATGCGCGTCGCTGAACGCCACTTCCGGGTCACTGGTAACGGTGAACTTGATGCTCTGGCTGTGGTCGCGAATGACCTTTTCGACGACGGGCGCAATGGTGTTCTGGCGCGCCTCGTCGATGTCATAAAGGCGGATTTCAGCCAGCGGGAAATCCTGCAGGCGCACCATCAGGCTTTTCACAATGCCCGGCGTGTAGGTGCTACCGCCGCCGGCAATCGACAGAATGAATGGGGGTATAAACATCTTTAGCTCCTTTCAGAGAAACGTCTCAACGGCTTCTCGCATTTTTTTGACGTGCAGCCCGTAGACCACCTGAACGTTGTTACCTTGTTTGATAATCCCTTTCGCGCCGGTCGCCTTGAGCCTCGGCTCGTCGATAATGGCGACGTCCTTCACCGTGACGCGTAAGCGGGTGTAGCAGTTGTCCACCACCTCGATGTTTTCCCTACCGCCCAGACCCGTCACGATGGATTCGCCCAGCCCGTCATTATTGCCCTTCGCCTGGTACTCCTGCTTGCTGTAGAGGCGCGTCTCCCGATCGTCATCCTCACGGCCCGGCGTTTTCATGTTGAAGCGCAGGATCAGGAAGCGGAACACCACGAAGTAGAGGGCAAACATGATCAGCCCGACCACGATGTACATCGGCCAGTTGGACTTCTCCGTGCCAAGCGGCAGGTTGTAGAGGATGAAGTCGATAATCCCGTTGGCGCCGATGGCGTGAACGCCCAGCAGCGAGAACAGCATCATGCCGATGCCGGTCAGCACCGCATGCATCACGAACAGCAGCGGAGCGACGAACAGGAAGGAGAACTCAATCGGCTCGGTTACGCCGACCAGCAGCGAGGTCAGCGCCGCCGGGATCAGAATGGCTTTCGCAATGGCTTTACGCTCCGGCTTTGCGGTCATATACATCGCCAGCGCGGCGGCTGGCAGGCCGAACATCTTGCTGATGCCGCGCGCGTCCCACACCACGGTGCTGCTGAGCTGCTTCACGTCCGGGCAGGCCATCTCGGCGAAGTAGATATTGCGCGCGCCCTGATAGGTTGCGCCGCACACTTCCTGCGTGCCGCCCAGCTCGGTATAGAGGAACGGGGTATAAACCAGATGATGCAGGCCGGTGGGGACCAGAATACGTTCCAGGAAACCGTAGATTGCCACGCCAAACGGCCCGGAGCCTTTGATGGCCAGCGCCAGGGCGCTAATGCCGTGCTGGGCAAACGGCCACAGTTCACTCATCACCACGCCGAGCAGCATGGAGACGGGAAGCATGACGATGGCGACAAAACAGTGGCCGGAGTAAATCGCCATTGCGCCATTAAACTGTACGCCGGAGTATTTGTTGTACAGATATCCGGAGAGCGCCCCGGTCAGGATCCCGGCAAAAACGCCCATCTCCAGCACCTGCACGCCCAGCACCATGGTCTGTCCGGCCGCTTTCATCTGGGCAACTGGCGCCAGCGCGCCCTGCAGCTGCAGCGTGACGTTCATGGCGTTGATGAACACGATAAAGGTGACCAGGCCAATCAGCGCGGCATAGCCTTTATCACGCGTCGCCAGACCAATCGGGATACCGACGGCAAACACCAGCGCCAGGTTAACCAGCACCGACACGGCAGATTTCGCGATAAGCTGACCAGTATGCTGAATCAGAGGATGTCCAAGAAACGGCAGGTACTCGGCGAGATTACCGTTACCCAGCACGTTACCAAAGGCGATAAACAGACCGACGATCGGTAAGATAAGTACCGGTCCGTACAATGATTTTCCGAAATTTTGTAGGGCGTTCACGGCTCGTTTCATGGCTTTCTCTCTTTTTGAACCGCGCACTCGGGGTGCGTCATGGTCATAAAACTAGCAGCCTTCAGGCGAGCTTAGCCAGCTATCTTCTTGTTTTAAAAACAAATGACTTGAAAGGTAACATGTGACGTTATGTGCTGTGATCGCGGTTCCATCACGGCGTAGCGACGTGATGCCATTCTGCGAGACGCTTTCCAGATTTTAAAATTGGCCTTTTTGAATTAATGAAACTTGCGGATAATACTTATCCGGACGACGACCAACAGGCTCCATGGGCCAGGGATAAAGGATGAAACCGTTTCGCTTAGCCGCGCTCTCTCTTGCGCTGCTTACCACGTTTACGCTTGTCGGCTGTGATAACAGCGACAATAAACCCCAGGCTGCGGCTCCCGCGGCATCCATCGCATCCACACCGAAAGCCGCGGAAAAGCCCAATGCTGACACGCTGGCTAAACTGGCTGCCCAGAGTCAGGGAAAAGCGCTGACGTTGCTGGATACCTCTGAAGTTCAGCTCGACGGTGCCGCCACGCTGGTGCTGACCTTTTCTGTTCCGCTAAATCCCGATCAGGATTTCGCCAAAACGGTGCATGTCGTGGATAAGAAAAGCGGCAAGGTTGACGGGGCGTGGGAACTTGCGCCTAACCTGAAAGAGCTTCGACTGCGCCATCTGGAACCTAACCGTAACCTGGTCGTCACCGTTGAACGTGACCTGCAGGCGCTGAACAAGGCGACGTTTGGCATTGATTATGAAAAAGCCCTGACCACCCGGGACATTGAACCGACCGTTGGTTTTGCCAGCCGCGGCTCGCTGCTGCCGGGTAAGGTGGTGGAAGGTCTGCCGGTGATGGCGCTCAACGTCAACAATGTCGATGTCAACTTTTACCGCGTGAAGCCGGAATCGCTGGCCTCCCTTGTCAGCCAGTGGGAGTACCGTAACTCGCTGACCAGCTGGGAATCCGATAACCTGCTGAAGATGGCGGAGCTGGTTTACACCGGTCGATTCGATCTTAATCCGGCGCGCAATACGCGCGAAAAATTGCTGTTGCCCCTGAAGGATATTAAACCGCTCCAGCAGTCTGGCGTTTACATCGCGGTCATGAACCAGGCGGGGCACTACAACTACAGCAACGCCGCAACGCTCTTTACCTTAAGCGATATTGGTCTGTCCGCTCACCGTTACCATAACCGCCTGGATATTTTCACTCAGAGTCTGGAAAACGGTGCGGCGCAGTCCGGCGTGACCGTCACGCTGCTGAACGACAAAGGCCAGACTCTCGCTGAGGCGAAGAGCGACGCTGACGGTCATGCGAAGCTTGAAACGGACAAAGAAGCCGCGCTAATTCTGGCGAGCAAAGACGGCCAGACCACGCTGCTTGACCTCAAGCTTCCGGCGCTGGATCTGGCGGAGTTCGATATTGCCGGTAGCCCCGGCTACAGCAAGCAATTCTTCATGTTTGGCCCGCGCGATCTCTATCGTCCGGGTGAAACGGTGATCCTCAACGGCTTACTGCGCGACAGTGACGGTAAGCCGCTTCCCGATCAGCCCGTGAAGCTTGACGTGCTGCGCCCGGATGGACAGGTCGCGCGTACGATTGTCGTCAAGCCAGAGAATGGGCTCTATCGCTTTAACTATCCGCTGGACAGCGGAGCGCAGACCGGTATGTGGCATATCCGTGCCAACACGGGCGATAACCTGCAGCGCCTGTGGGACTTCCACGTCGAAGACTTCATGCCCGAGCGTATGGCATTGAACCTGAGCGGACAAAAATCGCCGCTATCACCGCAGGATAACGTCGACTTTAACGTGGTGGGCTATTACCTGTATGGCGCACCGGCCAACGGTAATTCTCTGCAGGGCCAGCTTTTCCTGCGTCCGCTGCGTGACGCGGTGGCTGCGCTGCCGGGCTTCCAGTTTGGCGATATCGCTGAGGAGAACCTGAGCCGCAGTCTGGATGAAGTGCAGCTTACGCTTGATGAGCAGGGGCGTGGGCAGGTTTCTACCGAAAGCCAGTGGAAAGAAGTGCACTCTCCGCTGCAGCTGATCCTGCAGGCCAGCCTGCTGGAGTCGGGCGGTCGTCCGGTGACGCGTCGCGCTGAGCAGGCAATCTGGCCTGCGGCTGAGCTGCCGGGTATCCGCCCTCAGTTCGCCAGTAAAGCCGTTTACGACTACCGAACCGATACCACCGTCAACCAGCCGATTGTCGACGAGAACGGCAATGCCAGCTTCGACATCGTTTACGCCGATGCCAGCGGCGCGAAAAAAGCGGTGTCCGGTTTGCAGGTTCGTCTCATTCGCGAGCGCCGTGACTACTTCTGGAACTGGTCTGAGAGCGAAGGCTGGCAGTCGCAGTTCGATCAGAAAGACCTGGTCGAAGGCGAGCAGGAGCTGACTCTCAAGGCTGACGAGACGGGTAAAGTCACCTTCCCGGTGGAGTGGGGCTCATACCGTCTGGAAGTTAAAGCGCCTGATGAGATGGTCAGCAGCGTGCGCTTCTGGGCAGGCTACAGCTGGCAGGATAACAGCGACGGCACCGGGGCCGCTCGGCCTGACCGTGTGACGCTTAAAATGGATAAGCCAGCCTATCAGCCAGGCGATACCATTAACCTGCACATTGCAGCGCCGGCAGCAGGTAAGGGCTATGCGATGATCGAGTCCAGCGAAGGGCCGCTGTGGTGGAAAGAGATCGACGTACCGGCAAACGGGCTTGATCTCGCTATCCCGGTCGACAAAGCCTGGAAGCGTCACGATCTCTATCTGAGCACGCTGGTGGTGCGTCCTGGTGATAAATCCAAATCCGCCACGCCGAAACGCGCGGTCGGCCTGCTGCATCTGCCGATGGGCGATGAAAATCGCCGTCTGAACATTGCGATCGATAACCCGCAGAAAATGCGTCCAAACCAGACGCTCTCAGTGAAGGTGAAAGCCAGCGTGAAAGAGGGTGCGGTGCCGCAGAAAGTGAACGTGCTTGTCTCTGCGGTGGACAGCGGCGTGCTGAATATTACCGATTACGTTACGCCCGATCCGTGGCAGGCTTTCTTCGGCCAGAAGCGCTATGGCGCGGACATTTACGATATCTACGGCCAGGTCATCGAAGGGCAGGGCCGCCTGGCCGCGCTGCGCTTTGGTGGTGACGGTGATGAGCTTAAGCGCGGCGGTAAGCCGCCGGTGAACCACGTCACCATTATTGCCCAGCAGGCACAGCCGGTTACGCTGGATGCCAACGGAGAAGGCACGATTACGCTGCCGATTGGTGATTTCAACGGTGAGCTGCGTCTGATGGCGCAGGCCTGGACGGAGGACGATTTCGGCAGCAGTGAAAGCAAGGTTGTGGTGGCCGCGCCGGTCATTGCCGAGCTTAATACGCCGCGCTTCCTGGCAAGCGGGGATACCTCGCGGCTGACGCTGGATATCACTAACCTCACCGACCAGCCGCAAACGCTGAACGTCGCCCTGACCGCGACAGGAAAACTGTCGCTGGAAGGCGGGCAGCCGCAGCCGATTCAGCTGTCTCCTGGCGCACGCAACACCCTGTTTATTCCGGTGCGTGCGCTGGACGGTTATGGTGACGGTGAAGTGATCGCTCAGGTGACCGGCCTGCAGCTCCCGGGTGAGACCTTCGCCCCGCAGCAGAAGAGCTGGAAAATCGGCGTGCGTCCGGCATTCCCGGCGCAGACGGTGAATACCGGTGCCATGCTGAATCCCGGCGAGTCCTGGACCGCACCGGCGCAGCATAGTAACGGTTTCTCTCCTGCTACCCTGCAGGGACAGCTGCTGCTGAGCGGCAAACCACCGCTTAACCTGGCGCGCTATATTCGCGAACTGCAGGCGTATCCGTATGGCTGCCTGGAACAGACCACCAGCGGTCTGTTCCCGTCGCTCTACACCAACGCGGCGCAGCTGACTGCACTTGGCATCAAAGGCGACACCGATGATAAGCGCCGTGCGGCGATTGATATTGGCATCTCCCGTCTGCTGCAGATGCAGCGTGAAGACGGAGGTTTTGCGCTGTGGGATAAAAACGGCCCGGAAGAGTACTGGCTGACCGCCTACGTGACCGACTTCCTGGTGCGCGCGGGCGAGCAGGGTTACAGCGTACCTGCCGATGCGGTGAATAACGCCAATAACCGCCTGCTGCGCTACCTCCAGGATCCGGGAATGATGTCCATTCGCTACAGCGATGATACTCAGGCCAGCAAGTTCGCCGTGCAGGCCTATGCCGCGCTGGTGCTGGCACGTCAGCAAAAAGCGCCGCTGGGCGCGCTGCGTGAAATCTGGGATCGCCACAAGCAGGCGGCTTCCGGGTTGCCGCTGATGCAGCTGGGCATGGCGCTCAAACTGATGGGCGATGCACCGCGCAGCCAGCAGGCGCTGGACCTGGCACTCAAAACGCCGCGTAACGACAGCAAAACCTGGATGGCCGATTACGGCAGCCAGCTTCGCGATAACGCTCTGATGCTCTCCCTGCTGGAGGAGTACAAGCTGCTGCCGGATGCGCAGAATACGCTGCTGAATGCTCTGTCTGAACAGGCCTTCAGCCAGCGCTGGCTGTCAACGCAGGAGAGCAATGCGCTGTTCCTGGCCGGACGTTCGCTGCAAACCTTGTCCGGTACATGGCAGGCGAAAACCTCTCTGTCTGAGACCGCATCTGGCGGCGATAAGTCACTGGTACAAAACGTGAGCGGCGACCAGCTTGGTGCGCTGCAGGTGACCAATACAGGGACAACACCGCTGTGGGTGCGTCTGGACAGCACCGGCTATCCGGAATACGCGCCTCAGCCGAGCGCGAACGTGCTGCAGGTTGAACGTCATATACTGGCAACCGACGGCAGCACTAAATCACTCTCTACCCTGAAGAGCGGTGAGCTGGTGCTGGTGTGGCTGGACGTTAAAGCCAGCCAGAACGTGCCGGATGCGCTGGTGGTGGATCTCCTCCCTGCGGGTCTGGAGCTGGAAAACCAGAACCTGGCAAGCAGCAGCGCCAGCCTGCAGGACAGCGGTAGCGAAGTACAGAACCTGCTCAGCCAGATGCAGCAGGCGGACATTCAGCATATGGAATTCCGCGACGACCGCTTTGTGGCTGCCGTACCGGTAAACGAAGGTCAGCCGGTCACGCTGGTCTATCTGGCCCGTGCCGTGACGCCGGGAACCTATCAGGTGCCGGTCCCGATGGTGGAGTCTATGTACGTTCCGCAGTGGCGGGCAACGGGGGCGGCCAGCGGCCCGCTGATTGTTGTTCCGTAATATGCGAATGGCACGTCTGACACGCTCCCGCTGGCTATGGCTGGCGGGAGCGCTTCTCGTTTTATGGGGGCTGATCGTCGCCGCCGACCGCCTGTGGCCGTTGCCTCTGAAAGAGGTTAACCCCGCCCGGGTGGTGGTGGATGAGAAGGGCACGCCGCTCTGGCGTTTTGCCGATAGCGACGGTATCTGGCGCTACCCGGTTACCATTGAAGAGGTTTCTCCCCGCTACCTTGAGGCGCTGATCCAGTATGAAGATCGCTGGTTCTGGGATCACCCTGGCGTAAACCCGCTTTCTGTCCTGCGCGCTGCCTGGCAGGATCTCAGTTCTGGCAAAGTCGTCTCTGGCGGAAGCACGCTCACAATGCAGGTGGCACGCCTGCTGGACCCACATCCGCGCACCTTTGGCGGCAAAGTTCGTCAGCTCTGGCGGGCGATGCAGCTGGAGTGGCATCTTTCCAAGCGAGACATTCTCACCCTCTATCTCAACCGCGCTCCGTTTGGCGGCACGCTGCAGGGCGTCGGAGCGGCAAGCTGGACCTATCTCGGCAAACCGCCGTCGCAGCTCAGCTATTCCGAAGCGGCGCTGCTGGCGGTACTGCCGCAGGCACCCAGCCGCTTGCGTCCGGACCGATGGCCTGAACGGGCAGAAGCGGCGCGCAACAAAGTGCTCGACCGCATGGTCACGCAGGGCGTCTGGTCTGCGAAGCAGGTCAAAGAATCACGGGAGGAATCGGTATGGCTGGCGCCCCGGCAGATGCCGCAGCTGGCACCGCTCTTTGCGCGCATGATGCTAGGCAAAAGCCGCGACACTAAAATTGTCACCACGCTGGATGCCGGGCTACAGCGGCAGCTGGAAGAGCTGGCGATGAACTGGAAATCTCGCCTGCCGGCACGTAGCTCGCTGGCGATGATCGTCGTGGATCATACGGATATGAAAGTGCGCGGCTGGGTCGGCTCGGTGGATATTAACGATGACACGCGTTTCAGCCACGTGGATATGGTCAATGCGATCCGATCCCCGGGATCGGTGTTAAAGCCCTTTATTTACGGTATGGCGCTGGACGATGGCCTGATCCATCCCGCCTCGCTGCTCCAGGACGTTCCCAGAAAAACCGGTGATTATCGCCCCGGGAATTTTGACAGTGGGTTCCACGGACCGGTCAGCATGAGTGAAGCGCTGGTGCGCTCCCTCAACCTGCCCGCGGTACAGGTACTGGAAGCCTACGGGCCAAAACGTTTTGCCGGGATGCTGAGCAACGCGGGATTGCCGCTGATCCTGCCCGCGGGTGCGCAGCCGAATCTGTCCCTGATCCTCGGCGGGGCAGGCGCCCGGCTGGCGGATATCACAGCGGCCTACAGCGCCTTTGCCCGACACGGTAAGGCGGGAAGGCTGCGTTTACGGCCGGGCGATCCGCTCATTGAACGTCCGCTGCTGTCGCAAGGCTCGGCGTGGATTATTCGCCGTATTCTGGCGAACGAGGCGCAGCCGCTCCCGGATAATGCGCTACCGCAAATCGCGCCGCTGGCGTGGAAAACCGGCACCAGCTACGGCTACCGTGATGCCTGGGCGATTGGTCTGAATGCCCGTTACGTAATAGGCATCTGGACAGGACGACCGGACGGCACGCCCGTAGCGGGGCAGTTTGGTTTCGCCAGCGCGGTTCCACTCTTAAATCAGGTAAACAACCTGCTTCAGTCACGCTCAACGGTAGACGAAGCCCGCCTGCCGCGCGACCCGCGTCCGGAGAGCGTAGGGCGGGGCGTGATCTGCTGGCCGGGCGGCCAGTCGCTGCCGGAAGGAAGCGAAAACTGTCGGCGTCGCCTGTCGACCTGGCTGCTGGAAGGGAGTGAACCGCCCACGCTGCTATTGCCCGAACAGGAAGGGATACGCGGCATTCGATTTCCGGTCTGGCTGGATAAAACGGGTAAACGCGTGGCGGCAGATTGCCCTGATGCAACTGAAAAAGTCCTGGATGTCTGGCCGCTGCCGCTGGAGCCGTGGCTGCCGGCGACCGAGCGTCGCGCGGTACGGGTTCCTTCTTCATCAACCACCTGTCCTCCGCTGTCGCAGGACGCACCTGCGCCACTCATCCTGACAGGCGTGCGTGAAGGGGCCGTCATCAAACGTCTGCCGGGGGAATCCCGCGTTTCGCTGCCGCTTCAGGCGACCGGCAATAGCGGTGAGCGCTGGTGGTTTTTGAACGGTGAACCGCTGAATGTGAAGGGAAGAGTTTACACATTACAGCTTGATAAATCTGGCGATTATCAGTTACTCGTTATGGATGAGACCGGGCAGGTCGCGACGGTGAATTTTACTTTGCAGTGATCTGAAAACAGCTTTCTGATGTGAGCTGTTGCTAAAACTCGTCTTATTTTAAAAAAATGTTACCTGAATCCATAGGCAATGGCGCTATTGCTCATTATAATCCGCGCCACACCATACTCAGGTATGCAAAACAACAGAACATTGACAGAGGTTATCATGGCTATTGAACGTACTTTTTCCATCATCAAACCAAACGCGGTGGCAAAAAACGTTATTGGCAGCATCTTCGCTCGCTTTGAATCTGCAGGGTTCAAAATTGTTGGCACCAAAATGCTGCACCTGACCGTTGAGCAGGCGCGCGGCTTCTACGCTGAGCACGAAGGTCGCCCATTCTTTGACGGCCTGGTGGAGTTCATGACTTCCGGTCCAATCGTGGTATCCGTGCTGGAAGGCGAAAACGCAGTACAGCGTCACCGCGACCTGCTGGGCGCAACCAACCCGGACAACGCGCTGGCAGGCACTCTGCGCGCTGACTATGCGGACAGCTTCACCGAGAACGGTACCCACGGTTCTGACTCTGTTGAATCTGCTGCACGCGAAATCGCTTTCTTCTTCGCAGAAGGCGAAGTGTGTCCACGCACCCGTTAATTTAACGGTTTCGTTTACACATTATTTTCGTAAATGCCGCGTCCAGACGTGGCATCCCTGCGCCAGACTTTGTACAATGCAACGCCCCGGACGAGCAGACCGCTTTCCGGGGCGTTTCTATTCAACCCTCCATGGGCCATAACGTGTAACAACGAGGCCGGAAAATATTATGTCTGAATTAGTGAATACCTCCGAAGTCGCCATTCCTGCGGTTCCCAATAAAAATGGAAAAATCAACCTGCTGGATCTGAACCGTCAGCAGATGCGCGAGTTCTTTAAAGAGATGGGTGAAAAGCCGTTTCGTGCCGATCAGGTCATGAAGTGGATGTACCATTACTGCAGCGACAATTTCGATGACATGACTGACATCAACAAGGTCCTGCGCAACAAGCTCAAAGAAGTGGCTGAAATCCGCGCACCGGAAGTGGTGGAAGAGCAGCGATCCGCAGATGGCACCATCAAATGGGCGATTGCGGTCGGCGATCAGCGCGTTGAGACCGTCTACATCCCGGAAGAAGACCGCGCCACGCTGTGTGTCTCCTCTCAGGTAGGCTGTGCGCTGGAGTGCAAATTCTGCTCTACCGCGCAGCAAGGCTTTAACCGTAACCTGCGGGTGTCAGAAATTATCGGCCAGGTCTGGCGTGCCGCGAAAATCGTGGGTGCGGCAAAAGTAACCGGTACGCGTCCTATCACCAACGTGGTGATGATGGGTATGGGTGAGCCGCTGCTGAACCTGACCAACGTCGTTCCGGCGATGGAAATCATGCTGGATGACTTCGGTTTTGGTCTGTCCAAGCGTCGCGTCACGTTGTCTACCTCTGGCGTTGTGCCTGCGCTGGACAAGCTGGGCGATATGATTGACGTAGCGCTGGCGATCTCTCTGCATGCACCAAACGACGAAATTCGTGACGAAATTGTGCCGATCAACAAAAAGTACAATATCGAAACCTTCCTCGCTGCGGTGCGTCGCTATCTGGAGAAATCCAACGCCAACCAGGGCCGCGTCACCATCGAGTACGTGATGCTTGACCACGTCAACGACGGTACCGAACATGCGCATCAGCTGGCTGAACTGCTGAAAGATACACCATGCAAAATCAACCTGATCCCGTGGAACCCGTTCCCGGGCGCGCCGTATGGCCGTAGCTCGAACAGCCGTATCGACCGTTTCTCCAAGGTGCTGATGGAGTATGGTTTCACCACCATCGTGCGTAAAACCCGTGGTGATGACATTGATGCAGCATGCGGACAGCTGGCAGGTGATGTTATTGACCGCACCAAGCGTACCCTGCGTAAACGCATGCAGGGCGAGACGATCGCGGTTAAAGCTGTTTGATTATTATGCACTCACGGCGCATTATCTGCGCCGTGAAGCATACTCTTACTGAATAATCAGTCAGATTCGTGATGACTGAACAATAATTACGGTGCGTTTCATCCGACTTTCGGGCAGTATGTAACGACGTAACAACAGTTTAGCCGTACGGGCAGGGCTGTACTGTCATCTCCGGGCTGACAGTCTTATACTCTCTGTTCAAGGTTAACTGACCAGAAGTTTCGCGGTGCGGGTGGCATTGTGACTCACCGGCACCTGAACCCTTATTTTTCACGTACCAGTAGTTGTAGCGAATGAATACTGAAGCCACTCACGACCAACATGAAGCACTCTCCACTGGCGTTCGTCTTCGCAACGCCCGTGAACAACTCGGACTCAGCCAGCAAGCCGTTGCGGAACGCTTGTGCCTGAAGGTTTCCACGGTTCGCGATATTGAAGAAGATAAGGCACCTGCCGATCTGGCTTCAACGTTCTTGCGCGGTTATATCCGCTCTTACGCAAAACTGGTGCATATCCCCGAAAACGAATTACTGCCAATGATGGAGAAGCAGGCACCGGTCCGTGCAGCAAAAGTTGCGCCGATGCAGACCTTCTCCCTGGGGAAACGTCGTAAAAAACGCGATGGCTGGCTGATGAGCTTTACCTGGCTGGTGCTGTTTGTGGTGATCGGTCTGACCGGCGCATGGTGGTGGCAAAACCACAAGGCCCAGCAGGAAGAGATTACCACTATGGCCGATCAATCCTCCGCCGAACTCAACCAGGCCGGAAGTGAGAATGCCCAGAACGTGCCGCTAAATACCGACGGTTCAGCGTCCTCAAGCGAGCCACAGACCGCAGCGCCAGACGCGTCGGCGACCGATGCAGCACAGGCTCCGGCAGCAACGGCTAACACCGCTGCGCCGCAGGCTCAGGATCAAAACGCGGTTGTTGCCCCTTCTCAGGCTAATGTTGATACAGCGGCGAACGCGCCTGCGGCTACTCAGCCTGCGGACAATAGCGCAGCGACTCTGCCAACCAGCCCGGCGGGTACGGCGACAGCAGCCGATCCCAACGCGCTGGTGATGAACTTCAGCGCCGACTGCTGGCTGGAAGTGACTGACGCGACAGGTAAAAAACTGTTCAGCGGCCTGCAGCGTAAAGATGGCACGTTAAACCTAACCGGCCAGGCTCCCTATAAACTTAAAATCGGCGCTCCGGCAGCGGTACAGATCCAGTATCAAGGAAAACCTATCGACCTGAGCCGCTTTATCAGAACTAACCAGGTTGCACGTCTTACCGTTAATGCCGAACAATCAGCAGCACAGTAACAGACGGGCAACGCGGGAGATTTTTCATGCATAACCAGGCTCCGATTCAACGTAGAAAATCGAAACGGATTTACGTTGGGAATGTGCCAATCGGCGATGGGGCACCTATCGCCGTTCAGTCGATGACCAACACGCGCACTACCGATGTAGAAGCGACGGTCAATCAAATCAAAGCATTAGAACGTGTAGGCGCGGACATTGTTCGCGTCTCCGTCCCGACCATGGATGCCGCTGAGGCGTTCAAACTGATCAAACAGCAGGTCAGCGTTCCGCTGGTGGCTGATATTCACTTCGACTACCGCATCGCGCTGAAAGTGGCCGAATACGGCGTCGATTGCCTGCGCATTAACCCGGGCAACATCGGTAACGAAGAGCGTATCCGCATGGTCGTGGACTGCGCCCGCGATAAAAATATTCCTATCCGTATCGGCGTTAACGCCGGTTCCCTGGAAAAAGACCTGCAGGAAAAATACGGCGAGCCTACGCCACAGGCGCTGCTCGAATCCGCGATGCGTCATGTCGATCATCTCGATCGCCTTAACTTCGATCAGTTCAAAGTCAGCGTAAAAGCGTCCGACGTGTTCCTGGCGGTAGAGTCTTATCGTCTGCTGGCAAAGCAGATCGACCAGCCTCTTCACCTCGGGATCACCGAAGCGGGCGGCCTGCGCAGTGGCTCTGTAAAATCTGCGATCGGTCTGGGGCTGCTGCTCTCTGAAGGCATCGGTGACACCCTGCGCGTCTCGCTGGCGGCCGATCCGGTCGAAGAGATCAAAGTCGGTTTCGATATCCTGAAGTCGCTGCGCATTCGCGCGCGTGGGATCAACTTCATTGCCTGCCCAACCTGCTCGCGTCAGGAGTTTGATGTGATCGGCACGGTGAATGCCCTGGAGCAGCGTCTGGAAGATATTATCACCCCGATGGACGTCTCCATCATCGGCTGCGTGGTAAACGGTCCGGGTGAAGCACTGGTGTCAACTCTTGGCGTGACCGGCGGTAACAAGAAAAGTGGTCTCTATGAAGATGGCGTTCGTAAAGATCGTCTGGATAATAGCGACATGATCGACCAGCTTGAGGCCCGTATCCGCGCCAAAGCCGCCATGATGGACGAAACACAGCGTATAAGCGTTCAGCAGGTTGAAAAATAACGTGATGGGAAGCGTGCCGCTTCCCATGTATGATTGAACCCATTCTTTGGGTTTTTTTTGTATATAGAAAGAGAATAAACGTGGCAAAAAACATTCAAGCCATCCGCGGCATGAACGATTATCTGCCTGGCGAAACCGCCATCTGGCAGCGCATTGAAGGCACACTGAAGCAGGTGCTCGGCAGCTACGGTTACAGCGAAATCCGTTTGCCGATTGTAGAGCAGACCCCGTTATTCAAACGCGCGATCGGTGAAGTCACCGACGTGGTTGAAAAAGAGATGTACACCTTTGAGGACCGCAACGGCGACAGCCTGACCCTGCGTCCGGAAGGTACGGCGGGATGCGTACGCGCCGGCATCGAACATGGTCTTCTGTACAATCAGGAGCAGCGCCTGTGGTATATCGGCCCGATGTTCCGCCACGAACGTCCTCAGAAAGGTCGTTATCGCCAGTTCAATCAGCTGGGTGTGGAAGTCTTTGGCCTGCAGGGCCCGGACATTGACGCCGAACTGATTATGCTGACCGCCCGCTGGTGGCGCGCCCTCGGTATCGCCGATCACGTTTCCCTTGAGCTGAACTCTATCGGTTCTCTGGAAGCACGCGCTAGCTACCGCGATGCGCTGGTGGCGTTCCTGGAACAGCATAAAGAGAAGCTGGACGAAGACTGCAAACGTCGCATGTACAGTAACCCGCTGCGCGTTCTGGATTCCAAAAACGCGGATGTTCAGGCACTGCTGAACGATGCGCCTGCGCTGGGTGACTACCTGGATGAAGAATCTCGCGAACACTTCGCGGGCCTGTGCAAGCTGCTTGAGGCGGCAGGAATCGCCTATACCGTGAACCAGCGCCTTGTGCGCGGTCTGGACTATTACAACCGTACCGTGTTTGAGTGGGTGACCACCAGCCTCGGTTCTCAGGGTACCGTATGTGCGGGCGGCCGTTATGACGGTCTGGTTGAGCAACTTGGCGGTCGCGCAGCCCCTGCTGTTGGCTTCGCGATGGGCCTTGAGCGACTTGTTTTGCTGGTTCAGGCAGTTAATCCGGAATTTAAAGCAGATTCCGTTGTCGATATATACCTGGTGGCTTCAGGCGCGGAAACGCAGTCTGCGGCGATGCAGCTTGCCGAACGCGTGCGCGATGCGCTGCCGGGCGTTAAGCTGATGACCAACCATGGCGGCGGCAACTTCAAAAAACAGTTTGCTCGTGCCGATAAGTGGGGCGCAAGTATTGCACTGGTGCTGGGCGAGTCCGAAGTGGCTAACGGCGAAGTGGTGGTGAAGGACCTGCGCTCTGGTGAGCAGACAACGGTAACGCAGGACAGCGTTGCGGCGCACTTGCGCACTCTATTGGGCTAAGGAGAAGGACTGCGTGGAAATTTACGAGAACGAACACGATCAGGTCGACGCGATTAAGCGCTTCTTTGTTGAAAACGGCAAAGCGCTGGTTGTTGGGGTTATTTTAGGTATCGGTGCGCTGGTGGGCTGGCGTTACTGGAACAATCATCAGGCAGATTCCGCGCGTGGCGCGTCGCTGTCCTATGAAAATACCGTGAGCGCAATTCGTGCCGATCAGCCGCAAACGCTGGCTGCGGCAGAAAAATTTGCGGCTGACAACAAAAACACCTACGGTGCACTGGCTGCGCTGGAAGTGGCTCAGCAGTACGTTGATAAGAACGAACTGGATAAAGCCGCTGCACAGCTCTCGCAGAGCCTTGCTGCGGCCAGCGATGAGAACCTGAAAGCGGTGATCAATCTGCGCCTGGCACGTATTCAGGTTCAGCAGAAAAAAGCTGACGATGCGCTGAAAACGCTCGATACCATCAAAGGCGAAGGTTTTGCTGCCATCGTTGCCGATCTGCGCGGTGAAGCACTGCTGAGCAAAGGTGACAAAGCGGGCGCGCGTAAAGCGTGGCAAGCTGGCGTAGAGAGCAATGCTTCACCTGCGCTGAGCGAAATGATGCAGATGAAAATAAATAATTTGTCCGTCTGAGAGGGACCCGATGCAATTGCGTAAATTACTTCTGCCAGGACTGCTTTCTGTTACGTTATTGAGTGGTTGTTCACTGTTCAGTGGCGAAGAAGACGTTGTGAAAATGTCCCCACTGCCGACGGTTGAAAACCAGTTTACCCCATCCACCGCGTGGGATGTCTCCGTGGGCAATGGGATTGGTGATTTCTATTCCAACCTTCATCCTGCGTATGCAGACAGCGTTGTCTATGCCGCTGACCGCAAAGGTACCGTGAAAGCGGTGAACGCCGATGACGGGAAAGAAGTATGGTCCGTTAACCTGGCGGAAAAAGACGGCTGGTTCTCCCGTAAACCTGCACTGCTGTCTGGCGGTCTGACCGTTGCCGGTGGTCATGTCTACGTGGGCAGCGAAAAAGCGCAGGTTTATGCGCTGAACAGCAGCGACGGCTCCATTGCCTGGCAAACAACCGTAGCGGGTGAATCCCTGTCTCGTCCGGTAGTAAGCGACGGTCTGGTGCTGATTCATACCAGCAACGGCCAGCTGCAGGCGCTGAACGAAGCGGACGGTCTGGTGAAATGGACCGTTAATCTGGATATGCCTGCGCTCTCTCTGCGCGGCGAATCCGCACCGGCTACCGCATTTGGTGCTGCCATTGTGGGCGGTGACAACGGTCGCGTGAGCGCAGTGCTGATGCAGCAGGGCCAGATGATCTGGCAGCAGCGCATCTCTCAGGCTACTGGCTCAACGGAAATTGACCGTCTGAGCGACGTAGACACAACGCCAGTCATCGTTAACGGTGTGGTTTACGCGCTGGCCTATAACGGCAACCTGACCGCGCTGGATCTGCGCAGCGGCCAGATCATGTGGAAACGTGAGCTGGGCTCTGTGAACGATTTCATCGTTGAGGGCAACCGCATCTATATGGTCGATCAGAACGATCGTCTGCTGGCTCTGAGCACCGAAGGCGGCGTGACGCTGTGGACGCAAAGCGATCTGCTGCACCGTCTGCTGACTGCTCCGGCACTGTACAACGGTAGCCTGGTGGTTGGCGACAGCGAAGGGTATATGCACTGGATCGATCCGGATAACGGCCGCTTTGTTGCACAGCAAAAAGTCGACAGCTCTGGTTTCCTGACCGATCCGGTTGTGGCCGACGGCAAACTGCTGATTCAGGCAAAAGACGGCACGCTGTACGCGATCACGCGTTAATTACCCGGCGGTTGTAGTATACTAAACGGCTCCTGTTCACTCAGGAGCCGTTTTGACATTTTTAAAAACGCCGCAAAAGCGACGTTATTTTGAATTTTATGAGGCTTCAAACATGGTACCTGTGGTCGCGCTTGTCGGGCGCCCTAACGTTGGAAAATCCACTCTTTTTAACCGTTTAACACGCACCCGTGATGCGCTGGTTGCGGATTTCCCGGGGCTGACGCGTGACCGTAAGTACGGTCGTGCAGAGGTGGAAGGACGTGAGTTCATCTGTATTGATACCGGTGGTATTGACGGCACAGAAGACGGCGTTGAAACCCGCATGGC
Organism: Enterobacter cloacae complex sp. P16RS2; assembly: GCF_014982155.1. NCBI lineage: Bacteria > Pseudomonadati > Pseudomonadota > Gammaproteobacteria > Enterobacterales > Enterobacteriaceae > Enterobacter > Enterobacter cloacae complex sp. P16RS2. Next base: position 98,813 of record NZ_JADCKW010000013.1, on the reverse strand, counting down.
GGAACAGTCGCTGCTGGCGATTGAAGAAGCGGATGTGGTGCTGTTTATGGTGGATGCGCGCGCTGGCCTGATGCCGGCGGACTCCGCTATTGCCAAACACCTGCGTTCACGCGAAAAGCCGACCTTCCTGGTGGCGAACAAAACTGACGGCATCGATGCCGATCAGGCCGTCGCGGATTTCTGGTCTCTGGGCCTGGGTGAGATCTACCCGATTGCGGCATCGCATGGCCGTGGCGTCACCAGCCTGCTGGAAACCGTTCTGCTACCGTGGGTTGATGAAGTGAACCCGCCGGAAGAAGTAGACGAAGACGCTGAATACTGGGCGCAGTTCGAAGACGGAGAAGAGGGCGAAGAAGAGCCTGAAGACGACTTCAACCCGCAGGACCTGCCGATCAAGCTGGCCATCGTGGGTCGTCCAAACGTAGGTAAGTCTACGCTTACTAACCGTATTCTGGGTGAAGAGCGCGTGGTCGTTTACGACATGCCGGGCACCACCCGTGACAGTATCTACATTCCTATGCAGCGCGATGAGCGTGAGTATGTCCTCATCGACACCGCCGGGGTGCGTAAGCGCGGGAAAATCACCGATGTGGTGGAAAAATTCTCCGTTATCAAAACCCTGCAGGCGATCGAAGATGCCAACGTGGTGCTGCTGGTCATCGACGCACGCGAAGGTATCTCCGATCAGGACCTCTCTCTGCTCGGCTTTATCCTCAATAGTGGGCGCTCACTGGTTATCGTGGTCAACAAGTGGGATGGCCTGAGCAATGAAGTGCGCGAGCAGGTGAAAGAGACCCTCGACTTCCGTCTGGGCTTTATCGACTTCGCCCGCGTGCACTTTATCTCTGCGCTGCACGGCAGCGGTGTGGGTAACCTGTTCGAATCCGTGCGTGAAGCGTACGACAGCTCCACCCGTCGTCAGAGCACCGCGATGCTGACCCGCATCATGAACATGGCTGCAGAAGACCATCAGCCGCCGCTGGTGCGTGGCCGTCGCGTGAAGCTGAAATATGCCCACGCAGGTGGTTACAACCCGCCAATCGTAGTAATTCATGGCAACCAGGTGAAAGACCTGCCGGATTCCTACAAGCGCTATCTGATGAACTACTTCCGTAAATCGCTGGACGTAATGGGCACGCCTATCCGTATCCAGTTCAAGGAAGGGGAAAACCCGTTTGCCAACAAGCGCAACACCCTGACGCCAAATCAGATGCGTAAGCGTAAGCGCTTGATTAAGCACATTAAGAAAAGCAAATAAGCTTTACCTGCTTCACGAAAGCCCGCGTTTATCGCGGGCTTTTTTTTGCCCAATCATACCGCCAGTTTTCTCTGTGTGAAGTCAATCACTATTCACTTTTAACCAATTTTAAATCTAAGAAAGTAGACAATCGTCGAATTTTCATCTTAAAGTCCAGGGGCCGGTACTAGACAAAACTAGCGCCTGGTTATCAAATGGTTAACTAACTTTTCGCCGCATGTAAAAAATCGGCCAGATACGTAACTGGCCGGCGTACCTGCTGGTGTTTACAAGCACGACGACATACCTTTCGGGAGAATTATGCAATCCACTGTTAATCAAAAAGAGAGCCGAACGTTCTTCGGCCATCCGTATCCGCTCGGTTCCCTGTTCTTCACCGAAATGTGGGAGCGTTTCTCATTTTACGGCATTCGTCCGTTACTGATCCTGTTTATGGCCGCCACCGTTTATGACGGCGGGATGGGCCTGGCGCGTGAAAACGCCTCGGCGATTGTCGGTATCTTTGCCGGTACCATGTACCTGGCCGCGCTGCCGGGCGGCTGGCTGGCGGATAACTGGCTCGGTCAGCAGAGAGCCGTCTGGTACGGTTCAATTCTGATTGCGCTCGGTCACCTGTCGATTGCGCTTTCGGCGGTGATGGGGAACAACCTGTTCTTTATCGGCCTGATGTTCATCGTGCTTGGCTCCGGGCTGTTCAAAACCTGTATCTCGGTGATGGTCGGCACCCTGTATAAAAAAGGCGACGCGCGTCGTGACGGCGGTTTCTCGCTGTTCTATATGGGCATCAACATGGGCTCGTTCATCGCGCCGCTGATTTCCGGCTGGCTGATTAAAACCCACGGCTGGCACTGGGGCTTTGGTATTGGCGGCATCGGGATGCTGGTGGCGCTGATTATCTTCCGCGTGTTTGCCGTTCCGGCGATGAAACGCTATGACGGCGAAGTCGGCCTCGACTCCACATGGAACAGCCCGGTGGTGAAGCGTAACGGCGTAGGCGTATGGCTGCTGGCGCTGGCGGCAGGCGTGGCAACGATCGTGACGCTGATTGCGCAGGGCGTGATTGTGATTAACCCGGTCGCGGTAGCCAGCGTGCTGGTCTACGTGATTGCGGCGTCCGTTGCCCTCTACTTTATTTATCTGTTTGTCTTTGCGGGGCTGAACCGTAAAGAGCGCGTCAGGCTGTTGGTCTGCTTTATTCTGCTGATCTCCGCGGCGTTCTTCTGGTCCGCGTTTGAGCAGAAGCCAACCTCATTCAACCTGTTTGCCAACGACTACACTAACCGCATGATTGGTGATTTTGAAATCCCGGCGGTGTGGTTCCAGTCAATCAACGCCCTGTTCATCATCCTGCTGGCACCGGTGTTTAGCTGGGCATGGCCGAAGCTCGCGAGCAAAAACATTCGTCCGAGCAGCATCACCAAGTTTGTTATTGGTATTTTGTGCGCGGCGGCAGGCTTTGGCCTGATGATGCTGGCGGCACAGAACGTGCTGAGCAGCGGTGGAGAGGGCGTATCGCCGTTCTGGCTGGTGGGCAGCATCCTGATGCTGACGCTTGGTGAACTGTGCCTGAGTCCGATTGGCCTGGCGACCATGACGCTGCTTGCGCCGGAAAGAATGCGCGGCCAGATGATGGGGCTGTGGTTCTGCGCCAGCGCGCTGGGTAACCTGGCGGCGGGCCTGATCGGCGGCCACGTGAAGGCCGATCAGCTGGATATGCTGCCGGATCTCTTTGCTCGCTGCTCCATCGCGCTGCTGATCTGTGCCGCGGTACTGATCGTCCTTATTGTTCCGGTGCGCCGCATGCTGGAAAATGCGCAAACTAAACCGGCTGCTAACGCCTCATAAACCTCGGTCTTGCCGGGGCGGCGTTATGCCCCGGTAAAACCCAACAGGAGATAATATGTCGATTACCTGCCCGGAATGCCAGGCACCGCTGGAGCCCCAGAACGGGGTAGCGCACTGCGACAGCTGCAATAAAGATATTGCGCTTGAAGCCCGCTGCCCGGAGTGCCATCAGCCACTCCAGGTATTAAAAGCCTGCGGCGCGGTGGACTATTTCTGCCAGAACGGCCACGGCCTTATCTCTAAAAAACGCGTGGAGTTTGTTCGGGCCGAAGGTTAATCGCAGACGCAGCCTTCGCCTTTCTTCCACAACTCAACCAGCGACTCTGGCGCTTCCTGCTCCGGCACCAGCACGACGATATCGGCGTAGTGCGCCTGATTTTGCCCGGTCCAGATAATCTGGATGCGGAAATAGCGCTGGTCGCCGCTGCCGGGTGAAGAGGCTTGCCCCGGCGGCTGACCGCGCGGAAAAGCCTGCTCCAGGATGCTCACCAGGCGCTGGCGCTGGGCTTCATTGAGCGAGGAGAGTGCGATGGTGCGCTGCCCGCTCAGCCTGGGGATAAAAGCGACGCCGCCTTCCCGGGCCAGCTCAACCACGGCGTCATTCGTCAGTTCCGGAACCTGCATTTACAACACTCCCACCTGTTCCCAGGCTTGTTTAATGGCCGCTCCAACGTCGCCGCCGGAGCGTTTCTCTCCGTGCGCGATCGTCAGTTTTGCGAAGGCCTCAAAATCCGCATCCTGCGCCAGATTGCGATCGCAAACCGTGTCGTACCAGGCATAACCCGCTTTTTCCCAGGCGTAGCCGCCGATCGCCGTCGCGGCCAGATAAAATGCCCGGTTGGGGATGCCGGAGTTCAGATGCACGCCGCCGTTATCCTCGCGCGTTTTAATGAAATCTTTCATGTGCGCAGGCTGCGGGTCTTTGCCGAGCAGGGGATCGTCATAGGCTGTGCCGGGTTCAGACATTGAGCGCAGCCCTTTGCCGTTAATCCCTTTCGCCAGTAGCCCTTCGCCAATGAGCCAGTCAGCTTTATCGGCGGTTTGCTTCAGATGGTACTGTTTGACCAGCGAGCCAAACACGTCCGACAGAGACTCGTTCAGCGCGCCCGACTGCTCAAAATAGATAAGCCCGGCTTCGGTCTCGGTCACACCGTGGCTCAGCTCGTGCGCCACCACGTCGATGGCGATGGTAAAGCGGTTAAATATTTCCCCGTCGCCGTCGCCAAATACCATCTGCTGACCGTTCCAGAAGGCGTTCTGATATTCCCGGCCGTAATGCACGGTGCCGGTCAAAATAAGCCCTTTATTATCGAGCGAATCGCGCTGATATTCTTTCCAGAAGAAGTCATGGGTAATACCTAAATAATTATAGGCTTCATCCACCGCCACATCGCCGTTCGACGGCTGGCCTTCGTAACGCACCTGCGTACCCGGCAGCTCCTGGGTTTGCTTCGCGTCGTAAATATCGCGCTCCAGCTGCCCAGCTTTATTCACGTGCGGCGCGGCGGGTTTGCCCGGCATGTGGGCCATCAGCGTCTGGACATGGGTTAAGGTCTGACGGGCGCAGCGCTGCTGCGGCTCGGAACCGCTTTCGATAATACGACGAAGAATATAAGGGGGAATAACGCTATGAAGATGGGGCATGCTGCTCTCCTTATTAAAAAAGGGAATAGCAGCAGTATAGTAAGTAACCGGCGAAGAATTATCCGGTTTTACGCTGACGCGTTTTTTTCACCGGTTTAATTGATTTCACTTCGCTTTCTACCCAGCCGTCGGAAAGACGCGTCGTCAGCACATCGCCGGTATTTACCTGTTTAGTTTGCTTCAGCACTTTGCCGTCCGTCGCCGTCGTCACGCTATAGCCGCGCGCCAGCGTGGAGAGGGGGCTGACGGCTTCAAGGTGGGTCACCGCATTGCCAAAACGCTCGCGGGTGGTGCTCAGCCGCGCCCGGATTGTCTCCGCCAGACGATACTCCAGCTGCTGGATCCGCGTTTGCGCGCGATAGATTTTCGGCTGCGGGTTCTGCTGGTTCAGGCGCTGCGTCACGCGCTGCTGGCGCGATACCGCGCGCTTAAGCTGCGCGTCCACCGCAACGTTCATGCGCTGACGCAGACGATCCAGCACGGTCTGCTGGCGCGCCAGACGCAGCTGCGGATGCTGCTGCTGAAGTCGATGATGAAGCTGGGTAAAGCGGCGGGTACGGTTGGCAAGGAAGTAGTCCATCGCCATCTCAAGACGCTGTTGGCCGTTCTGAATCTGACGCAGCAGCTCCAGCTGGTTGCGGCTGACCACTTCCGCCGCCGCGGACGGGGTAGGCGCACGCAGATCCGCGACGAAATCCGCAATCGTCACGTCCGTTTCGTGGCCGACGGCGCTCACCACGGGGATAATACTTGCAAAGATTGCCCGCGCCACGCGCTCGTCGTTAAAGCTCCACAGGTCTTCCAGCGAGCCGCCGCCGCGCCCAACGATTAATACGTCGCACTCCTGACGGGCGTTCGCCAGCTCAATGGCGCGAACTATCTGTCCCGGCGCATCGTCACCCTGAACGGCGGTCGGATAGATGATGACGGGCAGGGAAGGGTCGCGACGCTTCAGCACGTGCAAAATATCGTGCAGTGCCGCACCGGTTTTCGAGGTGATGACCCCAACGCAGTGGGCGGGGGAGGGCAGCGTCTTTTTGTACTGCTGGTCGAAAAGCCCCTCGGCAGAGAGCCGGGCTTTTAGCTGTTCATACTTCTGCTGCAGCAGGCCTTCGCCCGCGGGCTGCATGCTCTCGACGATAATCTGATAATCGCCGCGCGGCTCATACAGGGTGATATTGGCGCGAACCAGAACCTGCTGGCCGTGCTGAGGGCGGAACGTCACGCGACGGTTGCTGTTGCGGAACATCGCGCAGCGCACCTGGGCGGTGTCGTCTTTTAGGGTAAAGTACCAGTGACCGGAGGACGGCTGCGTGAAGTTAGAGATCTCACCGCTGATCCAGACCTGCCCCATTTCCTGCTCAAGCAGCAAACGCACCGTCTGATTCAGGCGGCTGACGGAATAAATTGAGGGGGATTGAGAGGATAACATGTGAGCGGGATCAAATTCTAAATCAGCAAGTTATTCAGTCGATAGTAACCTGCTGAGAGGCAATCGCAAGCTTTTTTATAAAAAAGTGTAGATGCAATCGGTTACGCTCTGTATAATGCCACGGCAATATTTAACCACCCAGGTCAGAGATATTGCCCATGCTACGTATCGCTAAAGAAGCACTGACGTTTGACGACGTCCTCCTCGTTCCCGCTCACTCCACTGTTCTGCCGAATACTGCCGATCTCAGCACGCAGTTGACGAAAACCATTCGCCTGAACATTCCTATGCTCTCTGCGGCAATGGACACCGTGACTGAAGCGCGCCTGGCTATCGCCCTGGCACAGGAAGGTGGCATTGGCTTTATTCACAAAAACATGTCTATCGAACGTCAGGCGGAAGAAGTTCGCCGCGTGAAGAAACATGAATCCGGCATCGTGTCTGATCCACAGACCGTTCTGCCAACCACCACGCTGCACGAAGTGAAAGCCCTGACCGAACGTAACGGCTTTGCCGGTTACCCGGTGGTGACCGAAGAGAACGAACTGGTGGGCATCATCACCGGTCGTGACGTGCGTTTCGTGACTGACCTGAACCAGCCTGTTAGCGTGTATATGACGCCAAAAGAGCGTCTGGTTACCGTTCGCGAAGGTGAAACCCGCGACGTGGTGCTGGCAAAAATGCACGAAAAACGCGTTGAAAAAGCGCTGGTTGTTGACAGCAGCTTCCACCTGCGCGGCATGATCACCGTTAAAGATTTCCAGAAAGCAGAACGTAAACCTAACGCCTGTAAAGACGAGCATGGACGTCTGCGCGTCGGCGCTGCGGTTGGCGCAGGTGCCGGTAACGAAGAGCGCGTTGACGCGCTGGTCGCTGCGGGCGTTGACGTCCTGCTGATTGACTCCTCTCACGGCCACTCCGAAGGCGTTCTGCAGCGTATTCGCGATACCCGTGCCAAATACCCAGATCTGCAGATCATCGGCGGTAACGTGGCCACCGGCGCAGGCGCTCGCGCGCTGGCTGACGCTGGCTGCAGCGCGGTGAAAGTGGGTATCGGCCCTGGCTCTATCTGTACTACCCGTATCGTCACCGGCGTGGGCGTTCCGCAGATCACTGCGGTGTCTGACGCGGTTGAAGCGCTGGAGGGCACCGGAATTCCGGTTATCGCTGACGGCGGTATCCGCTTCTCTGGCGACATCGCCAAAGCGATCGCCGCGGGCGCGGCTGCCGTAATGGTAGGCTCCATGCTGGCCGGTACCGAAGAATCCCCGGGTGAAATCGAACTCTACCAGGGCCGTTCTTACAAATCTTACCGCGGCATGGGCTCCCTGGGCGCGATGTCCAAAGGCTCCTCTGACCGTTACTTCCAGACCGATAACGCCGCAGACAAACTGGTGCCGGAAGGTATCGAAGGTCGCGTTGCCTATAAAGGCCGTCTGAAAGAGATCATTCATCAGCAGATGGGCGGCCTGCGCTCCTGTATGGGTCTGACCGGCTGTGGTACCATTGACCTGCTGCGTACTAAAGCGGAATTCGTACGCATCAGCGGTGCGGGTATTCAGGAGAGCCACGTTCACGACGTGACGATCACCAAAGAGTCCCCGAACTACCGTCTGGGCTCCTGATAAGTTTCCGCGCCCGATCCAGTTACTCTATGGATTTCGGGTTGCAGGAAGGCGGCAAGTCCATGAGACCCCGGGAGCATAGTTAACTATGTGACCGGGGCGAATGGACGCAGCCAACGCACCTGCAGCCTGAAAGACGACGAGTAAATCGGGCGCTCTGTTTTTTGTTTCTCTTGCCTCGGAATTAGCGTCAATGACGGAAAACATTCATAAACATCGCATTCTCATCCTGGACTTCGGTTCTCAGTACACTCAGCTGGTGGCGCGTCGCGTACGTGAACTGGGCGTTTACTGTGAGCTGTGGGCGTGGGATGTCACGGAAGCACAGATTCGCGAATTCAATCCAAGCGGCATCATCCTGTCCGGCGGCCCGGAAAGCACCACCGAAGAGAACAGCCCGCGCGCGCCGCAGTACGTGTTCGAAGCTGGCGTGCCGGTATTCGGCGTTTGCTACGGTATGCAGACCATGGCAATGCAGCTGGGCGGCCACGTAGAAGGCTCTAACGAGCGCGAGTTTGGCTACGCACAGGTAGAAGTCGTCACCGACAGCGCGCTGGTGCGCGGTATCGAAGACTCCCTGACCGCAGACGGCAAACCGCTGCTGGACGTGTGGATGAGCCACGGCGACAAAGTGACCGCCATCCCGTCTGACTTCGTGACCGTTGCCAGCACCGAAAGCTGTCCGTTCGCCATCATGGCGAACGAAGAAAAACGCTTCTACGGCGTGCAGTTCCACCCGGAAGTGACCCACACCCGTCAGGGTATGCGCATGCTGGAGCGCTTCGTGCGTGACATCTGCCAGTGTGAAGCCCTGTGGACCCCGGCAAAAATCATCGACGACGCCGTTGAGCGTATCCGCCAGCAGGTTGGCGATGACAAGGTAATTCTCGGCCTCTCAGGCGGCGTGGACTCCTCCGTGACCGCGATGCTGCTGCACCGCGCCATCGGCAAAAACCTGACCTGCGTATTCGTGGACAACGGTCTGCTGCGTCTGAACGAAGCCCAGCAGGTCATGGACATGTTCGGCGACCACTTCGGTCTGAACATCGTTCACGTGGAAGGCGAGCAGCGCTTCCTGGACGCGCTGAAAGGCGAGAACGATCCGGAAGCGAAACGTAAGATCATCGGCCGCGTGTTCGTTGAAGTGTTCGACGAAGAAGCGCTGAAGCTGGAAGACGTGAAGTGGCTGGCGCAGGGCACCATCTACCCTGACGTGATCGAATCTGCGGCCTCTGCAACCGGTAAAGCACACGTCATCAAATCTCACCACAACGTGGGCGGCCTGCCGAAAGAGATGAAGATGGGCCTGGTTGAACCGCTGCGCGAGCTGTTCAAAGACGAAGTACGTAAGATCGGTCTGGAACTGGGTCTGCCGTACGACATGCTCTACCGTCACCCGTTCCCGGGTCCGGGTCTGGGCGTGCGCGTGCTGGGCGAAGTGAAGAAAGAGTACTGCGACCTGCTGCGTCGCGCGGACGCGATCTTCATCGAAGAGCTGCACAAAGCTGACCTGTACAACAAGGTAAGCCAGGCGTTCACCGTGTTCCTGCCGGTTCGCTCCGTTGGCGTAATGGGCGATGGCCGCAAGTACGACTGGGTTGTTTCCCTGCGTGCGGTGGAAACCATCGACTTCATGACCGCGCACTGGGCGCACTTGCCGTATGACTTCTTAGGCCGCGTGTCTAACCGCATCATCAACGAAGTTAACGGTATTTCCCGCGTGGTGTATGACATCAGCGGTAAGCCACCGGCTACGATTGAGTGGGAATGATTTCCCGCTGAATTAACAACCAAACCCTCTGCCTGTGCAGGGGGTTTTTTATTGCCTTACTTCCCCTCTCCCAGCCGATACGCCAGAGCCACCACCAGCGACTGCACCAGGCACAGCGTCGCCGACTGGGAGCGAAACGCATCAACCTGCGCCTCTTTCACCACAAAGCAGAGATCGCTGAACGTCGCCAGCGGGCTAATCTGGCTGTCCGTAATCACTATCTGCCGCGCGCCGACGCTGGCGGCGGTTTCGCTGACCATCACCGTCTCTTCCGCGTACGGCGAGAAGCTGATCGAGACCACAATGTCGCGCGCCTTAATGCGGCTGATCTGCTCGCGCAGCATCCCGCCCATGCCGTCGAGCAGGATAGGGCGGCACTCCAGATGGCTCAGGGCGTAGGTGAGGTAGGCCGCGACGCTAAAGGAGCGGCGCAGTCCGGCGATGTAGATGGTGTCGGCGTCGGCCAGCAGCTGTACCGCGCGCTCCAGCATTTCCGGCTCGGCGCGGGCGGCCAGCTGCTGCAGCGCCTGCGCGTTCGAGCGGGCGAACTCCTGCAGAATATCGAGAGGCGTTTCCGGCACGGCCTCGCTCTCCATCTCGCGGAACAGCCGGGCGCGGTCGCTGTAGCTGGCGGTCTCCTCCACCAGGTTCATGCGAAACAGCTGTTTCATTTCGTTGAAGCCGGTGAAGTCAAAGGCGTTAGCAAAGCGGATCAGCGTCGAGGGCGGCACGTCGGCGCGCTCGGCAATGACGGCAACCGTATCAAAGGCCACGCTGTTGGTGTTATCCAGCACGTAGCGGGAGACCTGCTGCAGCCTCTTGCTCAGGCTATCGTAGCGATCGCGGATTTGCTGCTGCAGTTCGTTCAGGCTGGTTGCTGTCGTCATCTTATCCCCCAAATACAGTCATATGATTCTAAACGCAAAACCGCGTCTTTTAAATGTCGGCCATCCATCTGGCAGCAAAAATGAAACAGAAGCTTCAGTCATTTCCTCGCCCGAAATCCCTTAATAGCGCACGCAGCGTCAGTGGTGCTGGCTGTTAACATAAAAATCCATCCTTGATCACAATAATCATCATTTATTTTATTTCAACTTAAAATGGAATATTTGTTTCATATATAGTGTTCAGTACACAGTGTTCAGGTAACAGTCACGTATCAACAGCGAGAGGTTAAGGATGGAGACGGTAGCGAATTTTATTCACGGCGAATGTGTCACCGGTTCAGGCCAGCGCGTTCAGGCGATCTTCAACCCGGCCACCGGCGAGCAGATCCGCCAGGTGGTGATGAGTACGGCGCAGGAAACGGAGCAGGCGATCGCCGCCGCGCAGCAGGCGTTTCCGGCGTGGGCGCGCCATGCTCCGCTTAAGCGCGCGCGCGTGATGTTCCGCTTCAAGGCGCTGCTGGAAGAGAACATGGAGCGCCTGGCCCGCCTCATCAGCGAAGAGCACGGCAAGGTCTTCTCCGACGCGGTGGGCGAACTGACGCGCGGCCTGGAGGTGGTGGAATTTGCCTGCGGCATCCCGCATCTGCAAAAGGGCGAACACTCGGCGAACGTCGGCACGGGCGTCGACAGCCACTCGCTGATGCAGCCGCTCGGGGTCTGCGCCGGGATCACGCCGTTTAACTTCCCGGCGATGGTGCCGATGTGGATGTTCCCGATTGCGCTGGCGACCGGCAACACCTTCGTGCTGAAGCCGTCGGAAAAAGATCCTTCTCTGGCGCTCGCGCTGGCGCAGCTGCTGAAAGAGGCCGGCCTGCCGGACGGCGTCTTCAACGTGGTGCAGGGCGATAAAGAGTCCGTTGACGTGCTCCTGACCGACCCGCGCGTGCAGGCGGTGAGCTTTGTCGGCTCCACGCCGATTGCGGAATACATTTACCAGACCGCGTCCGCCCACGGCAAGCGCTGCCAGGCGCTGGGCGGTGCGAAAAACCACTGCATTTTAATGCCGGATGCCGACATGGAGATGGCGACCAACGCCATCATGGGCGCGGCCTACGGCGCGGCGGGCGAGCGCTGCATGGCGCTCTCGGTGGTGCTGGCAGTGGGGGATAAAACTGCCGATGACCTCTGCGCCCGGCTGGAAAAACAGATTGCCGCGCTGCGCGTCGGGCCGGGCCTGGACCAGTCGCCGGAAAACGAAATGGGGCCGCTCATCTCCTCCGCGCACCGCAGCAAGGTGCTGGGCTACATCGACAGCGGGGAAGCGCAGGGGGCGAAGCTTCGCGTGGACGGTCGCGGCTTCAGCGTGAAGGGCCACGAGCTGGGCTACTTCGTCGGGCCGACGCTGTTCGATAACGTCACCCCGGAGATGACCATCTATAAAGAAGAGATTTTTGGCCCGGTGCTTTCTGTGGTGCGCGTAGCAGATTACGCCAGCGCGGTGGATCTGATTAACCGCCATGAATATGGTAATGGTTCGGCGATCTTCACCCGCGACGGCGGCTGCGCGCGCCGCTTCTGCGAAGAGGTGCAGGCGGGCATGGTGGGGGTCAACGTGCCGATCCCGGTGCCGATGGCATTCCACAGCTTCGGCGGCTGGAAGCGTTCCATCTTTGGCGCGCTCAACGTTCACGGCAGCGACGGCGTGCGCTTCTACACCCGAATGAAAACCATCACCGCGCGCTGGCCGGAAATGCAGCAGGAGACAGGCGCTGCGTTCTCTATGCCCACGCTGGGCTGACAGGAGGTTTTATGCAAACCGAACGTATGACCATGGCCCAGGCGCTGGTCCGGTTCCTTAATCAACAGTACGTCAGCGTGGACGGTGACGAAACGCCCTTCGTGGAGGGCGTCGCCACCATATTTGGTCACGGCAACGTGCTCGGTATCGGTCAGGCGCTGGAGCAGAACCCCGGTCATTTACACATTATGCAGGGGTGCAACGAGCAGGGTATCGCCCACATGGCGACGGGATTCGCCAAACAGCACCGCCGTCAGCGTATTTTTGCCGTCACCTCCTCCGTCGGGCCGGGCGCCGCCAATATGGTGACCGCGGCGGCCACCGCCACGGCGAACCGCATCCCGCTGCTGCTGCTGCCGGGCGATATCTACGCCAGCCGCCAGCCGGACCCGGTGCTGCAGCAGATCGAGCAGTATCACGACCTCAGCATCAGCACCAACGACTGCTTCCGTCCGGTCTCCCGCTACTGGGACCGCATTAACCGGCCGGAGCAACTGATGAGCGCCATGCTAAGCGCGATGCGAACGCTCACTGACCCCGCCAATACCGGGGCGGTGACCATTTGCCTGCCGCAGGACGTGCAGGGGGAAGCCTGGGACTACCCGCTGAGCTTCTTCGCGCGTCGCGTGCACCATATTGAGCGCCGTCCGCCCGATCCGCAGCGTCTGGCGCAGGCGCGGGCGCTGATCGCCCGCAAGCGTCGTCCGCTGGTGGTGTGCGGCGGCGGCGTGCGCTATTCCGGCGCGCATGAGGCGTTTCGCGAATTTGTCGAGACGCTTCGGCTGCCGTTTGCTGAAACCCAGGCCGGAAAAGGGGCGCTGGTAAGTGACCACCCACTTAACCTGGGCGGCGTAGGAGTGACGGGGGGAATGGCCGCCAACCAGCTCGCGCCGCAGGCGGATTTAGTGATTGGCGTCGGCACGCGCCTGACCGATTTTACCACCGGCTCCAAGGCGCTCTTTTCCCACCCGGACGTTGAGTTTCTGCTGCTGAACGTGGCCGAGTTTGACGCCCTGAAGCTGGACGCGACCGCGCTGATTGCCGATGCCCAAACCGGACTGCAGGCCTTGACCCACGCGCTCGGGGATTACCGCAGCGGCTGGGGAGAGGCGATCGCTCAGGCGAAGTCCATCTGGCGCGAAGAGTGCCGTCGCCTGTGGGATCGCCAGTGGCGCCCTGACGACGCGCCCGAAGTGGCGGGGCACATGGACGCGCAGCTGGCGGAATACGGCGAGACGCTCAACACCCGCCTGACCCAGACGCGGGTGCTGGGGCTGATCAACCAGCATATTGAAGATAGCGCCGTTGTGGTGGGCGCGGCCGGTTCGCTGCCGGGGGATTTACAGCGCCTCTGGCAGGTCAAAACGCCGGACAGCTATCACCTGGAGTACGGCTACTCCTGCATGGGCTACGAGATTGCGGCGGCCATCGGCGCGAAGCTCGCCAGACCCGAACTGCCGGTGTACGCCATGGTGGGGGATGGCTCCTACATGATGCTGCACTCCGAGCTGCAAACCGCCGTTCAGGAGGGCATTAAGATCACCGTTCTGCTGTTTGATAACGCCAGCTTCGGCTGCATTAACAACCTGCAGATGGGGCACGGCATGGGCAGCTTTGGCACGGAAAACCGCCGGCGCAACCCGGAAACCGGGCGGCTTGACGGGCCGCTGGTGAAGGTCGATTTTGCGCAAAACGCGGAAAGCTACGGCTGCCGCGCGTGGCGGGTGAACGATGAGCAAAGCCTGCTGGCGGCGCTTGAGGCGTCGCGGGCGCATCCGGGCCCGACGCTGCTGGACATCAAGGTATTGCCGAAGACCATGACCCACGATTACGCCTCCTGGTGGCGAACCGGTGATGCGCAGGTGGCGGCGTCGTCTGCCGTGCGTGAAGCCGCCGAGCAAACGCAGGCCCAGGTGAAAAAAGCCCGTCAGTATTAAGTTTTCCTGCCGTAACGAAATTTTCATTTCATTTTTGTTTTCCCCTCACCCTAACCCTCTCCCATAGGGAGAGGGGACGGGTCGGTGCGGTTTTTTACTCCCTCTCCCTGAGGGAGAGAGCCGGGGGAGGGGAGTTGCCGCACGTTCACCTATGTTGTGAGATTGATAACAAAATTTATCTCATTCATCTCAAAAGTGTTAACCCGTACTCAAAAACATAATTTTCACTATTTATAAAAATGAAATAAATGTTTTATTTATAGAGTCGTTAGTTCACAGCATTCACCAACACCGGGAGCCGTTATGTTTAACATTGCTTTACTGGGCGCTGGCCGAATTGGCCAGGTACATGCAGCTAACATCGCCAGCCACGGCGCGACCACGCTCTGGTCCGTGGTTGACCCGAATCAGGAATTTGCCACCCGTCTCGCCGCGCAGTATCAGGCCCGTCAGCAGAGCCTGAACGAGGCGATGACCGACCCTAACGTTCACGCCGTGCTGATCGCCTCCGCCACCGACACCCACGCGGATCTGATTGAAATGGCCGCCCGCCACGGCAAGGCCATCTTCTGCGAAAAGCCGGTACACCTTGACCTCGCCCGCGTGCGCGACTGCCTGAAGGTGGTCAAAGAGTACGACGTGCCGCTGTTCATTGGCTTTAACCGCCGCTTTGACCCACAGTTTCGCCGAGTGAAAACCGACGCGCAGGCCGGGCGCATCGGCAAACCGGAATCGCTGCTCATCATCTCCCGCGATCCGTCTCCGCCGCCTGTGGAGTACGTGCGCGTCTCTGGCGGCATGTTCCGCGATATGACCATTCACGACTTTGACATGGCCCGCTTCATCATGGGCGAAGAGCCGGTGTCGGTGTATGCCCAGGGCAGCAACCTGGTGGATCCGGCGATTGGCGAGGCGGGGGATATCGACACCGCGTTTATCGTTCTGAAATATGCCTCCGGCGCGATGGCGACCATCGTCAACAGCCGCCGTTCATCTTACGGCTACGACCAGCGCCTGGAGCTGCACGGCTCCGAAGGGCTGCTGTGCGCGGGCAATATTCTTGAAAACCAGGTGCAGCATTACGGCAAACAGGGCTGCACCAGCGCGCTGCCGGAACACTTCTTCCTGCAGCGCTACAAATCCGCTTACGCCGCGGAATGGGAACACTTTGTTGCGGTCCTGCGCGGCGAAGCGGTGCCTGACTGCAGCGGCGATGATGGTGAACGTGCGCTGTACCTTGCGGATAAAGCGCTGGAATCACTGCGTAGCCAGCGCGAGATCGTCCTCTAAACACAACAACCCTACACAGAGAGACATAATAATGAAAAAACTGATCGTAGCCGCCCTCATCGCCATGACATCCGGGGCCGCCCTAGCCGAAAACGAGCAAATCGTTTTCAGTACGCCAAACCTGGCCATGCCGTTTGAAGTTCACATGCAGCGCACGGCGGTGAAAGCCGCAAAAGAGATGGGCGTGAAGCTTCAGGTGCTGGACGGACAGGGCAGCTCGCCGAAGCAGGTAGCTGACCTGGAAAACGCCATCACCCGCGGGGCGCAGGGCTTTATCGTCTCCCCGAACGACGTCAACGCGGTCTCCAGCGCGGTGGATGAAATTCAGGATGCGAAGCTGCCGGTGGTTACCCTTGACCGATCCGTCGACAGCCAGAAAAAAGTGCCGCACTTCGGCGCAAACAACTACAAGGGCGGCCAGGCGATTGGCGACTTCGTCAAAACCAAATTCCCTAACGGCGCGGACATCATTCTCCTCACCGGCCAGCCGGGCTCCTCTTCCAATATTGAACGCACCAAAGGGATCCGCGACAGCCTGAAGGCGGGCGGGGATAAATACAAGATCGTCGCCGATCAGACCGGCAACTGGATGCGTTCTGAAGGGATGCGCATTGTTGAAAGCGTTCTGCCTTCGCTGCCGAAACGTCCGCAGGTGATCCTCTCCGCCAACGACGATATGGCGCTGGGCGCGATTGAAGCGCTGCAGAGCCAGGGCGTGAAGCCGGGCGAAATTCTGGTCACCGGCTTTGATGCCGTACCGGAAGCGCTGGCCCGCGTGCGCGACGGCTGGCTGGCGGTGACGGCGGATCAGCGTCCGGGCTTTGCGGTGCAGACGGCGATGAGCCAGCTGGTGGCCAACGTGCGCGAGAAGAAGGCCATCACCGGGGCCGACTACCCGCCGACGCTGATCACCAAAGAGAACCTGCAGCAGGCTGAGCGTATCGGTGAGGCCGGTAACTAATATGTCCCGAGCCGCCTCTGGCGGCTCATCATGAGGAGGAGCAGACTGATGTCGCAACCCTTACTGAAAGTGACCGACCTGGCAAAAAGCTTTTCCGGCGTCTGGGCGCTGAGCAGCGCTCAGCTGACCGTCGGCAGCGGCGAAATTCACGCCCTGCTGGGTGAAAACGGGGCGGGAAAATCCACGCTGCTGAAGGCGCTCGCGGGCGCGCAGCCGCAAACGCGCGGGGATATCTGGTTCAACGGCGAAACGCTGCCGGTGGACGACTCTCCGGTGGCGCGCCAGAACAAGGGCATTATCACCATCTATCAGGAATTCAACCTGCTGCCCAACATGACCGTCGCGGAAAACATGTTTCTCGGACGCGAGCCCCGCAGGCGTAACCTGATCGTCGACGAAAGGGCGGTCAACCAGGAGGCGCAGGTCATTCTCGATTACCTCCAGCTGAACGTTGCGCCGACCACACCGGTTGCCCGTCTGAGCGTCGCCCAGCAGCAGATGGTGGAGATCGCCCGGGCGCTGACCCTCAACGCCCGGTTAATTATTATGGACGAACCTTCCGCCGCGCTGAGCGACAGCGAGGTGGAAAGCCTGCACCGCGTGGTGCGGGAGCTTAAAAACCGCGGCGTGAGCATTATTTACGTTACCCACCGCCTGCACGAAGTTTTCCAGCTCTGCGATCGCTTCACCGTTTTCCAGGACGGCCGTTTCACCGGCACCGGCGCGGTGGCGGAGACCAACGTTGAACAGCTGATCCGCCTGATGGTCGGACGCGACGTGGCCTTTAACCGACGCCCCGCCAGCGAAACCCATCATGAGGACAAACCCGTCCGCCTGGCGGTGAAGGGGCTGAGCCGCGAAAAACCGCCGCTGGATCCGCACGGTATCGCCCTGCACGACATCAGCTTCCACGTTCACGCCGGGGAAGTTCTGGGCATTGCCGGGCTGGTGGGCGCGGGACGTACCGAAGTGGCCCGCTGCCTGTTTGGCGCTGATGCGTTTACCTCGGGCAGCTTTGAGC
Source organism: Enterobacter cloacae complex sp. P16RS2 (assembly GCF_014982155.1). Lineage (NCBI taxonomy): Bacteria > Pseudomonadati > Pseudomonadota > Gammaproteobacteria > Enterobacterales > Enterobacteriaceae > Enterobacter > Enterobacter cloacae complex sp. P16RS2. The sequence continues at coordinate 81,344 of NZ_JADCKW010000013.1, read as the reverse complement.
TGGACGGCGTGCCGTATCAGCCGCGCGACCCGCTGTATGCTCTCGATCAGGGCGTGGCGCTGGTGCCGGAAGACCGCAAAAAAGAGGGGGCGGTGCTGGGGCTGTCGATCCGCGACAACCTGTCGCTCTCCTGCCTCTCCTCGCTGCTGCAGTGGCGCTGGTTCGTAAACACCCGCAAGGAGGACGATCTGATTGAGTCCTACCGCAAGGCGCTGCAGATCAAAATGGTCAACAGCGCGCAGGAGGTGCGCAAGCTCTCCGGCGGCAACCAGCAAAAGGTGATCCTCGCGCGCTGCATGGCGCTCAACCCGCGGGTGCTGATCGTTGATGAGCCGACGCGCGGCATCGACGTGGGGACCAAATCGGAAGTGCACCAGGTGCTGTTTGACATGGCGAAAAAGGGCGTGGCGGTGATCGTGATCTCCTCCGATCTGCCTGAGGTGATGGCGGTGTCCGATCGGATCATCACCCTCAGCGAAGGCCGGGTGACCGGCGAGATCCACGGTGACGACGCTAACGAAGAACGGCTGATGACGATGATGGCCATCAACCACAACGCCCTGAACGCGGCATAACGGAGTTTCTCATGACGCAGATGATTTCTAAAACGCAGGCCCCGGTCAAACGCGCCGGACGCATCGATCCCATCGCCTTCTTCGAGCGCTTCGGGGTGCTGATTTTCATGATCCTGCTGCTGATCTTCTTCCAGTCGCAGAACAGCAACTTTTTCTCTGAACGCAATATTTTCAACATCCTGACCGAAGTCTCCATCTACGGGATCATGGCCGTGGGGATGACCTTCGTCATCCTGACTGCCGGGATTGACCTCTCCGTGGGCTCCATTCTGGCGGTCTGCGCCATGACCGCGGCGTACGTGATTAAGGGCGACAACTTCACCACCGTCGATCCGAACGCCTGGGGCGGCATGAGCTGGCTGATTGGTCTGGGGATTTGTCTGGCCATGGGCACGGCGATCGGCTTCCTGCACGGCCTGGGCGTGACCCGTCTGCGCCTGCCTCCGTTCATCGTCACCCTCGGTGGGATGACCATCTGGCGCGGCCTGACGCTGGTGATTAACGACGGCGCGCCGATCGCCGGGTTCGATCAGGGCTACCGCTGGTGGGGTCGCGGCGAGCTGCTCGGCATCTCCATTCCGATCTGGATCTTCGCCATCGTCGCCCTCGGCGGCTATCTGGCGCTGCATAAAACCCGCTGGGGCCGCTTCGTCTACGCCATCGGCGGTAACCCGGAGGCGGCGCGCCTGGCGGGGGTGAACGTCAAGCGCGTTCTGGTCAGCGTCTACGTGCTGATCGGCTGTCTGGCCGGGCTGGCGGGCTTCATTCTGAGCGCGCGTCTGGGGAGCGCCGAGGCGGTGGCCGGGATCTCCTTTGAGCTGCGCGTCATCGCCTCGGTGGTGATCGGCGGCACCTCGCTGATGGGCGGCTACGGGCGCATCGGCGGCACCATTATCGGCTCCATCATCATGGGCATTCTGATTAACGGCCTGGTGCTGATGAACGTCTCGGCCTACTACCAGCAGATTATCACCGGATTAATTATCGTTCTGGCGGTGGCATTCGATACCTATGCCAAGAGCCGTCGCGGCGCACTGTGAGGATCACGATGAAAGAGGTTCGTATTGGATTAATTGGCACCGGGTATATCGGCAAGGCGCACGCTATCGCCTATGCCCAGGCCCCGACGGTCTTCAACCTGCGCGGCAGGCTGGTGCGCGAGATGGTGGCGGAAGTCTCGCCGGAGCTGGCGGCAGCGCGCGCGCAGGCGTTTGGCTTCAACCGCTCCACCGGGGACTGGCGGGCGCTGGTGGCCGACCCGGCTATTGACGTGGTGGATATTTGTTCACCCAACCACCTGCATAAGGAGATGGCGCTGGAGGCAATCCGCCACGGCAAGCACGTCTACTCGGAGAAGCCGCTGGCGCTTAACGCCCACGACGCGCGCGAGATGGTCGACGCCGCGAAGCGGGCCGGGGTGAAAACGCTGGTGGGGTTCAACTACATGAAGAACCCGACCGCGCAGCTGGCGAAGGAGATTATCGCCCGCGGCGAGATTGGCGAGGTGATCCACTTCTACGGCACCCACAACGAAGACTATATGGCCGACCCGCTCTCGCCCATTCACTGGCACTGCTTTAAAGAGACCGCCGGGCTGGGGGCGCTGGGCGACCTCGCGGCGCATATCGTCAATATGGCCCAGTACCTGGTCGGGGAGATCGAGCAGGTCTGCGGCGACCTGAAGATTGTGGTCCCGGCGCGCCCGGCGAAGGCCGGATCGTCAGAGATGCTTGCCGTCGAAAACGAGGATCAGGCCCACGCGATGGTGCGCTTTGCGGGCGGCGCGCAAGGGGTTATTGAAACCTCCCGCGTTGCCTGCGGCCGTAAGATGGGGCTGTCGTACGTCATCACCGGGACGAAAGGCGCCATCAGCTTCACCCAGGAGCGCATGGCGGAGCTGAAGCTCTATCTGCATGACGATCCGGTGAACCGTCAGGGGTTCCGCACGCTGCTCGTCGGCCCGGCGCACCCGGACTACGCCGCGTTCTGCATGGGCGCGGGACACGGGATTGGCTTTAACGATCAAAAAACGGTGGAGGTGCGCGACCTGGTGGACGGGATTGCCGCCGACGCGCCGATGTGGCCGGACTTCGAAGAGGGCTGGAAGGTGTCGCGCGTGCTGGACGCGATCGCACTCTCGCACCGGGAAGGCCGCTGGCTGAACGTGAACGACATTGTCTGATGAGGTATCAACGTGGAAAAGCAGTTTGATGTGATATGCATGGGCCGCGTGGCGGTAGACCTCTACAGTCAGCAGATTGGTGCCCGTCTGGAGGACGCGTCGAGCTTCGCCAAATATCTCGGCGGGTCGTCGGGTAACGTGGCGTACGGCACCGCGCGCCAGGGTTTACGTTCGTCGATGCTGGCGCGCGTCGGCGATGAACATATGGGCCGCTTCCTGCGGGAAGAGCTCAACCAGGTGGGCTGCGATACCAGCCATCTGATTACCGATAAACAACGCCTCACGGCGCTGGTGCTGCTCGGCATTAAAGACCGGGACACCTTTCCACTGATTTTTTATCGCGATAACTGCGCGGACATGGCGATTACCGCCAGCGATGTGGATGAAAGCTACATTGCCTCCGCACGTTGTCTTGCCATCACCGGGACTCACCTTTCTCATCCGCAGACCCGCGAGGCGGTGCTGACGGCGCTGGGCTATGCCCGCCGTCACGGCGTGCGCACGGTGCTGGACATCGACTACCGTCCGGTGCTGTGGGGGCTCACCGCCTTAGGCGACGGGGAAACGCGCTTTATCGCCGCCGATAAGGTCACCCGCAAGCTGCAGGAGGTGCTGCACCTCTTCGACGTCATTGTCGGCACCGAAGAGGAGTTTCACATTGCGGGCGGCAGCACGGATACCCTCCAGGCGCTGGAGCTGGTGCGCGCCGTCAGTGACGCTACGCTGGTCTGCAAACGCGGCGCGCTCGGCTGCTCGGTCTATACCGACGCCATTCCGTCCCGGCTGGACGACGGCCTGACGGTGACCGGCGTGCGCGTGGAGGTGCTGAACGTCCTCGGGGCGGGGGACGCGTTTATGTCCGGCCTGCTGCGCGGCTACCTGAACGACGAGAGCTGGGAGCAGGCGTGCCGCTACGCCAACGCCTGCGGCGCGCTGGTGGTCTCGCGCCACGGCTGCGCCCCGGCGATGCCGAGCAAAATCGAGCTGGATGACTATCTTTCCCGCGCTGTGGATGTGCCGCGCCCGGATCTCGACCCACGTCTTAACCATCTCCACCGGGTGACCACCCGACGCCGCGAGTGGCCGGAGCTGTGCGTGATGGCCTTCGATCACCGCAGCCAGCTTGAGGATATGGCGATGCAGTGCGGCGCGTCGCTTAAGCGCATTCCCGCGCTGAAGCAGCTGATCCTGCAGGCCAGCCGCGAGGCGGCGAGCCGCGCCGGGCTGGAGGGCAAAGCCGGCCTGCTGTGCGACGGCACCTTTGGTCAGGACGCGCTGAACGCTATCACCGGAGAAGGGTGGTGGATTGGCCGCCCCATCGAGCTGCCGGGCTCCAGGCCGCTGGAGATGGAGCACGGCAACATCGGCACCCAGCTTATCAGCTGGCCGCAGGAGCACGTGGTGAAGTGCCTGGTCTTCTTCCACCCGGAAGATGCCCACGGCCTGCGCCTGGAGCAGGAGCAGAAAATCGCCGAGGTGTACCACGCCTGCTGCCGGTCCGGGCACGAGCTGCTGCTGGAGGTGATCCTGCCCGCCAGCATGCCGCGCAGCGACGAGCTCTACCTGCGCGCCATCTCCCGCTTCTACAACCTGGGCATTTACCCGGACTGGTGGAAGCTGCCGCCGCTCTCGGCCGACGGCTGGACGGCGCTGAGCGAGATTATCGAACGCCGCGATCCGCACTGCCGCGGGGTGGTGATCCTCGGCCTGGACGCTCCGGCGGAACAGCTGCGCGCCGACTTCAAAGCCGCAGCGGGGCAGACGGTAGTGAAAGGCTTCGCCGTGGGGCGCACGCTGTTTGGCGATGCCTCCCGCGCGTGGCTGAAGCACGATATTGACGATGCGCAGCTGGTGGCGCGCATCCGGGACAACTACCTGCAGCTTATCGCCTGGTGGCGCGAGCGCGGACACGCATAATGGAGACGAAAATGAGTGTGCAATTAGGCATTAACCCGCTGACGTGGACGAACGACGATCTGCCTTCTCTCGGCGCGGAGACGTCGCTGGAGACCTGTCTGAGCGAAGGTAAAGAGGCCGGTTTTGCCGGCTTCGAGCTGGGCAATAAATTCCCGCGCGAAGCGCGCCTGCTTGGCCCCATCCTGCAGCGTCACGAGCTGCAGCTGGTCTCCGGCTGGTACTCCGGCCGCCTGCTGGAGCGCAGCGTGGAGGAGGAGATCGCCGCCGTGCAGTCACACCTGACGCTGCTGCGCGAGCTGGGGGCGAAGGTGCTGGTCTTTGCGGAAGTGAGCGGCTGCATTCACGGCGAGCAGCAGACCCCGGTTCACCTGCGCCCGCGCTTCCCGCAGGCGCGCTGGAAGGAGTATGGCGAGAAGCTCACCGAATTTGCCCGCTACACCCAGCAGCAGGGCGTGCAGATTGCCTACCATCACCATATGGGCACGGTGATTGAGTCCGCCGAGGACGTGGACAACCTGATGATCCACACCGGGGAGGCGGTCGGACTGCTGCTCGATACCGGCCATCTGACCTTTGCCGGGGCCGATCCGCTGGCGGTGGCGCAGCGCTGGGCGTCGCGCATCAACCACGTTCACTGCAAAGACGTGCGCGCCGATGTGCTGGCGGACGTCAAAAACCGCAAAACCAGCTTCCTCGATGCGGTGCTGAGCGGCGTGTTTACCGTGCCGGGCGACGGCTGCGTCGATTACCCGCCGATTATGCGGCTGTTGAAGGCGCAGAATTATCACGGCTGGCTGGTGGTCGAGGCCGAGCAGGATCCGGCGATTGCCCATCCGCTGACCTACGCCCGTCTGGGGTATAACAACCTGAGCCGCCTGGCTCGCGACGCCGGACTGATTTGAGGAGGGAACATGTCACGTCTGTTATCACGCTGGCAACAGCCGAACGCGGAGGGGCGCACCCATTCCGTTACGCCGGAAAGCGCGGGGTGGGGGTACGTCGGCTTTGAGGCGTATGAGCTGCAGGAGGGGCAAACGCTGACGCTGCCCGCCGTCAGCGAAGAGCGCTGCCTGGTGCTGGTCGCCGGGCGCGCCTCCATCCGCACGCCTTCCGCGCAGTTTAACGACATCGGCGAACGGATGAGCCCCTTCGAGCGCATCAAGCCCTGGGCGGTGTACGTCACCTCTCAGGAGTCGGTGCAGGTGAAGGCTCTGACGAAGCTGGAGCTCGCGGTCTGCGCCGCGCCGGGCAAAGGCACGTATCCGACGCGGCTGATTGCGCCGCAGGATATCGACGGCGAAGCGCGCGGCAAAGGTCACAACCAGCGCTATGTGCATAATATTTTGCCGGAAGACAGGCCCGCCGATAGCCTGCTGGTGGTGGAGGTGTGGACCAGTGAGGGCTGCACCAGCTCGTACCCGAGCCACAAGCACGACACGGATAACCCGCCTCAGGAGACCTACCTGGAGGAGACCTACTATCATCGCCTTAACCCCGAGCAGGGGTTCTGCATGCAGCGCGTCTACACCGACGACAGAACGCTGGATGAGTGTATGGCGGTCTATAACCGTGACGTGGTGATGGTGCCGAAGGGCTACCACCCGGTCGCGACGATGGCCGGGTATGACAGCTACTATCTCAACGTGATGGCCGGTCCGGTGCGCAAATGGATGTTCACCTGGGAAGAGGACCACGCGTGGATTAATCGGGATTATCCCGCGGACAGCGGTGGCTAGCGCGGGTTAGCCACCAGAACACCAGCGCCAGCAGGCTGACCGAGGCGCCAAGCAGGCAGACGCCCGGCCAGCCGGCACAGGCATACGCCATCGTTGTGCCGAGCGCGCCGAGCCCGCTGCCGACGGCATAAAACAGCATGTAAAGCCCGACCAGCCGGCTGTGCGCCTCGGGACGGGTGCGGAAAATCATGCTCTGATTAGTGACGTGCAGCGCCTGACCGCCCAAATCGAGCAGTATGATGCCGATAAGCAAGATCCCGAGTGAACGGTCCATCAGCGACAAGGGCCACCAGGCTAACAGCAAGATACTCAGCGCCGCCGCGCTGGTGCGTTGGGCATATCCCCGATCGGCCCAGCGTCCTGCCCGGCCAGCCGCCAGCGCGCCCGCCGCGCCAGCCAGCCCAAACGCGCCAATCGCTGTATGCGAAAAGTTAAACGGCGGTGCGCTCAGCGGCAGCACCAGCGCGCTCCAGAAAATGTTGAATGATGCAAACATCAGCAGCGCCAGCACGCCGCGTATCTGCAGCACTTTTTCCTGCCGCAGCAGCGTGAGCATTGAGCCAATCAGGCGCGGATAGCTCATCGTGGCAGTGACGGCTGGCAGGGCGGGGAGTCGCCACCACAGAGGTAACGCAATCATAAGCATCAGCGCGGCAGCACAAAGATAAACCCCGCGCCAGCCCGCGATATCGCTGATGCCACCGGCAAAGACGCGAGCGAGCAGCAAACCTGTGAACACGCCGCCCTGTGCCGCGCCGACAACGCGTCCCTGTTCATGGGGCGACGCGGCGCTGGCGGCGTAGGCGATCAGCCCCTGCGTCATGGCCGTGCCCAACATACCGGTCGCAAGCATGCCGATCAGCAGCGCTGAAGAGGACTGTGCCATGCTGACGGAAACCAACGCCACCACCAGAGCAATCAGCTGTACTGCCATGAGTCGTCGACGATCCACTTTGTCACCCAGAGGAACGACAAGCAAAAGAGCCAGCGCGCAGCCAATTTGTGTCGCGGTCACCACGCCCCCCACGGCCGCATGGCTGATGCCGAAATCGTTCGCCAGCGCGTCAAGCAAAGGCTGGGCGTAATAGACGTTTGCCACGCTTAGGCCGCTGGCGGTGGCGAACAGCCAGACCATGCTGCGCGGCATGTCGGCTGAAGGAAGGGCTGACGTCAGTGACATGTTCAAAATCCTCGCCTGTGATAACCTGGTTTTAAAATGAAACTGGTTGAATGCTAGGCTAAGCAGTTTTAAAATGCAACTAGTTATGGGGTGGCCTTTGCGAGGAAAACAGGTGATGTCCCGAAATACGGTAAAAGAGGAATATTGTCCCGTTGCCCGCAGCGTTGACCTGCTCGGGGATCGCTGGTCGCTTCTTATTGTGCGTAATGCGTTTGACGGCATGACGCGCTTCGGGAATTTTCAGCGCAGCCTTGGGGTGGCGCGCAACATCCTTTCTGACCGGCTTCGCAAGCTGGTTGAGGCGGAAATCCTGACGTTACGGGGAGCATCGGACGGCACGGCTTATCAGGAATATGTTCTGACCGACAAAGGCGAACGTCTTTTCCCCGTGATCGTGGCGCTGCGTCAGTGGGGCGAGCAAAATCTGTTTGCGCAGGGCGAGCGTCACTCGCTGCTGATTGACAGGCGGACGGGCAGGCCGGTTCCCTTTATGGCGCCAGCAGCGCATGACGGCACTGCGCTGCTGCCGGTGGATACGGAAGTGCAGAAGATCGAATGAGTCACTCCGGTTAATTACTGCTTATCGCCTGCTCAATCGTCCGGGCAGCGATCTGCGGCTGGCTGACCATCGACACGTGGCTTGCCGCCACCTCGGCTGTTTTCGCATGGATCGTCTTCGCCATCGCCCGTTCCAGATCGGGGTTGATCATACGGTCATTCTTGCTGACCACATACCAGCTCGGTTTGTCATGCCACGCCGCGTGGGAGACCTTTTCACCAAACGCCTCGGCCTTAATCGGCCCCTGCGTGGCCGCAATCTTATATTGAATGGCTGGCTTCACGTCAGGCGCGAAGTCCTTTCTGACGGCTCCTGTCGGCAGGTATAAATAGCCGTCCGCCGATTTAGCAATGCCCGCGCTGCCCGGCGGTGCAGGGTAGCTTCCTGCCAGATCCGCCGTCGACTGGCCGGAGTCCGGCGCGAACGCCGCCACGTACACCAGCGATTTTACCCGCGCATCGTTGCCCGCCTCGCTAATCACGGTACCTCCCCAGGAGTGGCCCACCAGCACCACGTCACCCTCGGCGCGGGCGATGGCCCGCCGCGTGGCCGCAACGTCATCCTTAAGCGACGTGAGCGGGAGCTGGACGGCAATGACCTCGGCGTGCTGTTTCTGCAGCAGGGTAATCACCTTATTCCAGCTACTGCCGTCGGCAAACGCGCCGTGGACCAGCACCACGCTGGTTTTACTCTGTGCAAAGGCGCTGGCGGAAAGCGCCAGCAGGCCTGCCGTCACTACAGACAGTGCTTTCATCTTCAGACTCCTTAAAAATGGTGGACCGCCGCGTGGGGCGGGACGGTGAATTCAACGGTTTTGTGGTCGAGCGGCTTGTGCGTCGGGTCGGCCAGAATAATTGTCACCTTGTGTTTACCGGCGGGCAGCCCCACCAGGATCACCGGCTCTCCGCTGGCGTCAGCCCAGTGCCACGGCGCGTCATCCACCACCACGTGAATGTGCCCGATGCGTGGCGTGACCTTGAGCGCTTCGGGGCCGAATACCGGCTCGATGCGCAGGTTTTCGGCACGGTACTGAATAAACACCGCGCCTTTGCTCAGCGGCCCGGCAAGCGGGGGATCGACTATCAGCTTTGCGGGCGGCTGCGGCTGCGCCAGCGGCGCAACGGCGGCGGGGCCGTTCACGTCCGCGGCGCTCAGGCTGTCCAGCGGTGTGGCCCGGGCATGGGCTACAGATGCCAGGACAAGCAGGGGGATAAGTGCGTAACGACGAATCATGGGTTCTCTCCTCATCGGTTCTGAATGGCGACAGGGAAAGAAAACCATTTTTATGTATCGGAGATATTTGCCGGAGGCGGCGTTTTGTACCCGTTTGTCAGCGTGGCGCTCTGGATACAGTGCGATACAGTTTGCGTGCGTGGACGGCGCACAATCGCTATCGCCAGCCCGGCAATCACTAGCGTCAGGCCCGTTGATACCCACATTGCACCTGCGATCCCCAGCGTTTTATTCAGCCACGCATAGGCAAACGGCGAGGCTGCCGCCATCAGCTGGCCGGGGATCAGCAGCATGCCGGTGCGGCGGGCATAGCTTTCGGTACTAAACAGCTCCAGCGGCAGGGTGGCTTTTACGATGGTGACCAGCCCGTTGATGGCGCCATAGCCCAGCACAAACCCGGCCGCACACCACGCAAACAGGGCGCTGCTTATCCCCAGAAGAAAGCAGAGCGGCATGGCCAGGGCGGTGAAAAGGGTCAGCCTGAACGGCGTTAAGCGGGCACCCGCCAGCACCTCCAGCGAGCGGGCGCCCGTCTGGCCGAGCCCCCACAGCATGCCGATGGCGACCGGCAGGCCGAAGTGGGCAATAAACTCCGGCAGATGGGTGGAGGTGCCGTTAGAGACAAAGGTGATGAGGGCAATGAAGGCAGCATAAAGCCAGCCGTTACGCCGCTCGTTGTTAAGAGGCGGCGCGGTGCCCTTTGTCGTCACCGTCAGCCGCTGCCGGGGAAGCGTTCGAATCAGCATCGCGCTCAGCAGGCCGAAGAGAGCATAGACGCGCAGCGCCTCCTGCCAGCTCATGACCTGCAGCAGAGCATCGCCCAGCGGCCAGAAAACGGCGGAGGCCAGCCCGCCGGCCAGCGTGACGCGTGAGATTGTTCTTCGCGCCTGTTGCCCGTAGAGGTTTACCAGCGCGGCGAACAGCGCGTCGTACAGCGACAGGCGCATCCCTACGCCGCCGATCAGCCAGGCGCAGTACCAGCTAAAAAGCGTCTGGGTAAACGCCATCACTGCGCAGCTTGCGGCGATCAGCAACGTGCCGCTCATCACCACTTTCTGACCGCCAAAGCGTGCCAGCAGGCGGGCGACAAACGGAGAAACCGCCGCCATCACCAGCATCGCCAGCGTCAGGCCGAGGTAAATCTGCGGTGATGACCATCCCCGGTCGGCTGAAATCGCCATTGCAAAGGTGCCGGGCATATAAAACGAGATCCCCCAGTTGATAAGCTGATTACATCCCGCCGTGAGGGTGAGGCGGCGTGGCAGGGCGGGTGTTTCCATTGTTTTTCATTCCGTTATGCAGTTGTCCTGAGCATAACTCGCGCGCTATTGTGCTGGCAGGGCAGCAACCTTATGCGCGGTATAAGAGAAACTTTGAATGACAACGCTTAATCTGGGCTATCTCGCCACGTTCCGTCTGGTGATCCAGCGCGGCAGCTTTTCAGCGGCAGCGGATGTGCTGGGTATTTCCCAGCCCGCCGTCAGCCTGCAAATACGCCAGCTGGAGCAATTTCTGCAAACGCGGCTGGTGGAGCGTACCGGGCGAGGGATTAAGGCTACGGCTGCCGGGGAAGCGTTGCTGGCGCATGGGGAGCGTATTCAGCAGGCGGTGGATGACGCCATTCGGTCCGTGAGCGCATTCAGCCACGATGTGAGCGGCACCATTACGCTTGGCACGGGGGCAACGGCCTGCATCCATCTTCTGCCACCGCTGCTGGAGAAGCTGCGCCAGGACTATCCGCTCCTGAGGGTGGGGGTGACGACGGGCAACACCCTCGACATCGTCAGGGCCATCGAAGAGAACCGGCTCGATATGGGGCTGGTGACGTTGCCGGTGAGTGGCAGAGCGCTGGACGTCATGCCGGTAATGGACGAAGAGTTTGTTTTTATCGCGTCGCGGGAGCAGCAGGATGCTTTCAGGGACTTTACCCCGGAGGCGCTGCACGCTCAGCCGCAGATTGCCTTTGAATCAGGCAGCGGTACCCGGGCGCTGATCGATGGCTGGTTTGCGGCGAATGGATTAGCGATAGCGCCGGTGATGCAGCTTGGCAGCATCGAGGCGATCAAACGTATGGTTCGCGCGGGGCTGGGCTACAGTATTGTGCCGCGAATGGCGGTCGAACAGGATGCCGATCGCGAAGGGCTATGCGTGATGTCGCTTACGCCCATGCTGCAGCGGCAACTGGCGGTGGTCATGCGGCAGGATAAAATCCTCAGCAAAGGGATCGCGGCCATTATTCGGCTCGTGCAACATCCTTCGGCTGTTTAGCGATCGGCGGTGTCGACGGTCAGGCTGGATTGCTGCGACTGGGTTTTGTCCTGATGGTGGTACCAGGCGCCAATTGAAGAGTAAACGAAGCGGCCAAAGAAAAACAGGAAGCTGATGAGCAGTATGATGCGGGTCATTCGGGTATTAAATTGATGTCGTTTTCGCATACGCGTGACCTGACTCACTCTGTTTTTCCTGGATAAGCCCTTTTGGGCGACAAGGATATTAAGGCACAGCGGGAAGGCGGGGTCAATTCTGCTGTGTGTAAATAACCGTCAATGTTTACATTGATTAATGTTATTGAATTTAATTAATGCATTTACCACATTGATAATATGAAGAAAATGATTTCAAAAAAACGCCGCAAACAGATATTTGCGTAAAATAGTTTGATTTAAGTCAACGGCTTCCCGGCCCTTATATTTAAAATTCTTCCTCCACACAGTTCGCCCCGCACGCCGCCGGGCGGCGCGTACGTCAGGTTGGATGCCTGTCTTTATTTTCCCTCTGGAGCGAAAGGGGTTTAACCGGGCATCTATGAACATTCTCGCTTTCCTGAAAAAAAATAAAAACCGCTGGTGGGCATTACCGCTTATTTTGCCTGTGGTTTTACTTCCCGTGCTGAGCATTGCGAATACATTCACGCAGCTGGGCGACGGCATTGCGGCACTCTATTATTTACCCCTGTCATTTTTGCTTTCGCTGATGATGTTTTTTGGCCTGGAAGCGCTGCCCGGGATCGTATTGTCGCTGTTTATCCGCTATTACCCGTCGGTCGGGGTGTTTGAAACCGTCGCGGGGATCCTCCATTTTGTCGTCCCTTTAGTGCTCAGCTGGGGTGGCTACCGGGTGTTTGCGCCCAGACGGAATATGACCGCGTACGGCGACGTGCGGCTGATGGCGCAGCGCATCTTCTGGCAAGTCTTCTGCCCCGCGACGCTATTTCTGGTGCTGTTTCAGTTTGCGGTGTATTTAGGCGTGTATGAGAGCCGTCAGAGCCTTGCGGGATTAAATCCCCTCAATATTCGCACGCTCATCAACTATCAGACGCTGCTGGTCAGCGGGCTAACGGGCGTGCCGCTGAGCTATCTGCTGATCCGCCTGCTTCGACATCCGCGCTATATCAAAAGCCTTCTCTCACAGATCCGTTCCGAGATAGACAAAAAGGTGACGGTCGTTGAGTTGCTGGTGTGGGCTATCGCGCTTGGCGGACTGCTTTCGCTGCTGCTGCTTCCGATGAATGAGAACAGCTCCATTTTCACCACCAACTACACTCTTTCCCTGCTGATGCCGGTGATGCTCTGGGGCGCGATGCGTTTTGGCTATAAGCTGATTTCGCTTATCTGGACGCCGATACTACTGGTGTCTATTCACTATTTTTACCGCTATATCCCGGTAAATCCGGGGTATGACATTCAGCTGGCGATCACCTCTTCCAGTTACCTGGTCTTCTCGTTCGTGGTGATTTATATGTCGATGCTGGCGACCCGGCAGCGCGCGGCGAACAAACGCTCCCGCAGGCTGGCGCTGCTCGATCCGGTCGTCCATATGCCTAACCTGCGGGCGCTGTCGCGCGATCTGGCGAAAAACCCGTGGTCGGCGCTCTGTCTGCTGCGCATTCCGGAGCTGGAAATTCTGGGCCGAAATTACGGCGTGTTGCTGCGGATTCAGTACAAGCAGCAGCTGGCGCAGTGGGTGAATGGCATTCTCCAGCCCAATGAGCTGGTGTATCACCTGACCGGGTATGACCTGGCGGTACGGCTCAACGCGGAATCGCACCAGCAGCGGATTGAAGCCCTGGACGAGCATATCAAGCAGTTCCGCTTTGTCTGGGACGGCATGCCGCTGCAGCCGCAGGTGGGCGTGAGCTATTGCTATGTCCGGTCCCCGGTTAACCATCTTTACCTGGTGCTGGGCGAGCTGGGCGTGGTTGCCGACCTTTCGCTCTCCTCCAACCATCCGGAAAATCTTCAGCAGCGGGGTGCCGTCCATTTGCAGCGCAACCTGAAGGATAAGGTCGCGATGATGAGCCGCCTGCAAAAGGCGCTTGATAACGACGAATTCACCCTGCTGGTTCAACCCGTTCGCGGCATGCGTGGCGATTGCTATCACGAAGTCCTGCTCCGGATGTCGGATATAAACGGGCTATTGATCTCCCCCGACCAGTTCCTGCCCGTCGCGCAGGAGTTTGGTCTCTCTTCCCGGGTAGATTTGTGGGTGCTGGAGCACACCCTGCGCTTTCTCGCCGCGCATCGCGAAAGACTGCCCGGCCAGCGCTTTGCCATTAATCTGGCCCCGTCGACCGTGTGTCGGGTGCAGTTTCCGCTTGAGGTGAGCCGCCTGCTGGCGAAATACGCCATTGAGCCGTGGCAGCTAATCTTTGAAGTGACGGAGTGCAGCACCTTTTGCAATGCGGAGCAGGCGCAACACATCCTCCGGCAGCTGCAGAAAATGGGGGTACGTATTGCGATTGATGATTTTGGCACCGGCTATGCGAGCTATGCGCGGCTGAAAAGCGTGGACGCGGATATTCTCAAGATTGACGGCAGCTTTATTCGTAATATCGTCAACAACAGCCTGGATTATCAGATTGTAGCGTCTATCTGCCATCTGGCGCGCATGAAGAAAATGCTGGTGGTGGCGGAGTATGTTGAAAGCGAAGAGATACGTAGCGCGGTTCACGCGCTAGGCATCGATTATGTGCAGGGTTATCTGATTGGCAGACCGGCACCGCTTGAGTCACTGCTGGAAGCAGAGGCGTCCACCGCGGACGCCTGAGCCGTTACGCGGCGACGTCGGCGCTCTCTTCTTCGATTTTGAGCAGCCAGCCGGTGACCGCTTCCCAGTACTGCTGCTCTTTTTCCAGGTCCAGCAGGACCAGCGCGTTCTGGCTAAACCAGTCGTGCGGGAAGCTCAGCGTCCAGTGATGGTCGTCGGTTTTCAGCTTCAGCGTAGGCGGCGTGGTGGTGGCCTGACGCTGGTTATTGAGCAGCACGCCCAGACGCAGCAGCTGAATAAGCGGCAGGAACTGTTTTTTCTTGAACAGCGTAAAGCGCGGCAGGTCGTCGAGCTTGATGGCCTTGCGGTGATAACGTACCAGGGTCGCCATCATGGTTTGCTGCTCCTGGTTGAAGCCAGGAAGATCGCTGTTTTGCAGAATATAGGCCGAATGGCGGTGCATCCCGCTGTGGTTGATGTTCAGCCCCACCTCGTGCAGCATCGCGGCCCATTTCAACAGCGCGGCAAGCTGCGGGTGCGCCAGCTTAGGATTTTGCTCCTGCCACTGTTCATACATCTGTACCGTGGTGTCCAGCACGCGCTTCGCCTGTTCACGGTCGATGTTGTACTGGTTGGCCAGGCTTTGCGCGGTGCGGCTGCGAATATCCTGATGGCGGAAGCGGCCTTCCATCTCATACAGCACGCCTTCACGCAGCGCGCCGTCTGAAAGTCGTAGCTCTTTAATGGCGAGGGCATCAAACACGCCGCAGAGAATAGCCAGCCCCGGCACGAAGACCGCCTTGCGCTCGTCGGAAAGACCCGGCAGGCTTAAGGCGTCAAAACTTTTATGCTTCAGCACTTCTTCGGTCAGCAACGTCAGGCGTTCGGGCGTGATAAACCCGTCTTTTTCACCCATCGCCAGCAGCACTTCATGCGCCGCCTTGATGGTGCCCGACGCGCCCAGCGCCACGTTCCAGCCCTGAATACGGTACTGCCAGGCCAGGTTTTCCAGCTTCTGGACAGCCGCCATACGCGCGCGCTGGAAGTTCTCGCGGGTGATGGTGCCGCCCGGGAAATACATCTGCGCGAAGCTGACGCAGCCCATACGGCGGCTTTCCACCAGGCGCGGCTCAAAGTCTTCGCCGATCACCAGCTCCGTTGAGCCACCGCCGATATCGATAACCAGCTTGCGGCCTTTTTCCGGCTGGGTGTGCTCAACGCCCATGAAAATCAGACGCGCTTCCTCGTTGCCGGAGATGATCTCAATCGGGTAGGGGATCACTTTTTCTGCCCGCTTAAGGAACTCCGGGGCGTTCAGGGCCTGGCGCAGGGTATGAGTGCCCACGATGCACACGCTGGAGGGCGAGAAGCCCTGCAGGCGTTCAGCAAACAGCGACAGGCAGTTTAACCCGCGCTCCATCGCCTCTTCGCTGAGCATGCTGCGTTCATCAAGACCATCCGCCAGGTGTACGCGCTGCTTCAGACGACCGATGATCTGCAGCGCGCCATCCACCTCACGGGCGATGACCATGTGGAAACTGTTAGAGCCAAGGTCGACCGCGGCGAATTCCTGCGGGCGTGGGGTCTTATCATTTATCGGCATAGGTTAATCGGGTTGCTCGAGTGATTTGATATAGTCGTAAATCGCCAGTTGCGACCGCACTTTGCGGCGGTTGCCGCGCGGCACATAGCGGTTACTGAGTTCTTTGTCGATATAGCGTGCTTTCACGGTATCGCTGAACAGAATCTCGATGATGTCGAGGATCTGCTGCTTCAGACGCGGATCCAGCAGCGGTGCCGCGACTTCAATACGGTAGTCAATATTGCGCGTCATCCAGTCTGCCGAAGAGAGATAGACCTGTTTATCACCCGCATTATCAAAAATATAGACCCGGTCATGTTCCAGATAGCGGTCAACAATGCTGATCACACGAATATTGTCGCTGATGCCTTCCAGTTCCGGGATCAGCGAGCACATGCCGCGGATCAGCAGGTTAACCGGCACGCCTGAGCTTGACGCCGCGTACAGCCTGTCCACCAGCCCTTTGTCGACCAGGTTGTTAAGCTTCAGCGTGATGCCGGACGACAGCCCTTTTTGGGCATTGGCGATCTCTTTATCGATCATATCGTACAGCAGGCGGCGCGAGTTCTGCGGCGAGACCAGCAAATAGTCAAAGCTCACCGGACGGTACGGGTTTTCGATAAAGTTAAAGACCCGGCGCACTTCGTTAGTAATGCGGGCGTCGGCGGTTAAGAGCGAGTAGTCGGTATAAATTCGCGCCGTTTTCTCGTTAAAGTTGCCGGTACCGATGTGGGCATAACGCACCACGTCGTCACCCTCTTTACGGGAAATCAGGAACAGCTTGGCGTGAATTTTCAGCCCCGGCGCGGAGAAGATGACGTGCACACCGGCTTCCGTCAGACGGCGCGCCCAGTGAATGTTGGCCTCTTCGTCGAAGCGCGCCTGCAGCTCAACCACCACGGTGACTTTTTTGGCGTTGTGCGCCGCGTGGATCATCGCGTCGATGATGCGGGAATCTTTTGCCACGCGGTAGATGTTGATTTTGATCGCCAGCACGCTTGGATCGAACGAGGCCTGACGCAGCAGTTCGAGCACGTGCTCAAACGTGTGATACGGATAGTAAAGCAGCACGTCGCGTTCGCGAATGGCGTCGAATCCGTTGCGGAATTTATCGAACCACAGATGGCGCAGGCGCGGCAGCGGCTTGTTCACCAGATTGGCTTTGCCGACGTTCGGGAAGCCAATAAAGTCTTTAAAGTTGTGGTAACGACCGCCCGGCACGATGGAGTCATAGCGCGAAATGGTCAGTTTGTCGCGCAGCATCTCCACCATGGCGTCCGGCATATCGCGCTGATAGACAAAGCGCACCGGCTCGGCCGTCAGGCGCTGTTTCAGGCTGGAGGACATCAGCTCCATCAGGCTGGCTTCCATCTCGTGCACCAGGTCATATTCGGCGTCACGGGTCATCTTCATCGAATAGGCGTTTAACGCATCGTAATCGAAGAAGCCTTTGAAGATGTCGTCCAGGCAGTAGCGCAGGATGTTATCCAGCAGGATCATCGGCTTGCGTCTGCGCGGGGTTTCCGGCGGCAGGTTCACAAAGCGCGGCACCTTGTCGGACGGGATCTCCAGCAGCGCGTAACGGATAGACTCACCGCGAATAATTTCCACCGCCAGGTAGGTGTAATCATCTTTCAGGAACTGAACCAGATCGGTTTCGCGGTTGATCAGAATCGGGGTAATGTGCTGGCGCAGGTAGTGTTTGAAGTAGTGGCGCAGCCAGTTTTGTTGGTTAACGGAAAGCTGGCGTTCGTTAATCAGGAAGATTTGATTGCGCGCCATCTCCAGCAGCAGTTCGTTATACAGGCCGTCAAATTCCTGATCGGCTTTCAGCACGCGGGACTGGATTTTGCCCAGCAGATGCCGCGAGTGCGAGTTTAAGCCCTGTTCTTCGCTGATGATGATGCGTCTTTTCAGCTCGGCAAAGCGAACCTTGTAGAACTCATCCAGGTTGTTGGAATAAATGCCCAAAAAACGCATGCGCTCGATAAGCGGGTTACTTTTGTCTGCCGCTTCCTGGAGTACACGTTCGTTGAATGCTAACCAGCTTAGCTCTTTCTCGATATATAACTTTTCCTGACCCATTACAGCTCACACTCCAGTTCAATCACAGGACGTGGTAAATCCGTCTCGTCCTTATTATGGCGAGCATTTCCACGATATGTCCAACAGTGCCAGAAAAGTATGACAGTTATTTTTTTTGTTGGGGATTTTAGAAGGTTGGAGAAGGGAATATCGGGTAATGCAACGAACATGTCGGGTAAGCGCAGCAGCGCCACCCGACATAGAAAATTACTCTTCAGCCGCATAACCCTGCGGGGGTAACTTCACGCCGTCCAGCCAGGCTGCGCCGTCGCGCATCTCGAGACGCCCGTCGACAAACCAGCTGACCACCAGCGGGTAAATGGCGTGTTCCTGGGTCTGCACGCGTTCGGTCACGTCTTCTTCGCTGTCGCCGTCAAAGACCGGAACTTTCGCCTGCAGGATCACCGGACCGCCGTCCAGCTCGTCGGTAACGAAATGCACGGAGGTACCGTGCTCCTCATCGCCGTTTTCCAGAACCTGACGATGGGTATGCAGGCCGGGATATTTTGGCAGCAGGGAAGGGTGGATATTCAGCAGACGACCGGCGAAGTGTTCGACGAAGGCCGGGCTCAGAATACGCATATAGCCCGCCAGCACGACCACGTCCGGCGCGTAGGCATCAATCTCATGCACCAGCTCGCGGTCAAAGGCTTCACGCCCGGCGAACTGGCTTGCTTCCAGCGCGTGCGCGGGAATGTTCGCTTCCCGCGCGCGCTCAAGGCCGAACGCGTCGGCCTTGTTGCTGAAAACTGCCCGAATGGTGCCATTGATTTTCTTCTGCTTGCAGGCGTCTATGATGGCCTGCAAATTGCTTCCGTTGCCGGAAATGAGCACCACGATGTTTTTCATTCAATGACCACACGCTGTTCGGAATCGGAGGCTTTAATCGTACCGATTTTCCACGCGTTTTCACCTTTTTCAGTCAGCAGCTTAACCGCTTTATCCGCTTCGCTTGCCGGCAGGGCGATAACCATGCCCACGCCGCAGTTAAAGGTGCGGTACATTTCGTGAGAGCTCACGTTGCCCGCGGTCTGCAGCCAGTTAAACACGGCTGGCCACTGCCATGACGATTCGTCGATCACCGCCTGGGTGTTATCCGGCAGGACGCGCGGGATGTTTTCCCAGAAGCCGCCGCCGGTCAGGTGAGCGATAGCGTGAACGTCGACGTTCTCGATAAGCTCAAGCACGTTTTTCACGTAGATGCGGGTCGGCGCCAGCAGATGGTCAGCCAGCGGTTTACCGTCCAGCTCGGTGGTCAGCGGGTCACAGCCGCTCACTTCGAGGATTTTACGCACCAGGGAGTAGCCGTTGGAGTGCGGGCCGCTGGAGGCCAGCGCGATCAGCACATCGCCATCGGCCACTTTGCTGCCGTCGATAATTTCTGATTTTTCTACTACGCCGACGCAGAAGCCCGCGACGTCATAATCTTCGCCGTGATACATGCCCGGCATTTCTGCGGTTTCACCACCAACCAGCGCACAGCCGGACTGCAGACAGCCTTCGGCGATACCGTTAATCACGCTGGCAGCGGTATCCACGTCCAGTTTGCCGGTTGCGTAGTAATCGAGGAAGAACAGCGGCTCTGCGCCCTGTACCACCAGGTCATTCACGCACATCGCGACCAGATCGATACCGATCGTGTCGTGACGTTTTAGATCCATCGCCAGGCGCAGTTTAGTGCCTACACCGTCAGTTCCCGAGACCAGAACAGGTTCACGATATTTTTGCGGCAGCGCGCACAGTGCGCCGAATCCACCCAGACCACCCATCACTTCCGGGCGGCGGGTTTTTTTCACCACACCTTTGATTCGGTCAACCAGCGCATTACCTGCGTCAATATCAACACCGGCATCTTTGTAGCTGAGAGAAGTTTTGTTGGTCACGGCTTAAATCCCCACGCGATTGCATAGCTAGTAAGAAAAATCGGCGCAATTCTAACAGTCCAGGCAAACGTTTGCGAGCCTATTCTGGACGTGGAGATCTTTTTTTCTGTGTGCCTCGTGAATGCAGCCAAACTTGACTCTGTTCACGAAAATGAAACCGGTTTCTGAGAACTGCTTGCAAGAGCTATGCCCTTTGCACATCATTGAACTGAAACCGGTTTCTGTAATTGTTTTTGCAGAAAATAACGCAGAATGAGGGAAAGCGAATGTCGGGATTTAAAGCAGATTTTCTGTGGGGCGGGGCCGTTGCGGCGCACCAGCTGGAAGGCGGCTGGAAAGAGGGCGGCAAGGGCGTGAGCGTTGCCGATGTCATGACCGCGGGGGCGCACGGCGTGCCGCGTGAAATCACCAACGGCGTGCTGGAGGGGAAAAATTATCCTAACCATGAAGCCATTGATTTCTACCACCGCTATAAAGAAGACATCAAACTCTTTGCCGAGATGGGGTTCAAATGCTTCCGCACCTCTATTGCCTGGACACGGATCTTCCCGAAAGGCGACGAGCTTGAGCCTAACGAGGCTGGCCTGAAATTCTATGACGATCTGTTCGACGAATGCCTGAAGTACGGCATCGAACCGGTTATCACCCTGTCTCACTTCGAGATGCCTTTCCATCTGGTCACCGAATACGGCGGCTGGCGCAACCGTAAGCTGATCGACTTCTTCGTTCGTTTTGCAAAAGTGGTGTTCCAGCGCTACCAGCATAAGGTGAAGTACTGGATGACCTTCAACGAGATCAACAACCAGGCTAACTTCCACGAAGACTTTGCGCCGTTCACGAACTCCGGGCTGAAGTACGCGCCGGGTGAAGACCGTGAGCCGGTGATGTTCCAGGCGGCGCACTATGAGCTGGTGGCCAGCGCCCTGGCGGTGAAGGCGGGGCGCGAGATTAACCCGTCGCTGCAGATTGGCTGCATGATTGCCATGTGTCCTATCTACCCGCTGACCTGTGCGCCGGACGATATGATGATGGCGATGAACGCCATGCATCGCCGCTACTGGTTCACCGACGTACACGTGCGCGGCAGGTACCCGCAGCACCTGCTCAACTACTTCGAACGTCGTGGCTTCGCGCTGGATATAACCGAAGAGGATAAAGCCGCGCTGAAGCAGGGCTGCGTCGATTACATCGGCTTCAGCTACTACATGTCCTTCGCCACCAAGGCGACGGCGGATAACCCGCAGCTGGATTACGACGAAAGCAAGAGCCTGGTCTCTAACCCGTACGTCCAGAAATCCGACTGGGGCTGGCAGATTGACCCGGTCGGACTGCGCTACTCCCTGAACTGGTTCTGGGATCACTACCAGCTGCCGCTGTTTATCGTTGAGAACGGCTTTGGCGCGATCGACGTGCAGGAGAGCGACGGCACGGTGAACGACCAGTACCGTATTGATTATCTGGCCGCCCACATCCGCGAGATGAAAAAAGCGGTGGTGGAAGATGGCGTGGATCTGATGGGCTACACCCCTTGGGGCTGTATCGACCTGGTGTCTGCCGGCACGGGCGAAATGAAAAAGCGCTACGGCTTTATCTTTGTGGATAAAGATAATGAAGGGAACGGCACGCTGAACCGCAGTAAGAAAAAATCGTTCGACTGGTATAAGCAGGTTATTGCGAGCAACGGCGAGAACCTGTAATTGTCGGGTGGCGCTAACGCTTACCCGACCTACACTACACGTAGGCCCGCGTAAGCGCAGCGCCACCGGGCAGAACCCCGCCCCCAGGCCGGAGTCTCGCCTCCGGTTTTTTTGTCTCTAAATCACTTTGCTTGATATACGTCAAGCAACATGGGTATGGCCTAATCCGAAAAAAGCGGTATAATCCCGCGATTTTTTTGCGGACGCCACCTCAGAGGAGAAAGAGAATGAAGATTGTGGAAGTGAAACACCCACTCGTTAAACACAAGTTGGGCCTGATGCGTGAGCATGACATCAGCACGAAGCGTTTTCGCGAACTGGCATCTGAAGTCGGCAGCCTGCTGACCTACGAAGCGACCTCTGATCTGGAAACAGAAAAAGTCACCATCGAAGGCTGGAACGGCCCGGTGCAGGTTGAGCAGATCAAAGGTAAGAAAATTACCGTGGTGCCAATCCTGCGTGCCGGTCTCGGCATGATGGAAGGCGTGCTGGAGCACGTGCCAAGCGCGCGTATCAGCGTGGTGGGTATCTACCGTAACGAAGAAACCCTTGAGCCTGTTCCTTACTTCCAGAAGCTGGTCTCTAACATCGACGAGCGTATGGCGCTGGTGGTTGACCCAATGCTCGCGACCGGTGGCTCTATGATCGCCACCATCGACCTGCTGAAAAACGCGGGCTGTAACAGCATTAAGGTGCTGGTATTGGTTGCTGCTCCGGAAGGGATCGCGGCGCTGGAAAAAGCGCACCCGGACGTTGAGCTGTATACCGCCTCTATCGACCAGGGGCTGAACGAGCACGGGTACATCATCCCGGGGCTCGGCGATGCCGGCGATAAGATCTTTGGTACGAAATAATCGAATAACGATAAATAAGCCGACTTTGATAGTCGGCTTTTTTTTGAATAAAACACTAACAATACTACACAGAGGAAAACACTATGACGCGCCGTGCTATCGGGGTGAGTGAAAGACCGCCGCTTTTACAGACTATCCCGCTTAGTTTGCAGCACCTGTTCGCCATGTTTGGCGCAACCGTGCTGGTGCCAATCCTGTTCCACATTAACCCGGCCACCGTGCTGCTGTTCAACGGCATTGGTACGCTGCTGTACCTCTTTATCTGTAAAGGCAAAATCCCGGCGTATCTCGGGTCGAGCTTCGCCTTTATCTCGCCGGTGTTGCTGCTGCTGCCGCTGGGTTATGAAGTCGCGCTGGGCGGCTTTATCATGTGTGGCGTCCTGTTCTGCGTGGTGTCCTTCATTGTGAAGAAAGCCGGTACCGGCTGGCTGGACGTGATGTTCCCCCCTGCGGCGATGGGCGCAATCGTTGCCGTCATCGGTCTTGAGCTGGCGGGCGTCGCGGCGAATATGGCCGGTCTGCTGCCTGCTGACGGTCAGTCACCGGATTCCAAAACCATTATCATCTCGCTGGTAACGCTGGGCGTAACGGTGTTTGGCTCCGTGCTGTTCCGCGGCTTCATGGCGATTATCCCGATCCTGATCGGCGTGCTGGCGGGCTATGCGCTCTCCTTCGCGATGGGCGTGGTGGACACCACCCCGATCGCTCAGGCCCACTGGTTCGCGCTGCCAACCTTCTATACGCCACGCTTTGAATGGTTTGCTATTTTCACCATTCTGCCTGCGGCGCTGGTGGTGATTGCGGAGCACGTCGGCCACCTGGTGGTGACGGCGAACATAGTTAAGCGCGATTTAATCCGCGACCCGGGTCTGCACCGCTCCATGTTTGCTAACGGTTTCTCCACCATCATCTCCGGTTTCTTCGGCTCGACGCCAAACACTACCTACGGCGAGAACATCGGCGTGATGGCGATTACCCGCGTCTACAGTACCTGGGTTATCGGCGGCGCGGCGATCATCGCCATTCTGCTCTCCTGCGTCGGCAAGCTGGCGGCAGCGATTCAGATCATTCCGGTACCGGTAATGGGCGGCGTTTCTCTGCTGCTGTACGGCGTGATCGGCGCCTCCGGTATTCGCGTGCTGATTGAATCCAAAGTGGATTACAGCAAGGCGCAAAACCTGATCCTGACCTCCGTTATCCTGATCATCGGCGTGAGCGGTGCTAAGGTGCACATTGGTGCTGCCGAGCTGAAGGGCATGGCGCTGGCGACCATCGTCGGCGTGGGCCTGAGCCTGATCTTCAAGCTGATCTCGGTCATCCGCCCGGAAGAAGAAATTCTGGACGCGGACGACAGCGAAAAAGCGTCACATTGATCGTATTACCGGGCGAGGGATCGCCCGGTTCTCTCCTTGCAGGTTCCGTGTTAAACTCCATTCCGATTTTACGTAGGATCTCTGGTTGAGGTATTTCTGAACGGACCGGCACAGCTCTCTCTGCCACTCTATCTCCCTGACGACGAAACTTTCGCGAGTTTCTGGCCGGGTGATAACCCCTCTTTACTGGCTGCACTGCAAAACGTGCTGCGCCAGGATCACAGCGGATACATCTATATCTGGTCACGCGAAGGCGCGGGGCGCAGCCACCTGTTGCATGCCGCCTGCGCAGAGCTTTCGGCGCGCGGAGATGCGGTAGGCTACGTGCCGCTGGATAAACGCACCTGGTTCGTACCTGAGGTGCTGGAGGGAATGGAACATCTCTCGCTGGTCTGCATCGATAATATCGAATGCGTGGCGGGGGACGAGCCGTGGGAAATGGCGATCTTTAACCTCTACAACCGCATTCTGGAATCAGGCAAAACCCGGCTGCTGATCACCGGCGATCGTCCGCCGAGACAGCTCAATCTGGGGCTGCCGGACCTGGCGTCTCGTCTGGACTGGGGGCAAATCTACAAGCTTCAGCCGCTGTCGGATGAAGATAAGCTTCAGGCGTTACAGCTGCGCGCAAAGCAGCGCGGGTTTGAGCTGCCGGAGGACGTGGGGCGCTTCCTGCTCAAGCGGCTGGATCGCGAAATGCGCACGCTGTTTGACACGCTCGATCAGCTCGATCGCGCCTCCATTACCGCCCAGCGCAAGCTGACCATTCCGTTCGTGAAAGATATTCTTAAGCTTTGAGTTTGTTCGCCCGGTGGCGGCTACGCCTTACCGGGCCTACGAAAATTAGACATCCCCCAGCAAGTGCTCAACCAAAAGCGGAATTGGTCTTCCCGACGCCACGCTCCTGCCGCTCTCTCGCCACAGCGCCGTACCGCTAATGTCCAGATGCGCCCACGGGATCGTCGGCGGGCAAAAGTGGTGCAGCAGCCACGCTGCCGAGGCGCTGATCGCCGCATTGTTGGTCGGCGTGTTGCACAGATCGGCGATGGCGCTGTCGGTCTGTTTTTTCAGCCGCGCATCCAACGGCAGGGACCACACTTCATCGCCGCTCTGCTTACCCGCCAGCGTCAGCGTCGCGCGCAGCGGTTCATCCTGCGTCATTAATCCGCTCAATTCATACCCCAGCGCCTTCACGACCGCGCCGGTTAAGGTCGCCATATCAATAATATAGCGCGCCTGCGGATGGCGCTGGCTGGCCCAGGCGATGGCGTCCGCCAGCACCAGTCGGCCTTCGGCATCGGTGTTGTTGATTTCAACCGTGATGCCGTTGCAGGCCGTCGCCACCGTGCCGGGCTGCATGGCGTCGGGGCCGATGGCGTTTTCTGCCAGCGCCAGCACGCCCATGATGCGCACGGGTAACCCCAGCTCTGCCACGGTCAGCATCAGGCCCAGCACGTTAGCCGCACCGCACATGTCGTATTTCATGGTGTACATGCCCGCGCCTTCCTTCAGCCACAGGCCTCCGGTATCGAAGGTAATGCCTTTACCCACATAGCAGCGCACCGGGCCGTCGTTGACGCCGTCATAATGAATAGCCAGCAGGCGCGGCGGACAGGTCGCCCCTTTGCCAACGGCCTGCAGCAGCCCCAGACCCTGCTCAGCAATAGCCTTTTCGTTCAGCACTTCGCAGCGCAGGGCGGGGAACGCGGCACAGTGCCTTTGCGCCTCTTCCACCACAAACTGCGGCGTGCATTGGTCGGACGGGATATCCGCCAGACGTCGCGCCGCGACCATGCCGTAGGCGATGGCCTGCTGCTGGCGGAAGATCCCCTCCAGTTTTGCCTGCTGTTCCGGCAGGCAGAGGGCGGTGATGTGCGTAAGGCGCACCGCCGATTCATCCGTTTTCTTCAGCTTCAGGTCGCTCAGCCTGTGCGCCTGATTAAAGAGAAAGCGCAGTACCTGCGCCAGCACCACATCGTCGATATCGGTAACGTCCAGTATCAGCTCGGGACTGACGGGCGAGGCCAGCAGCGGACGCAGCGCCGTCAGCAATCCTTCGGTCAGGCTATCCTGCCAGAGGGCATCCGGCAGCAGGGTGATCCGGGCAAACGGGGCGCAGCCAAAGCGGGTGTCAGCGATGCTGGCAGACTCGCACATTTCCGCGACAAGCGCCGTTTCGGGTAAATGCGAACAGGAGGCGGACGCAATCAAATGGCTTTGCGGAGCCGCGTCAGAAAGCGCGTTGATAAACTGATACGTAATCATCATGATTCCTCAATCGGCGCGCGGATCCGCGCGGCATAGGCCTGCATCCACTCATCGTCTACGGCGTAATAATGCGTTTTCTCCCGCAGGCGTTCGGTACGAAAAACGGTGAGGGGCTGGCGAGCCGTCGCCACCACGAACGAGAACGTTTTGATGTTGGTGGCGGCCCCGAACTCGCCTCTCTTGTTCATGCACACCACGGAAAGATCGCCCGCGCGGCCAAAGCGCGACATCAGCTTGTCCTCCAGTTCGAACACCACTGAATCCGCCGCCTGCTGCGGCGTCATACCCTGCGCCATGCGGCGGACGATTTCGTAGCTGGTGCAGCCTTTCATCAGATCTTCACCGACGCCCGTGGCGGTGGCGGCGCCGGTTTCACTGTCGCAGTAAAATCCGGAACCAATAATGGGCGAATCGCCGAGTCGACCACGTTTTTTCATGAACAGGCCGCTGGTGGAGGTGGCGACGCTCATTGACCCTTGTTTATCGAGGCCGATAATGCCGACGGTGTCATGCCCGTCGTAAGGGCTTAAGCCCTTATCCAGCGTCTCGCGGCAGCGTTTGCGGTAGTGCTGCATGGCGCGCTCGGTGAGCATGGTTTTGTCGGCGAAGCCCTGGCTCAGCGCCCATTCCCGCGCGCCCTGGCCGACAAGCAGGCTGTTGTAGCGCTGGCGGCTTAACGCATACGCCACGCGCACCGGGTTGGCGATATCCACCAGATTGCCCACGGCGCCAAACGCCAGCGTATCGCCGTCCATGTAGGCGGCGTCCAGCTCCACCTCGCCATTTTCGGTGGGCAGCCCGCCGTAGCCGACGGATTTATAAAACGGAAAGTCTTCGACGGCGGCGACGGCATCCACCACCGCTGCAGAGACCGGTTTACCCGCAGCCAGCGCAGACGCAGACTCCGTAACGCCTTCAAGCGCCATTCTCCAGGTCGCGATAATTCCCCACATGCTTTACTCCTGTTTTGCAAGGGTGGTGTCGGTTTGCGTAACGGTGGCCATTTCCGCCGCGCGGTACTGTTTGTCCACGATACGCATAAAAGGCAGGTACAGCATGGCGCCAATCAGCAGGTTGATAAGCTGCATGACGCTGCCGCTCAGGTGTCCGGTAACGATAAAGCCGCTGATGACCGGCGGCAGCGTCCAGGGAATAAACACCCCGGTGGTGACGGCAACCGCGCCAATCTTCATCGCCGCATACTGCACGGTGACCAGCACCAGCGGCACCAGGTTGAACGGGATGAGCATGATCGGGTTCATGATCACCGGCAGGCCAAACAGGATCGGTTCGTTGATGTTAAACACCGATGCCCCGGCGCCGAGGCGCGCCACTTCACGCATGTTTTTGCTGCGGGCGAAAATCAGCATCGCAATCACCAGCGACAGCGTGGCCCCCGCGCCGCCCATCCAGATCATGTCAAAAAACTGTTCAGTAATAATGTGCGGCGGCGTCGTGCCTGCCTGAATCGCGGCGATGTTGTCGGTCTGGTTCTCCATCCACAGTGGGCGAATGATGCCGTTGATCATCGAGCCGGAGTTAATGCCTACTGACCACAGAATGGTGATGCTGAACACCGTCATCAGCGCGCCAAAGTAAGAGGTGCCGTAGTGGCGCACCGGCGTGGCAACCACTTCGTAAATAAACTGGTGGATGGTGTTGTAGTGGGTGTTTTCAAACACGATGCGGATACCCAGTACCAGAATCATCACCAGCAGGGCCGGGATCAGCGCGGCGAACGACTCCTGCACCGCCGGAGGCACGCCGTCCGGCATTTTGATCACCAGCTTTTTGCGCTTGAGCCAGCAGAACAGCTCCGTCCACAGCAGGGAACCGATCATCGCCACGAACAGCCCTTTGCTGCCAATCCACTCCACCGGAATGACGGTAATACCGCCGTTTTCTGCCACTTTGATAAAGGGCGTCAGGATGAGAAAGGCGACCAGCGCCAGGATACCGCAGGAGATGCGGTCTTCACCGTAGTGTTCAGCCAGGCGGAAGGCCACCAGGAAGCTGATGAACAGCGACATGGTGGAGAACACTGCGTTGAACGGGATTTCTATTATGGCGCTCCAGCTCTCACCAAAGGCCTGAGACATAAACTGCTGATAGGCTTGATTCGGGAACGACGAGATCACCAGCAGAATAGAGCCGACGATGATAAACGGCATGAAGGATACGTAGGCGCCGCGAATGGCCCCGAGATGACGCTGCTGGGCCGTTTTGGCCGCCAGCGGCATCAGTTTTGCTTCAAGAAATCCCAGAACATTGTTCATTGTGAACTCCGTACAAGATTGAGGGGTGTTGTTTGTGTTATGTCTGGGGATTATCAGTGAAGCGCGGCGTGCGAAAGGTGAAATCGGTCACAAAGCAATCGCTGGTGTAATATAAATCTCATAAGATTAGTTTTGAGGATCCTGCGATGGAAATTAAACTGCATGCTAATGCAACCACGACGCCGCGCATCCGTCGCTATCTTCAGCAGTCAGATAAAAGCGACAGAGAGCTTGCTACCGAGCTGGGTATTTCGGTCACTACCGTCAGGCGCTGGCGCAACCGAGAGCAGGTTTCGGATAACCATACGACGCCAAAAGTGATACACAAAGCATTGAGACAGGAGCAGATTGCGCTGGTCAATGCCCTGCGGGATATCACTGGCGCCCCGCTGGACGAACTGCTGCAGATGGTCAATAGCGGACTCGGGATCGCCGTGTCCCGCGCGACCCTGAATCGCTATCTGAAACCGGCTCCGGTAAAGCAGAAGGGCGCGACGTTGCAGGGAAAAAAGGCGCTGAAGGCAGGCATCGTGCCGCAAAAACTCCTGTTACATCATCAGCCTCTGTCGCTGCATATGGACGATGGCGGAGAACAGCATCTGCTGTGGGCGCGTGAACCCGTGAGCGGCTGGTGCTATGCCCGGCTGTACGCGGGCATTTCTCCGCAGCTGCTGACCCACTGGGCGAACGACGCGCTGGCAGCCTGTCCGGCTGATATTCAATCTGTTGAGACTTTTGGTTTTGAGGTGAAGCTTGGGGAGCGTAATACCACCGTGACAGCGCATCCGCAGCAGTACCGTGCCGTTCAGGTCGATCTACCGCTATGTGAAATCATCCCGCGTCTGAGCAGTGAACCGGCAGGCGAGCTGTTGATCCAGCTGTGCGAATTTTACAACCGCGGAAAAGCGCAGAAAAAGCTGGGAGAGAGTACGCCGCAGGCCTTTCTGGAAGCGCTGCGGCATAAGAACTAGAGGATCTCGAGCACGTCTTCCGGCGGGCGTCCAATGCGCGCCTGGCCGTTCGATACCACAATCGGGCGCTCAATCAGCTTTGGATTTTCAACCATCGCCTGGATCAGCTCAGCCTCGGTGAGGCGGCTGTCATCCAGGTTAAGCGACTTATACAGATCTTCTTTCTGGCGCATCAGCTCTCTTGCACTGCCCATTCCCAGCATGTGCAGCAGCTGGCGGAGGGTTTGCGCGTCAGGTGGGGTGTCGAGGTACAGCACCACTTCCGGCTCAACGCCGTTAGACTTCAGCAGGCTCAGGGTATCGCGGCTCTTGGAGCAGCGAGGGTTGTGATAAATTTTTACGGCGTCTGTCATGACGTGAATTCTCCTTTATTACATCTTCTCGTACGGCTTAAAGCGCTGCTGCAGGCCGCGCAGCTGATCGATACGCGCGTCGTAACGGGCCTGCTGGAGGCTGCCGAGCTTGACCTGCGAGCTGGCGCTGCTGAGCGCGGAAATCGCCTGATCGAGGCGGCCCACCAGGGCAAAACCTTCGGCACGCGCCGCCAGCTCCTGATCGCGATTGCCAAGCTGCGCTTGCGCCTGAGCGAGCAGATCCCAGCCGTTTTGATCGTCTTTATTATTAAAGGTGTAGCGGTTCAGAATGGTCGCCGCTTCGCCAGGCTGGCCGCCCTGTAAGTAAGCGTTCGCCAGGTTAAGCTGCAGCACCGGGTTGGTACGGACGTCTTTCGCCCCCTTCAGACGGTTAATCGCATCGGCCGTTTTCTTCTGGCCCAGATCGATATCCGTCGACAGATCGAGGTACCACGGGTTGTTCGGGTCGGCAGCCAGAAGCGGTTGCAGCGCTTTACGCGCCTCGTCGTATTTGCTGGCTTCCATCGCCTGGAGCGCCTGACCATACTGCGCGGCGTTTTTCTCACGCACGTTGCCTTTCGCCAGGGTATCCAGCAGGTCGCTGGTGAGCTGGTTACGCCCGGAGTTGTACATCCCAAGCGTTCTCACTTTCGCCATGTAGAAATCCTGTGATGACTGGACCACGACCGGACGCATCTGGTTGGCACGGTTACGGGCGTCCGACAGGCGGCTTTCCGGCAGCGGGTGGGTCAACAGAATTTCCGGCGGACGGGAAGAGTAACGCGCCTGATCGAGCAGTTTTTCCAGGAAGCTCGGCATGGCCTGGGGGTCAAAGCCTGAACGCTGCAGCACCTGAATCCCGATGCGGTCCGCTTCCTGTTCATTTTGCTGGGTAAAGCTGATCATTCCCTGACGCGTTCCCGCCAGCGTACCGGTCAGGGCCGCCATCCCGGCCTGCGGGCTGGCCATCGCCAGCAGAATAGAGCCCAGCGCGCCCACCCAGGTGAGGGGGGCGTTACGTTTCTGGTCTTCCATGGCGCGCGCCAGGTGGCGCTGGGTGACGTGCGAAATTTCGTGCGCCATCACCGAGGCCAGCTGGCTTTCGTTGTCAGAGTAACGGAATAACGCCGAATGCAGCACCACGTTACCGCCAAAGAAGGCGAAGGCGTTGATTTCGTCATTATTGATTAAATAGAAGTGGAAGGGCGTTTTTACCGAGTCGGCGTGCGAAACCAGACGCATCCCCAGCCCGTTAATGTACTGTACCAGCAAAGGGTCGTTAATCAGCGGGGCGCTGCCGCGCAGCTGGCGAACATAGTAATCCCCCATTTGCATCTCTTGCCCAATAGAGAGCGTGCTTCCTGCTGTGGTGCCCATGTCCGGCAATGAATCGGACGAGTCAGCAAAAGCGGGCAACACCTGACCGACCGTCACCGCGGCAATCAGTGTTGCAACCAGTGTTTTTCTCAACTGCCTGAACATAACCACTGTCCTGTATGTTGGATGTGCTAATTTGACCGATGAACCGGCATAACGTTCATCTCTGCTGCTCTGCGAGTGTAGCCGTGTTGCAGCATGAAGAAAATCCCATTCATCAGGCTTTTGCGGATTGCGATCGGGATACAAAAAGCGAAAGTCTTTTTGGTGACTGTTAGATACAATTCACCGTCTCACTCCCGCCATTCGATTCAGGGAAGGGTTGTATGCTCGAAATGTTAATGCAGTGGTACCGGCGTCGGTTCAGCGACCCGGAAGCCATTGCTTTGTTGGTTATTCTGGTTGCCGGGTTCGGTATTCTGTTCTTCTTCAGCGGCCTGCTCGCACCCCTGCTGGTGGCGATTGTGCTGGCGTACCTGCTGGAGTGGCCAACGGTGCGCCTGGAGCACATCGGCTGTTCCCGGCGCTGGGCGACCAGCATCGTACTGGTGCTGTTTGTCGGCATCCTGCTGCTAATGGCCTTTGTGGTGATGCCGGTTGCCTGGCAGCAGGGAATTAACCTGATCCGCGACATGCCCGGTATGCTGAACAAGCTGTCTGATTTCGCCGCCACGCTGCCGCGCCGTTACCCGGCCCTGATGGATGCCGGGATTATCGACGCGATGGCCGAAAATATGCGCGCCCGCATCATGACGATGGGCGATTCGGTGGTGAAGTACTCTCTGGCCTCGCTGGTCGGTCTGCTCACGCTGGCGGTTTACCTTGTGCTCGTGCCGCTGATGGTCTTCTTCCTGGTGAAAGATAAAGATCAGATGCTCAACGCCGTACGCCGTATTCTGCCGCGTAACCGCGGGCTGGCGGGGCAGGTCTGGGAAGAGATGAACCAGCAGATCACCAACTATATTCGCGGCAAGGTGCTGGAGATGATTGTCGTGGGGGTAGCCACCTGGATTGGCTTCCTGATTTTCGGGCTGAACTACTCGCTGCTGCTGGCGGTGCTGGTGGGGCTGTCGGTCCTGATTCCGTACATCGGCGCGTTTGTGGTGACCATTCCGGTTGTTGGCGTCGCGCTGTTCCAGTTTGGGCTGGGGACGGAGTTCTGGAGCTGCTTTGCGGTGTACCTGATTATTCAGGGCCTGGACGGTAACCTGCTGGTGCCGGTGCTGTTCTCCGAAGCGGTGAACCTGCATCCGCTGGTGATTATCTTATCCGTGGTGATTTTCGGCGGGCTGTGGGGATTCTGGGGCGTGTTCTTTGCGATTCCGCTGGCGACGCTGATTAAAGCCGTGGTCCACGCGTGGCCGGATGTGCCGGCGGTGGAAGAGAAGTAGTTTTTGTGCAGCCCGATGCTCTCACTTCGACCCTCTCCTGTGGGAGAGGGGGAAAACACTAAAAACGGCAACCTGGGTTGCCGTTTTGCTGTTTATCAGGCGTTCTCTTTCAGCCAGTTCAAGACCACGTCGTGGTGGTTGCTGGTTTTAAAGTCGTCAAACACATGTTCAACTTTACCGTCAGCGTCAATCAGGAAGCTGATGCGGTGAATGCCGTCGTAGGTTTTACCCATAAACGTCTTCTCGCCCCAGACGCCGAACTGCTCGCATACCTGATGGTCTTCATCAGAAAGCAGCGTGAAGTTCAGCAGCTCTTTTTCAGCAAATCGTGACAGCTTTTCTGGTTTATCCGTGCTGATACCCAGCACTTCCACGCCGACTTTTTTCAAGTCGTCCATGTTGTCGCGTAAGCCGCAGGCCTGTACGGTGCAGCCGGGGGTCATGGCTTTCGGGTAGAAATAGACCAGAACACGCTGTCCCTGGAAGTCGGTCAAATTTACTTGCTCGCCGTCTTGATCCGGTAAGCTAAATTTCGGTGCGATGTCACCGGCTTTCAGTGGGTTCATTACTCAACTCCATCCTGTTCGTGCTGCGAATAATTGACGACGCTTATACTGCCCTGCGCGTTTAATTCTGTACAGAGGGCTTTGAACGCTTGCTCGATATTTGACGCATCCTGTGAGGCAGGGCTGTGCGCGGTAATTTGAATAAACAGCACCGGAAGACCCTGGTCATCGCTTGTCTGCGTACGGGAAACCAGTTCGGCAATATTCATCTGGTGACTGTCAAAAAGCGCCGTGAAACGCTCAATCAGATGCGGAGAATCAGGCACTTCAACCTGTACCCAGACGGTAGAAGGCAGTGCCGGACGCGGACGCGCGGTGGTGCGCTTCATGACAATCAGCAAATCCAGTTCGGCCCCTTTCAGCGGCAGGGTCGATTCAATCAACGTAATGGCGTTCCATGTCCCGGAAAGCAACATAATAAATGTGAACTCTTCGCCAAGCATCGCCAGACGGCTGTCTTCGATATTACAGCCGCAGCTGCTTACGTGACGGGTGATGGTGTTCACGATACCCGGCCTGTCGGCACCCAGCGCAGTGATAACCAGGTAATGTTGTGATGAGGTTGTCAAACCTGTTCTTCCTTTGCATGGTTAAGTCTTCCTAAGGAAAGCATAAAAAAAACATGCATACAACCGCCTGAGAGCCTCAGGTCGCTTGCTTTTATTACAGTTCCAAACGTAACATTGAGGCTCTTGTTCGCACAGAGGATGGCTCATGTTCACGGGAAGTATTGTCGCGCTTGTTACACCGATGGATGAAAAAGGTAATGTCTGCCGGTCAAGCATGAAGAAGCTCATTGATTACCATGTCGCCAACGGAACCTCGGCGATCGTTTCGGTAGGGACTACCGGTGAATCCGCAACGCTGAGCCACGACGAGCACGGCGATGTGGTAATGCTGACCCTGGAACTGGCTGACGGACGTATTCCGGTCATCGCGGGGACAGGGGCTAATGCAACCGCAGAAGCTATCAGCCTGACCAAACGTTTTAACGACAGCGGCATCGTTGGCTGTCTGACGGTGACCCCTTATTACAACCGTCCTACTCAGGAAGGTTTGTTCCAGCACTTCAAAGCCATCGCTGAACATACTGACTTGCCACAAATTCTGTATAATGTGCCATCCCGTACCGGTTGCGATATGCTGCCGGAAACCGTTGGTCGTCTCTCGGAAGTAAAAAATATTATCGGTATTAAAGAGGCAACAGGGAACTTAAGCCGCGTTCATCAGATCAAAGAGCTGGTTTCAGACGACTTTATCCTGTTGAGTGGTGATGATGCGACCGCGCTGGACTTTATGCAGCTCGGTGGTCATGGCGTGATCTCCGTAACGGCAAACGTTGCGGCGCGCGATATGGCAGAAATGTGCAAACTGGCCGCAGCCGGTCACTTTGATGAAGCGCGTGTCATTAATCAGCGTCTGATGCCGCTGCACAATAAATTATTTGTCGAACCCAATCCGATCCCAGTGAAATGGGCATGTAAGGAGTTGGGACTTGTAGCATCCGACACGCTGCGTCTGCCAATGACACCGATTACCGACCACGGTCGTGACATCGTCAGGGCGGCGCTGAAGCATGCCGGTTTGCTGTAGAGTTTAGGGAGAGTTGATGGATTATTCAGTACAGAAGTCGCGCCTGGCGAAGGTTGCGAGTGTTTCGCTTGTTATGCTGCTCGCTGCCTGTAGTTCAGATTCGCGCTACAAGCGCCAGGTGAGCGGTGATGAATCCTATCTGGATGCGACCCCGCTTGCTGAACTTCACGCACCGGCTGGTATGATCCTGCCGATTCAGAACGGCGATTATAATATTCCCGTGACCAACGGCAGCGGCCCGGTCGGTAAAGCGCTTGATATTCGTCCGCCAGCACAGCCTCTGGCACTGGTCAACGGGGCGCGTACCCAGTTCACCGGTGATACGGCGTCTCTGATGGTTGAGAGCGCGCGCGGTAGCTCGCTGTGGCCGCAGGTTGTCAGCGTCATTCAGTCGAAGAACTACACCATCGATAAACGCGATGACGCCAGCCAGACGTTAACCACCGACTGGATCGAATGGAACCGTCTGGATGAAGACCATCAGTACCGCGGTCGCTATCAAGTCTCCGTTAAACCACAGGGTTACCAGCAGGCGGTTAACGTTAAGCTGTTGAACCTGGAACAGGCGGGTAAACCGGTTGCGGATGCCGCGTCCCTGCAGCGTTACAGCACCGAAATGCTGAACGTGATTGCCGCGGGTCTGGATAAGACCGCTACCGATGCCGCCAACGCCGCGCAGAGCCGCAACGGCGCGACCTTCGATGTACAAAGCGGTGCGGATGATACCGGCCTGCCAATGCTGGTGGTGCGTGCACCGTTTAACCAGACCTGGCAGCGTCTGCCAGCGACGCTGGAAAAAGTGGGCATGAAAGTGACCGACAGCACGCGTTCGACCGGCAGCATGACGGCAACGTATAAGCCGCTCTCCGACAGCGCATGGCAGGAACTGGGCGCGAAAGATCCTCAGCTTGCCTCCGGTGACTACAAGATTCAGGTAGGCGACCTTGATAACCGCAGCAGTCTGCAGTTTATCGATCCAAAAGGTCACACGCTGACCCAGTCGCAGAACGATGCGCTGGTCGCTGTCTTCCAGGCAGCATTCAGCAAATAAACACGAGGGCTGGTGAATCCAGCCCTTTTTATTTTAGTGCCACGCAAACGTGTGCGTGGCATAATATCCCCAGTTTTGAACACAAATCATCACACCAGGAGTAATGAAGATGCAGAAGCAAGCTGAGTTGTATCGTGGCAAAGCGAAGACCGTATACAGCACGGAAAACCCGGATCTGTTGGTGCTCG
Source organism: Enterobacter cloacae complex sp. P16RS2 (assembly GCF_014982155.1). Lineage (NCBI taxonomy): Bacteria > Pseudomonadati > Pseudomonadota > Gammaproteobacteria > Enterobacterales > Enterobacteriaceae > Enterobacter > Enterobacter cloacae complex sp. P16RS2. Next base: position 45,468 of record NZ_JADCKW010000013.1, on the reverse strand, counting down.
AGTTCCGCAATGATACGTCAGCAGGGGATGGCGCACGCATTGAGCAGTTCGATCGTAAAGGCATGGTGAACAACAAGTTCAACCACTTCATTATGACCAAACTGGCCGAAGCGGGCATCCCGACCCAGATGGAAGCGTTGCTGTCCGATACGGAATGTCTGGTGAAAAAACTGGATATGGTTCCGGTTGAGTGCGTTATTCGTAACCGTGCGGCGGGCTCCCTGGTGAAGCGTCTGGGCATTGAAGAAGGTATCGAACTGAATCCACCGCTGTTCGACCTGTTCCTGAAAAACGATGCCATGCACGACCCGATGGTCAACGAATCCTACTGCGAAACCTTCGGCTGGGTGAACCAGGAGAACCTGGCGCGCATGAAAGAGCTGACCTACAAAGCCAACGACGTGCTGAAAAAGCTGTTTGATGACGCGGGCCTGATCCTGGTTGACTTCAAGCTGGAGTTTGGTCTGTTCAAAGGCGAAGTGGTGCTGGGCGATGAGTTCTCACCGGACGGTAGCCGCCTGTGGGATAAAGAAACCCTGGATAAAATGGACAAAGACCGTTTCCGTCAGAGCCTGGGTGGTCTGATTGAAGCGTACGAAGCGGTTGCTCACCGTTTAGGCGTTAAGCTCGACTAACTTCCTCACTTGCCAAAGGATGTTTGCATCCTTTGGCGTCTTACCTTTGTTTCCTATGGTAATCTTGCCGTTAACCGCCTACGATCATAGCTATTATAAATGGAATAGTTCGAGGTGGTTATGCGCTGGCAAGGGCGTCGTGAAAGTGACAATGTAGAAGACAGACGCAGTGATGGCGGCGGCGGTCCTTCAATGGGTGGGCCAGGCTTCCGGTTACCCAGCGGCAAGGGCGGTATCATCCTGCTGATTGTGGTTTTAGTCGCGGGTTACTACGGCGTTGACCTCACCGGGTTGATGACCGGTCAGCCGCTGCAGCAGCAGGAGCATTCTCAGCGCTCCATCAGCCCGAATGAAGATGAAGCGGCCAAATTTACCTCCGTTATTCTCGCCACAACAGAAGACACCTGGAGTCAGCTGTTTGAGAAGATGGGGCGTACCTACCAGCAGCCGAAGCTGGTGATGTACCGGGGGGCAACCCGCACCGGATGCGGTACCGGGCAATCTGTGATGGGGCCGTTCTACTGCCCGGCAGACGGCACCGTCTATATCGATCTCTCTTTTTACGATGACATGAAACGCAAGCTTGGCGCTGACGGTGATTTTGCCCAGGGCTACGTGATCGCGCATGAAGTCGGCCATCACGTGCAAAAGCTGCTGGGGATTGAGCCAAAAGTGCGCCAGCTCCAGCAAAATGCGTCTCAGGCGGAAGTGAACCGCCTTTCCGTGAAAATGGAGCTGCAGGCAGACTGCTTTGCGGGCGTCTGGGGCCACAGCATGCAGCAGCAGGGCGTGCTGGAATCCGGCGATCTTGAGGAGGCGTTAAATGCCGCTCAGGCTATCGGTGACGACCGTCTTCAGCAGCAGAGCCAGGGGCGCGTCGTGCCGGACAGCTTCACTCACGGAACCTCACAGCAGCGCTATAGCTGGTTTAAACGCGGCTTCGATAGCGGCGATCCGGCGCAGTGTAATACCTTCGGCAAAGCGATGTAATGCTGCAGTTTGAGCAGCTGATAAGCGAGCTTGAGCGCACCGGCCATCGTCGGCTGGTGGTGCTCAGCGGCGAGGCGCAGTGGACGTTAACCCAGGCGCTGGCCCTGCGTGACGCCTTGCCCGGAGACTGGGTAAGGCTTGACGAACATCCTTCAAAAGCCATCAGCGGTCTGCTGGGACGCGAGTTCCGGCACGCTGTTTTTGACGCCAGCGTCGGGTTTGATGTCGCCGCGTTTGCCGCCCTGAGCGGAACGCTAAGCGCCGGAAGCCTTCTGGTGCTGCGGGTTCCGCCGCTCGACGCGTGGTCCGGGTTGCCAGACAGCGATTCACTGCGCTGGAGCGACAGCGCCGAAGCGATAGCCACGCCGCATTTTGTCCACCATTTCTGCCGGACGATTGCCGCCGATCCCGACGCGATTGTCTGGCTTCAGGGCTGCGCGTTATCCCTTCCGCCTTTACCCGACGCGCCAGACTGGCAGCCTGCCAGCGGCGCCCCGCAGCGCGAGCAGGCTGAGATCCTGGATGTGCTGCTGGGGATGCCGGAGGGCATCGTGGCCGTCACCGCCGCGCGCGGGCGCGGAAAATCAGCCCTGGCGGGAATGCTGCTGAACCGCATTGCGGGCAGCGCCGTGGTTACCGCACCGTCGAAGGGGGCGACGGATATCATCGCCCGCTTCGCCGGAGAGCGTTTTCATTTTATGGCCCCGGACGCGCTGCTTGCCTCTTCATGCCAGGCTGACTGGCTGATTGTCGATGAAGCCGCTGCTATCCCCGGACCTCTGCTGGAAAAGCTGGCTGTCCGTTTCCCTCGGGTGCTGTTGACCACCACGGTGCAGGGATATGAAGGGACGGGCCGGGGATTCTTGCTTAAATTTTGCGGTCGGTTTGCCGGGCTGCAGCGCTACAGCCTATCTACACCGGTGCGCTGGGCGGCGGGCTGTCCGCTTGAGCGGGTTGTCGCCAGTGCGCTGCTGTTTGACGATACGCTGATTGACCGCCGCCCGGAGGGAGAGGTGCGTCTAACGTCTCTGACGCCGACGGCCTGGGAACGCCGCCCGGCGCTTGCAGCGAGCGTATACGAGCTCCTCTGCGCGGCGCATTATCGCACCTCGCCGCTCGATTTACGCCGCATGATGGACGCGCCCGGGCAGTGGTTTGCCGTTGCCGAAACGGACCCGGATATCGCCGGGGCGCTCTGGCTGGTGGAGGAGGGCGGGCTCTCCCCTGAGCTTAGCCGCGCCGTGTGGGCAGGATACCGGCGTCCGCGCGGTAACCTGGTGGCGCAGTCTCTGGCGGCGCACGGCGGCTCTCCGCTGGCGGCGACGCTCAGAGGACGACGGGTCACCCGCATTGCCGTACATCCTCACCGTCAGCGGGAAGGGATTGGCCAGGCACTTGTTCGCAGCGCCAGCGGCGAAGATTATCTGTCGGTGAGCTTCGGCTATACCGATGAGCTTTGGCGTTTCTGGCAGCAATGCGGGTTTGTGCTGGTGCGGATGGGCAGCCATCGTGAAGCCAGCAGCGGATGCTACACCGCGATGGCGTTGCGGCCGCAGAGCGAGGCCGGGCGTCAGCTGTGCGAGCAGGCGCAGCGGCGTCTGAAGCGCGATGCGCGGGTATTATCGGCCTGGAACGGTGAAAAGATCCCCGTGGAAGACGGCTGGGAAGCTACCCTTAATAATGACGACTGGCTGGAGCTGGCGGGGTTTGCTTTTGCGCATCGGGCGTTTTCAACCTCGGTTGCCGCACTGACGCGGCTGTTGTTAACAGTGGACATGCCGCTTCCGGCCCTGCGTGGGAAAATGGAAGGGAAAGTGGAAGACGTCGGGCGAAAAGCGTTGCTGGCAACGTTGCGGAGTGAAACTGCGCAAGCGATTGAAAGCCTTGACTATTCGCGCTGCCAGCAGTTGAAAGAAGAGATTTTGCAATGGCAATTTTTTCAATGACTTCTTCAGTAAAGTGGCATGGTCATTCACGTCGGGAGGCGTAGAATCCAGGTCATCTATTAAGGAGACCACCATGAAACACGACCATTTTGTTGTTCAAAGCCCTGACAAACCGGCTAAACAGTTACTGCTTCTGTTTCATGGCGTAGGCGATAATGCCGTCAATATGGGTCAGATTGGCAGCTGGTTTGCGCCCGTTTTTCCGGAGGCATTGATTGTCAGCATCGGTGGCGTAGAGCCATGTGGTCCGAACGGACGCCAGTGGTTCTCTGTTCAGGGCGTGACGGAAGAGAACCGTCAGGCTCGCATCGACGCCATCATGCCCAGCTTTATCGACATCGTCCGCTACTGGCAGCAGCAGAGCGGCGTGGGTGCCGACGCGACCGCGCTGATTGGCTTCTCGCAGGGGTCAATCATGTCGCTGGAAAGCGTAAAAGCGCAGCCGGGTCTGGCGTCACGCGTCATCGCGTTTAACGGCCGCTTTGCGACGTTACCGACAAGCGCGACCACGCAGACCACGATCCACCTGATCCACGGTGGTGAAGACCGGGTGATTGAGCTCTCGCATGCGGTTGCCGCCCAGGAAGCGCTGATTCGCGAAGGTGGGGACGTGACGCTGGATATCGTTGACGATCTGGGCCACGCGATTGACGACCGTAGCATGCAGTTCGCGCTCGATCGTTTGCGCTATACCGTACCGAAGCACTACTTTGATGAAGCGCTCAGCGGCGGTAAGCCGGATAACGATGATATTGTGGAGTTTATGTGAGGTTTCCCCCTCTCCCGGGGAGAGGGGAAACTTAACGATTACTTCTTCTGGTCCTTGTTCGGCCAGTCGTCGTCATCGTCCCACTTGTCGTTAAAATCACGGTGCGGGGGAAGATCCGGTTTGTTGGCGAGAAATTTTTTATGGTCAACGCGCTTAAGATCTTTAATCACGTTCAGCAGTACGCCAACCAGAAAAACTAACACCAGAATCCACCAGTACTTTGAAAGCCAATCCATTCGCTATTCCTCTCAGAGCGTTCGTCAGGCGACGAGTTGCTCCATAATACGTTGATACATACGGGCCAGCAGTTGCAAATCTGCCGCATTGACACACTCATTGATTTTATGAATGGTTGCGTTCACTGGACCCAGTTCGACAACCTGGGCGCCCATACGGGCGATAAAGCGTCCGTCTGAGGTGCCACCCGTTGTCAGCAGCTGTGGCTTAATTTCATTATAGTGCTCGATGGCGTTCACCACCGCATCCACCAGTTTGCCACGCTGCGTCAGGAACGGCTGGCCGGAAAGCCACCACTCCACGGTGTAGCGCAGGTGATATTTTTCCAGCAGTGCGACGACGCGCGCCTTGATCATCTCATCGGTCAGTTCGGTGCTGAAGCGGAAGTTAAACTGGACGAAGTAATCACCCGGGATCACGTTGTTGCTGCCGGTCCCGGCCTTGACGTTCGCAATCTGCATGCTGGTCGGCGGGAAGAATTCGTTGCCTTTATCCCACTCGATGCCCACCAGCTCGCTCAGCATCGGCGCAGCGCGATGAACCGGGTTATCGGCCAGATGCGGATAAGCAACGTGCCCCTGAACGCCGTGAATGGTCAGGTTACAGGTCAGCGAGCCGCGGCGCCCGTTTTTGACGACATCGCCCACCACTTCGGTACTGGACGGCTCACCAACCAGACAGTAGTCGAGACGCTCGTTACGCGCCATCAGCGCTTCAACGACCTTCACTGTACCGTTATGGGCGCTGGCTTCTTCGTCGGAGGTGATTAAAAACGCCAGACGGTTTTTGTGGTTTGGATGCTGAGCCACAAAGCGTTCTGCCGCCACGACCATCGCCGCCAGCGAGCCTTTCATGTCTGCCGCGCCGCGACCAAACAGCATGCCGTCGCGGATGGTCGGTTCAAACGGCGGGTTGATCCAGCGATCCGCGTCACCGGCGGGAACGACGTCAGTATGCCCGGCAAAGGCCAGCGTTTCACCCTGGCCGCGCCACGCCCAGAAGTTCTGGGTATCGCCAAAATCCATGCGTTCAACGGTAAAACCGATGGCACGCAGGCGCTCAATCATAAGTGCCTGACAACCTGCGTCGTCCGGGCTAAGGGAAGGACGGCGAATAAGCTGCTGAGTCAGCTCAATGACCGGGCATGACATAAACTACACCTCAACGAAAAAAGTCGGAATAAAGGGTTTCACTGAAACCCAGCAGCATAGGCTGCCCTGGCGCGCAGAGCAATGGGCGTTTGATAATTGCCGGCATCTCGAGCATCAGTTTTGCCGCGCTGTCGGCGTCGTTGATGCTGGCGCGCAGAGATTCGTCCAGCTTGCGCCAGGTGGTGCCGCGCGTGTTCAGCAGTGCTTCCCACCCCAGCTCGCCGATTGCGCTATGCAGAAATTCTGCATCAAGCCCGTCGGCACGGTAATCGTGGAAGCGATACTCTACGCCGTTTGTTTCCAGCCAGCGGCGGGCTTTTTTGATGGTGTCACAATTTTTAATGCCGTACATCACAACCATGGTGAATCCTTTTGACCTAATGATGATTAAATGTTCAGTAAATTCGAAAATATATCCTTAAGTAGAATATAACACATTCAGGAATCGTCTGGATTTACGCTTCTTCTTAATTCAACTCACATCTGTACGCTGAATATTCTTTCACCCTTTAAGCATAGATGTCCATAAAGTTTAAATTTCGAATAAACTCAGCGGGTAAAATAAAACTCACCCGTTCGGAGGGTTATTTCAAAATATTGCCAGCCGTCACAAAAAATTGAGGCCTCTCCGTTCATATTTATCATAAATCCCCGCAGGACGTGGGGTACAATCACAGCAATTGGTTAAATAGTCTTCACAATGATGGTCCGTTTTTGTAGAATGCGCATAATAATAAGAGAGGTTGTTATGATTGAACGTGAACTGGGGAACTGGAAAGATTTTATCGAAGGCATGCTTCGTAAATGACATTCAGTAAGAATTGCAAGAGCACTAAAATAAGTAAAATAACCATAGTGTGAATTAATCACACAATAAAAAGGCGGCCGATAAAGCCGCCTTTTTTTATTTCAATCACTTACTCAGCGCGTTCCTTTAACGGGAAGCGGCGACGCACCAGCACAAAGAACAGCGGCACGAAGTAAATGGCCAGAACGGTGGCCGAAATCATGCCGCCCATCACCCCCGTTCCGACGGCATGCTGGCTGCTGGAGCCTGCACCCGTACTGGTTGCCATCGGCAGTACGCCAAAGACGAACGCCAGCGACGTCATCAGGATGGGACGTAAGCGCTGACGGCAGGCGTGCAGCGTGGCGGCCATCAGCTCGTGGCCTTTGGCATTCATCTCGTTGGCAAATTCAACGATCAGAATGGCGTTTTTCGCCGATAGCCCAATTACGGTGAGCAGACCCACCTGGAAATAAACGTCGTTCTCGAGGCCGCGCATCCAGGTCGCCAGCAGCGCACCGACAACCCCAAGGGGCACCACCAGCATGACCGAGAACGGGACCGACCAGCTCTCATACAGTGCGGCAAGGCAGAGGAAGACCACCAGCAGAGAGAGCGCGTAAAGCGCAGGGGCCTGCGCTCCGGAGAGACGCTCCTGGTAGGACATGGCCGTCCACTCCAGACCAAAACCGGCGGGCAGCTGCTGGACCAGTTTTTCCATGGTATCCATAGCGGTACCGGTACTGACGCCCGGCGCAGCTTCCCCGACGATTTCAACCGCAGAGTAGCCGTTATAGCGCTCCAGACGCGGCGAACCGCTCTCCCAGTGCGAGGTGGCAAACGCGGAGAACGGCACCATGCCGCCAGCGTTATTCCTGACAAACCAGCGGTTTATATCATCCGGCAGCATGCGGAACGGCGCGGCGGACTGGACATACACTTTTTTCACGCGGCCGCGATCCATAAAGTCATTCACATAGCTTGAGCCCCACGCCGTTTGCAGGGTGTCGTTGATATCGTTGATCGAGACGCCCAGCGCCTGCGCCTTACGCTGATCGATATCCACCTGCAGCTGCGGGCTGTCGTCAAGACCGTTGTGGCGAACGCGGGTCAGGTCAGGATCGTTGCCCGCCAGCGCTAACAGCTTATCGCGTGCCGCCATCAGCGCCGTGTGGCCCGCACCGGCGTGATCCTGCAGCTCCATATCAAACCCGGCAGAACTGCCCAGGCCGCTTATCGCCGGCGGGCTGCTGGCGAAGACGCGCGCCTCTTTAATATGCGCAAAGGCTTTTGTCGCACGTTCAATGATGGCGAATGACGTTCCGGTTTTGGTATCGCGCTCGTCCCAGTCCTTCAGACGGACGAACATGCGGGCGACGTTCTGCCCGTTTCCGCCCGGGCCAGAGCCCACGGTGGAGAAGACCGACACAACGTTATCTTTCTCTTTGGTGAAGAAGTACTGCTCCACTTTCTGGACCACTTTCAGCGTCTGCTGCTGCGTTGCGCCGCTCGGGAGCTGAACCGAGGTGGTGAACATGCCCCGGTCTTCCATCGGCAGGAACGAGGTGGGCAGGTGCAGGAACAGCCAGACCATGCCGCCCAGCAGCACAACATAAATCATCATCCAGCGCAGGCTGCGGTGAAGCACTCGCCCAACGGCAGATTCATACCGCGCGGCGTTGCGGTTGAACATCCGGTTAAACCAGCCGAAGAACCCTTTTTGGCCGTGATGCTCCCCTTTGTGCAGCGGCTTCAGGATTGTGGCGCAGAGCGCGGGGGTGAGGATCAATGCGACCAGCACGGAGAGCACCATTGCCGAGACGATGGTTATCGAGAACTGGCGGTAGATCGCCCCGGTTGTGCCGCCAAAGAAGGCCATCGGGATAAAGACGGCCGACAGCACCATTGCAATACCGACTAACGCCCCCTGAATTTGCCCCATGGATTTGCGCGTCGCCTGGCGCGGAGAGAGCCCTTCTTCGCTCATGATGCGCTCGACGTTTTCAACCACCACGATGGCATCATCCACCAGAAGGCCAATCGCCAGCACCATCGCAAACATCGTCAGGGTGTTAATGCTGTACCCGAACGCGTAAAGCACCGCAAAGGTCCCCAGCAGCACCACGGGAACGGCAATGGTTGGGATCAGCGTCGCACGGAAATTTTGCAGGAACAGGTACATCACCAGGAACACCAGCGCGATGGCTTCCAGCAGGGTCTTCACCACGTCCTCGATCGACGCTTTAACGAAGGAGGTGGTTTCATAGGCGACTTTATACTCCAGCCCGTGCGGGAAATACTGCGACAGCTCGTCCAGACGGTCTAACACCAGTTTTGCCGTCGCCATTTCGTTCGCGCCGGATGCCAGTTTAATTCCCAGACCGGAGGCCTGATTGCCGTTAAAGCGGCTCAGGTAGTCGTATTTCTCCGCCCCCATTTCCACCGTGGCGACATCGCCGAGACGCACTTCCGACCCGTCCTGATTCACGCGCAGGGTGATGTTGCGAAACTGGTCTGGCGTCTGCAGCAGGGATTGTGAATTAATGGTGGCGTTCAGGGCCTGTTTATCGACGGACGGCGTTCCCCCCAGCTGCCCCACCGCAATCTGGGCGTTCTGGGCCTTGATGGCATTCGTCACGTCGGTTGCCGTCATCTGGACGCTGTTCAGCTTGTTGGGGTCGAGCCAGATGCGCATGGAGTATTGTGAGCCGTAGGCGTCGATATCCCCGACGCCGTTGATACGGCTGATGGGATCCTGAATATTACTGGCGACGTAGTCCGCAATGTCCTGTTTATCCATCGAGCCATCTGTCGAGACAAAGGCGATGGTCAATATGTTGGTATCGCCGGTTTTACGCACTGTCACGCCCTGGTTTTGCACCGCCTGGGGCAGCTTGCGCATGGCCGACTGCAGCTGGTTTTGCACCTGCTGTACAGCTTCGTCCGGGTCGGTGCCCGCCTTAAAGCTCAGGGTCACCGTCGCCTGGCCCGTGGCGCTACTTTGCGAGGACATGTACATCAGGTTATCCAGACCCGTCATGTTCTGCTCGATAACCTGCGTCACGGTGTTTTCCAGCGTTTGTGCGGAAGCGCCGGGGTAGTTTGCCGTTACGCGCACGTTAGGCGGTGCCAGATCGGGGTATTGCTCAACAGGCAGTGAAGTAATCGCCAGGACACCTGTCAGACACAACAGGATGGCAAGCACCCAGGCAAAAATGGGGCGATCGATGAAAAAATTCGCCATGAAAGAGTGACCTCGTTTTGCTGCACGTCATTATTGTTTATTGCCCGCATAACTTTAGCGGTAAGGCCCAGGCCAAACGTGGAGAAATAAAGGAGATAATGTAAATTATCATGCGCTTTTTCCCGCGCGTCCTCCTTTACCGTTATTTACCCGTTAACGGCGCGGGCGCCGGGAACGTCACGTTGACCAGCGTGCCGCCGTTTTGCGGCTGCGAGAAGTGCAGCATCCCGCCGAGCCGCTGCGCGCGTTCGCGCATAATGTTCAGGCCGTAGTGTCCCGGCGGCTCGCTGGCTTCGCCAATCCCGATGCCGTTGTCACGAATGCTGACGCTGTGCGTACCGTCCACGGCGGTCACGCAGCTGACGGTGATCTCGCTGGCCTGCGCGTGCTTAATGGCGTTCAGCACGGCCTCACGCACGATCTGCAGCAAATGCACCTGCTTTTGCGCATCCAGCGCCAGCGAGGAGAGACGGCAGTCGAGATGCAGCTTCGCCTGCGTCTGGCTCTGAAGGACGTCGAGAGACTCCTGCAGCGCCGCGGGTAAGTTCGCGTGGTTCAGCGTCAGGCGGAAGGTGGTGAGCAGCTCGCGAAGCTGCTGCCAGGCATTGTTCAGCTCGCGGGAGAAGTCGGTGATGATGGTCTGCGCCGGGATATTTTCCTCGGGCACTGCGCGTTTGAGCAGCGCAAGCTGAATGCGCAGATACGACAGGACCTGCGCCAGCGAATCGTGCAGCTCGCGGGCAATGGTGGCGCGCTCTTCCATCAGCAGCAGCTGCTGGTAATGTTTTTGCGCCTGGTTAAAGTACAGCCCGCGCCCGAGCATGGTCGCCACGCTTCTCATCAGCGGAAGGGGAACGCTGTCCGTCTCGCTTTGCCAGCGCAGCTCGCCATAAAGGGTGTCCTGCATCAGTACCGGCAGGTGCTGCAGAGGAATGCCATGTGACTCCGTCCCTTCAGACAGCCGCCAGTCGTCGCTGGTGCGCAGTTCGAGATAATTCATCTGCGTATAGTCATGGACTATCTGCAGGATATGCCGGAAGCAGTGGCTGTCTATCTGGCCGGTATTCAGCGCCTGAGAGCATTTGAACAGCATGTCGAGCTGCTGGTGGGCTTCATGCAAATGCCGCGTCTTTTCCGCGACCGAGGCTTCGAGCGAACGGTAGAGCGTAGCCAGCTCGGCGGACATGTGGTTGAAGGCGCGGGAGAGTTGGCCCAGCTCGTTCGGCAGGGCGGTATCGGGCGCCGGGGTTGCAAATTCCCCTCGCTCAACCCGTTCGCTGGCCGCCACCAGATTGTTAAGCGGCAACACCACCTGGCGACGGATGCGTCGCAGGGTAAATAGCGTCAGGAGCAGGATCCCGAGGGCACCCGCCAGCGAGAGCAGGGTCACCGTCTGAATTTTATGTTCGGTGTAGTGCTGGAGGGCGAGCACAAAGGCATCAATGCGGCCGACAAAATCCTCAATGTGGGTTTGATACCACGCGCTGTCGCCGCGGGCGATGCGCGCATCCATCTCCAGCCAGGCCACGTGCAGCTGCTGGTAGCGCGCTTTAACATTGTCCGGGACGTACCAGCGGTTCAGCTTCTGCAGGGCAGGCGCGCTCAGCGTCCGTTGCCAGCTGTCGCGATGCGCGGCAAGGGCAGGGCTGTTGCGCTGCATCTCGTAGCCCAGACGATAGCTCTGCATGCGCAGTGAACCCGCGATATTAATGGCTTCGGCGTCACGCTGGCTGCTGGCAAGCGTCAGCAGCGCGACGGTGCTGGTCAGCACGGATAAGGCAATTATCGAAAAGAAAGCCCGGGCAAGGCTTCCGGAAACGGGTCGTTTGACGGTCACAGAACGGCTCTCTGAATAAAATTGATCTGCTACAGGTTCACTGTAAATAATTCGGCATTCCGGGCATTTGAACATTGCCCGATCGCGCCGTGATGCGTAAATACCATATTCATATAAAGAATAAGGTTATTGAACCAAAAACAGGTGTGGTTATGAATCGTTTTATTATGGCTAACAGCCAGCAGTGCATCGGGTGTCGCGCCTGCGAAGTGGCCTGCGTGATGGCGCACAACGATGAGCAGCACGTCCTGAGCGAGCGCCATTTTCACCCCCGCATTACGGTCCTGAGGTCCGGCGAGAAGAGTAGCCCCGTCACCTGCCATCACTGTGAAAATGCGCCCTGCGCGCAAAGCTGTCCGAACGGCGCCATCAGCAAATGCGATGACAGCGTACAGGTGAATCAACAAAAATGCATCGGCTGTAAGGCCTGCGCGGTGGCCTGCCCGTTTGGCACGATGGAGATTATCGTCACCCCGCTCGACAGCGGCGGCGTGAAGGCCTCGGCGAATAAATGCGATCTCTGTCTGACGCGGCCACGCGGCCCGGCCTGTATCGAAAATTGCCCGGCAGACGTTCTCTCCCTCGCGACGCCTGCTGTCCTTGATAATCTGGCGAAATCGCGCCGCCAGCGCACGGCCTGCCTGGAGGCGCAGCCCTGGCATGCGGAGGCCGTCAGAGAAGACGCTTCGCGCACCAAACTGCAGCAGATGCAAACAACCCCGCCACGCGGCGAGCCCGATAAACTCGCTGCCGCAGAGCGCGTGGGCCATTTTAACGAAATTTACCTGCCGTTTCGGGCCGAACAGGCCGCCCGCGAGGCGTCGCGCTGCCTGAAATGCGGCGAGCACAGCATTTGCGAATGGACCTGCCCGCTGCATAACCACATCCCGCAGTGGATCGAGCGCCTCAACGCGGGGGATATCGCCGGCGCGGTCGAGCTTTCTCATCAGACCAACTGTTTACCTGAAATTACCGGCCGCGTCTGTCCGCAGGACCGATTATGCGAGGGTACCTGCACAATACGTGAAGAGGCGGGATCCGTGACCATCGGTAACATCGAGCGCTATATCTCCGATCGGGCGCTGGCGATGGGCTGGCGGCCGGATATGTCCGCCGTCACGCCGACAGGTAAACGTGTCGCGATCGTCGGCGCCGGGCCCGCCGGGCTGGCGTGCGCCGACGTGCTGGCGCGCAGCGGAGCGAGTGTGACGGTCTATGACCGGCATCCGGAAATTGGCGGATTGCTGACCTTTGGCATCCCGGCATTCAAGCTGGACAAATCGCTGCTCGCGCGGCGCAGAGAGATATTTACCGCGATGGGGATCCGCTTCGAGCTGAACTGCGAGGTGGGTCAGGACGTGTCGATGTCGCAGTTAAAGCAGGATTACGACGCCCTGTTTATTGGCGTGGGAACCTACCGCTCGATGAAGGCGGGTATCCCGCACGAGGACGCGCCTGGGGTCTATGACGCGCTGCCTTTCCTGGTGGGCAACACGCGGCACGTTATGGGGCTGGAGGCGACGGCCAGCGAACCGTTCATCGACACCCATGGCTTAAACGTGGTGGTGCTTGGCGGCGGCGATACCGCGATGGACTGCGTCCGCACCGCGTTACGCCACGGCGCGGCGAAGGTAACCTGCGCCTATCGTCGGGATGAGGCCAATATGCCGGGCTCGAAGAAAGAGGTGAAGAATGCCCGAGAAGAGGGCTCGGCGTTTGAATTTAACGTTCAGCCGGTTGAGCTGACGCTGGATCCGAACGGTAAGGTCAACGGTATCCGGATGCTACGTACCGAGCTCGGTGAACCGGACGCGCAGGGACGGCGTCGACCGGTTCCGGTAGCGGGCAGCGAGTTCGTGATGGCGGCAGATGCGGTCATCATGGCGTTTGGTTTTAACCCGCATGCGATGCCGTGGCTGCAGGCGCAGGGTGTCGAAACGGATGACCGGGGGCGGATCGTTGCTTCGGTTGAGAGCCGCTACCGTTATCAGACGACTAACCCACAGATCTTCGCCGGAGGCGATGCGGTACGCGGTGCGGATCTTGTGGTGACCGCCATGGCGGAAGGACGTCATGCGGCGCAGGGGATACTCGACTGGCTTGGAGTTAACGCGCCAAAACATCATTAAACCGGCGGGCGACAAAGCGGGATTCACGGCGTAGTATAGGACGACTCATTGTGTTGTGGAGCCCGTATGACTCTGAAAATTGACGTTATCAAAGACAAAATTCTCTCTGAAAACTACTTTGTTCTGCGTAACATCACCTATGACCTTACGCGTAACAACGGTGAGGTGATACGCCACAAACGAGAGGTCTACGACCGCGGCAACGGGGCAACCATTCTGCTCTATAACCGTGAAAAGCAGAGCGTGGTGTTGATCCGTCAGTTCAGGGTGGCGACATGGGTTAATGGCAACCCTGACGGACGTCTGATTGAAACCTGCGCGGGCCTGCTCGATGATGATGAGCCGGAAGTTTGTATCCGCAAAGAGGCCGTGGAAGAAACCGGCTTCGAAGTGGGCGAGGTCAAAAAGGTCTTCGAGCTGTTTATGTCGCCGGGCGGCGTAACGGAAATTGTGCATTTCTTCATCGCGGAATACAGCGACGCGCAGCGCACTCACCGCGGCGGTGGCGTGGAGGATGAAGATATCGAAGTGCTGGAGCTTCCTTTTGCCCGGGCGCTGGAGATGATGCGTTCAGGCGAAATCAGGGATGGTAAAGCGGTGATATTACTGCAGTATTTACAGACAACCGGGCTAATGAACACCACTTTCGAACGGATATAGCCTGTTTTTCGGGTATATCTGATAAATCCGATTGAGCAACCCCGGCGGGAGCACGAAGATACTGCCCAGTTAAGCGTTTTCGTTCCGGGATTGTGTCATTCATGCGCTACAGCGTCTTTTTGTTTTACCTGTTTTGTGTGCTCCTCGCGCCGCAGGTGCGGGCTGCACCTGCCCAGCAAGCCTTCTCCGACTGGCAGGTAACCTGCAATAACCAGAATTTTTGCCTCGCACGCAATACCGGTGAACACCGTGGTCTGGTCATGACGCTCACCCGTAGCGCCGGGGCGAAAACGGACGCCACGCTGCGTATCGATCTCGGCGGTCTTGATGCGCCCTCGGTCAAAGAGCCAGAGATTGCCCCCCGGCTGCTGCTGGATAACGTTCCCCTGAAGCTGGACAAACAGCGCTGGCAGCTCACGCCCTGGCATCTTAAAACGGACGATGCGGCTACCATCACCGCCTTTCTGAAAAACATCCAGGAAGGGAAGGCCCTGACCCTGCGCGACGGTAAGCAGGTTATTTCACTGAGCGGTCTGAAAGCCGCGCTGCTGTTCATTGATGCGCAGCAAAAGCGCGTCGGCAGCGAAACCGCGTGGATCAAGAAAGGTGACGATCCGCCGTTAAGCGTTCCGCCTGCTCCAGCCCTTAAAAAGGTGGCGGTCGTCAACCCGACACCGACGCCGCTCTCCCACGCCGAACTGAACGATCTGCTGGATTATGGCACCGGGCGGATGAACACCAGCCAGTGCTCGCTGGATCCTAACCGCCGGGAAGTGCGCGTCACCGCGTTAACCGATGACAAAGCGCTGCTGATCGTTAGCTGCGAGGCGGGGGCCTATAACACGGTCGATCTGGCGTGGCTGGTATCGCGTAAAAAACCGTTCACCGCGCGCAGCGTCAGGCTGCGTCTGCCGTTTACGCCGTCAGGCGACGGGAGCGAAATGGAGTTGATGAACGCCAGCTTCGATGAAAAGACGCGCGAGCTGACAACGCTCGCGCTGGGGCGCGGTTTGGGTGATTGCGGGATCCAGACGCGCTGGCGTTTTGACGGCCAGCGCTTCCGCCTGGTGCGCTACGCCGAGGAGCCCAGCTGCGACAACTGGAACGGGCCAGATGCCTGGCCCACGCTATGGATCACGCGCTAGTTTTATGCCGGGTAAGGCGTAGCCGCCCCCCGGCAACGCAGACCGCACTAGATCACGCTCAGCGCCTTCTCCACCACGTTCTCAACGGTAAAGCCGAAGTACGGGAACAGCTTATCGGCAGGGGCGGATTCACCGTAACCCCGCATGCCAACAATCGCCCCTTTGAGCCCGACATACTTGTACCAGTAGTCGGCAATACCGGCTTCCACCGCTACGCGAGCCGCGACGCTGGACGGCAGGACCGATTCACGGTACGCCTCGTCCTGGGCATCAAAAATATCCGTTGAGGGCAGGGACACCACGCGCACCGCGTGTCCTTCGGCAGTCAGTTTCTCCGCCGCTTTCACCGTAATTTCCACCTCGGAGCCGGTCGCAATCAGGATCACGTCCGGCTTGCCGCCGCTGTCCTTCAGGATGTAGCCGCCGCGGGCGATGTTCTTCACCTGCTCCGGGGTTCGCTCAATCTGCGACAGGTTCTGGCGTGACAGAATCAGTGCCGTTGGGCCATTGTGGCGTTCTACCGCCAGCTTCCAGCCCACCGCCGCTTCGACCTGATCGCACGGACGCCAGGTGCTGAAGTTCGGCGTCAGACGCAGGCTTGCCAGCTGTTCCACAGCCTGGTGCGTAGGCCCGTCTTCCCCGAGCCCGATGGAGTCGTGGGTGTAGACCATAATCTGCCGCGCCTTCATTAAGGCCGCCATGCGCGCCGCGTTACGGGCGTACTCGACAAACATCAGGAAGGTGGCGGTATACGGCACAAACCCGCCGTGATGGGCGATGCCGTTGGCAATGGCGGTCATCCCGAACTCGCGCACGCCGTAGTGGATGTAGTTCCCGGCGATGTCCTCTTTCAGCGATTTTGAGCCCGACCAGATGGTCAGGTTACTCGGTGCCAGGTCCGCCGAGCCGCCGAGCAGTTCGGGCAGAAGAGGGCCGATTGCGTTCAGGGTATTTTGCGACGCCTTGCGGGTGGCGATTTTCGCCGGGTTGGACTGCAGGTTTTCAATCAGCGCCTGGGTTTTATCGTCCCAGTCCTCCGGCAGGCCGCCGCTCATGCGGCGGGAAAACTCGGCAGCGAGATCCGGGTGCGCTTTTTTGTAGGCGGTAAACTTCTCGTTCCAGGCCTGCTGGGCCTTTTCACCCGCCTCACGGGCATCCCAGGCTCTGTAGATCTCTTTCGGGATCTCAAACGGCGGATATTTCCAGCCCAGCTTTTGCCGGGTCAGCGCGACTTCCTCCTCGCCCAGCGCCGCGCCGTGCGACTCCTCTTTGCCCGCCTTGTTCGGCGAGCCGAAGCCGATGACCGTGCGGCAGATAATCAGGGACGGTTTATCCTTCACGCTCTGCGCTTCCTGAATCGCTTTTTTCACCGCCTCAGGGTCGTGGCCATCGATCTCGTGCACCACGTGCCAGTGATAGGCTTCAAAGCGTTTTGCCGTGTCGTCGGTAAACCAGCCTTCGGTCTCCCCGTCGATGGAGATGCCGTTGTGATCGTAGAAGCCAATCAGCTTGCCGAGCCCCAGCGTGCCCGCCAGGGAGCAGACCTCATGGGAAATCCCCTCCATCAGGCAGCCGTCACCCATAAACACGTAGGTATAGTGGTCGACAATTTCGTGGTCCGGCTGGTTAAACTGCGCCGCCAGCGTGCGTTCGGCAATTGCCAGCCCAACCGCATTGGCCAGCCCCTGACCGAGCGGCCCGGTGGTGGTCTCCACCCCTGGCGTATAGCCAATCTCAGGGTGCCCCGGCGTTTTGGAGTGCAGCTGGCGGAAGTTTTTCAGCTCCTCAAGCGGCAGATCGTAACCGGAAAGGTGCAGCAGGCTGTAGAGCAGCATTGAGGCGTGACCGTTGGAGAGAATAAAGCGGTCGCGATCGTACCAGGTCGGGTCATTGGGGTTGTGCTTCAGAAAGTCGTTCCACAGCACTTCGGCAATATCAGCCATGCCCATCGGCGCGCCGGGGTGGCCGGAATTGGCTTTTTGCACGGCATCCATGCTGAGGGCGCGAATGGCATTGGCTAGCTCTTTACGGGACATAGTTCACTCCGTGGCAAGGTTAAAGTTTGGCGGCGAGAAGGTCTTCAAGTTTGCGCTGGTCGACGGCGAACTGGCGGATGCCGTCCGCCAGTTTTTCCACGGCCATGGCGTCCTGATTGTGCTCCCAGCGGAATTCCGCTTCGGTCATGGCTTTCGGTTTTGGCAGAACGGTGGAGGTCGGCACCAGCTTGCGGATCACCGTTTCTTCTTTGTCCTGTAGCTCCTGAAGCAGGTTAGGGGAGATGGTCAGACGGTCGCAGCCTGCCAGGGCGAGGATCTGCTCGGTACGGCGGAAGCTGGCCCCCATCACGATGGTTTCGTAGCGGTGCTGTTTGTAGTAGTCGTAGATATTACGGACCGATTTCACGCCCGGATCCTCATCCACCACGTACGGATCCATCGGCTGTTTCGCCTGATACCAGTCGTAGATGCGCCCGACAAACGGCGAGACGAGGAACACACCCGCCTCTGCGCAGGCGCGCGCCTGGGCAAACGAGAACAGCAGCGTCAGGTTGCAGTGGATGCCTTCTTTCTCCAGCACCTCTGCCGCGCGGATGCCTTCCCAGGTGGAGGCCAGCTTGATCAGAATGCGTGATTTATCGATCCCCTGCTCCTCGTAAAGTTCCACCAGGCGACGCGCCTTATTAATGCTCTTTTCTTTATCGAACGAGAGGCGGGCGTCGACTTCGGTCGAGACGCGGCCCGGGATGCTTTTAAGAATTTCCGCACCAAAATTAACCGCCAGCTTATCGCTGGCTTCGGCGACCTGCTGCTCCTGCGTTTTCCCGCGCTGTTTACCGTAGGCAATGGCGTCATCAATCAGATGGCTAAAATGGGCAAGCCCTGCCGCTTTGAGCAGTAGCGAAGGGTTGGTGGTCGCGTCCTCCGGCTGATAGTGGCGAATCGACTCGATATCGCCGCTGTCTGCAACCACGGTGGTGAATTTTTTGATGCCGTCTAGCTGGTTCATAAATAATTACTCCTTGGAAATAAAAGAGTTAGATGAGTGCGTTAGTTCACACTTCTGAAAAAATCATGATGGACTTAACAAAAAAGCATAGCAGACGGGGGAGGCATTGCTTTTGAGACGGGTAACATGGCTGTTATAAATTGATAACAATTTTTAATGTGTGATGGTGAGAGTTTGGCTGCCTTCAAAGTTTAGGAGGCGGCCTGAGGCGATACTAGGCGGCACACCAGGGTGTGCATCAGGATCGCTTACGTCACCCTTTTGACCGATACGTGAAAGGAAAAATAAGATGGATGAGCAGTTGAAACAGAGTGCCCTCGATTTTCACGAGTTTCCTGTCCCGGGGAAAATCCAGGTCTCCCCAACCAAGCCGCTGGCAACCCAGCGCGATCTGGCGCTGGCCTATTCGCCGGGCGTGGCTGCACCGTGTCTGGAAATCGAAAAAGACCCGCTGGCGGCCTACAAATACACCGCGCGTGGCAACCTTGTCGCCGTGATCTCTAACGGCACGGCGGTGCTGGGGCTGGGCAACATCGGCGCGCTGGCCGGTAAGCCGGTGATGGAAGGGAAGGGGGTACTGTTCAAGAAATTCGCCGGTATCGACGTGTTCGATATAGAGGTGGATGAACTCGATCCTGACAAATTCATCAACGTGGTGGCCGCGCTGGAGCCGACCTTCGGCGGGATCAACCTGGAAGACATCAAAGCGCCGGAATGTTTCTATATCGAGCAGAAGCTGCGCGAGCGTATGAACATTCCCGTGTTCCACGATGACCAGCACGGGACCGCGATTATCAGCACCGCCGCGATTCTCAACGGCCTGCGCGTGGTAGAGAAAAATCTCTCCGACGTGCGCATGGTGGTCTCTGGCGCAGGCGCCGCGGCCATCGCCTGTATGAACCTGCTGGTGGCGCTGGGTATGCAGAAACACAACATTGTGGTCTGCGACTCCAAGGGCGTTATCTATAAAGACCGCGAGCCGAACATGGCGGAAACCAAAGCGGCGTACGCGGTCGACGACGACGGTAAACGCACCCTGGACGACGTGATTGACGGCGCAGATATCTTCCTCGGCTGCTCCGGTCCGAAAGTACTGACCCAGGAGATGGTGAAGAAGATGGCGCGTGCGCCAATGATCCTGGCCCTGGCGAACCCTGAGCCGGAAATCCTGCCGCCGCTGGCGAAAGCGGTGCGTGAAGACGCCATTATCTGTACCGGCCGTTCGGACTACCCGAACCAGGTCAACAACGTGCTCTGCTTCCCGTTCATCTTCCGCGGCGCGCTGGACGTCGGCGCAACGGCGATCAACGAAGAGATGAAGCTTGCCGCCGTTCACGCCATCGCGGAGCTGGCGCACGCCGAGCAGAGCGAAGTGGTTGCGTCTGCGTATGGCGATCAGGATCTGAGCTTCGGCCCGGACTACATCATTCCAAAACCGTTCGACCCGCGTCTGATTGTTAAAATTGCGCCAGCCGTTGCCAAAGCGGCGATGGACTCCGGCGTGGCGACGCGTCCGATCCACGATTTCGACGCGTACATCGATAAGCTCACCGAGTTCGTCTATAAAACGAACCTCTTCATGAAGCCGATCTTCTCTCAGGCGCGCGCCGACGCGAAGCGCGTGGTGCTGGCGGAAGGGGAAGAGGCGCGCGTGCTGCACGCCACCCAGGAGCTGATCACCTTAGGCCTGGCGAAACCGATCCTGATTGGTCGTCCGAGCGTGATTGAGATGCGTATCCAGAAGCTGGGCCTGCAGATTAAGCCGGGCGTCGACTTCGAGATCGTTAACAACGAATCCGATCCGCGCTTCAAAGAGTACTGGAGCGAATACTACGCGATCATGAAGCGCCGGGGGATCACCCAGGAGCAGGCGCAGAAAGCCGTCATCAGCAACACGACGGTGATCGGCTCGATCATGGTTCATCGCGGCGAGGCGGATGCGCTGATCTGCGGCACCATCGGCGACTACCACGAGCACTTTAGCGTGGTGCAGGAGATTTTCGGCTATCGCGACGGCGTCCATACCGCCGGGGCGATGAACGCGCTGCTGCTGCCAAGCGGCAACACTTTTATTGCGGATACTTACGTTAACGACGATCCGACCCCGGACGAGCTGGCGGAGATCACCGTGATGGCCGCCGAGACCGTGCGTCGCTTTGGTATCGAGCCGAAGGTGGCGCTGCTGTCGCACTCTAACTTTGGTTCGTCTAAATCCGCGGCGGCCTGCAAAATGCGTCAGACGCTGGAGCTGGTGCGCGAGCGTGCGCCGGAGCTGATGATTGACGGGGAAATGCACGGCGATGCCGCGCTGGTGGAAAGCATCCGTAACGAACGTATGCCGGACAGCCCGCTGAAGGGATCGGCCAACATACTGATTATGCCGAACGTGGAAGCGGCGCGTATCAGCTATAACCTGCTGCGCGTCTCCAGCTCTGAAGGGGTGACCGTAGGGCCGGTACTGATGGGCGTGGCGAAACCGGTGCATGTGTTAACGCCGATTGCCTCCGTGCGCCGTATCGTGAATATGGTGGCGCTGGCGGTGGTTGAGGCGCAGACGCAGCCGCTGTAATTTTTACCCTCACCTAACCCTCTCCCAAAGGGAGAGGGCCGGGGTGAGGGGAGGGTTACACCCAGTCCCGAACCTGAATAAACTCACGCAAGGCAGCCTCCGGGCTGCCTTCTTTTGGTTCGTAACAGTACTCCCAGCGCACCAGCGGCGGCATCGACATCAGAATCGACTCCGTGCGCCCGCCGGTCTGCAGGCCGAACAGCGTCCCGCGATCCCATACCAGGTTGAACTCCACGTAGCGCCCGCGGCGGTAAAGCTGGAACTCGCGCTCGCGCACGCCGTAATCGGTATTTTTACGACGCTCGACAATCGGCAGATAGGCGTCGGTGTAGCCTTCGCCTACCGCGCGCATAAAGCTGAACGCGGTATCAAAATCAGGCGCGTTGAGATCGTCAAAGAACAGCCCGCCGATGCCGCGCTGCTCGTCGCGGTGCTTCAGGTAAAAGTAGTCATCGCACCACTTTTTGAATTTCGGGTAGACGTCTTCGCCAAACGGCAGGCAAAGGTCCCGCGCGGTGGTGTGCCAGTGCACGGCATCCTCTTCGAAGCCGTAGTAGGGCGTTAAATCGAAACCGCCGCCGAACCACCAGACAGGGTCGGCGCCCGGTTTTTCCGCAATGAAAAAGCGCACGTTGGCGTGGCTGGTGGGCACGAACGGGTTGTGCGGGTGCACTACCAGCGAAACGCCCATCGCCTCGAAGCTGCGGCCCGCCAGCTCAGGACGATGCGCCGTCGCAGACGCGGGCATGGCGTCGCCGTGAACGTGGGAAAAATTCACGCCTGCCTGTTCGAAGATGCCGCCGTTACGCAGAACCCGGCTGCGCCCGCCGCCACCGGCCTCACGCTGCCAGTTATCTTCCTGAAATTCACCGCCGTCTGCGGCGGCCAGTTTCTGGCAGATCTCATCCTGCAGCTGCAGCAGGAAGGTTTTTACCAGTTGAGCATCGGGTTTCATCAACGTTTCCTGGAGTGCGCTTTTTGGTTATCGAACCAGTTGAAGTAACTGATAATGCCGGAGGCGATGGCGTTGGCGATCTTCTGACGAAACGCCGTGGTGCCGAGGAGCCGCTCTTCTTCCGGGTTGGTAATAAAGGACGTTTCCACCAGCACGGACGGGATGGACGGCGATTTCAGGACCACGAACGCCGCCTGCTCGGTGCCTTTGCTGTGCAGACGATGCACCGGCTTAATCTTCTTCAGAATATGCGAGCCGAGCGTCAGGCTGTTTTTGATCGTATCCGTCTGCACGAGGTCGAACAGCACCTGCTGTAGCAGGTGATCTTTGTCAGTGGCTTTTTTCCCGGCGACTTCATCCGCGCGGTTTTCGCGGTCGGAGAGGTATTTTGCCATGGCGCTACTGGCGCCACGGTTGGAAAGCGCAAACACCGAGGCGCCGGCCGCGGAAGGGTTGGTAAAGCCGTCGGCGTGGATCGACATAAACAGATCCGCACCGTGCTGGTGGGCGATCTCTACGCGGTCATACAGCGGAATAAAGGTGTCGCCAGAGCGCGTCAAACGGGCGTCAATGCCGTTGCTGCGTAAAATTGCGCGCACATTTTTTGCAATTGCCAGCACGACGTGTTTTTCTTTTGACCCGTTTTTGCCGATGGCGCCGGTATCAATACCGCCGTGGCCCGGGTCGAGCATCACCAGGCGCTTCGCGCCCGGCTTTTTGGTTTTCGGTTTGCTGTGTCCGTTACTGGTTTTGAGCGTGCTCTCGTCTTTCGCATGAGCCTGCTTTGCGATGCCCGTTAACGTTAAGGCCGCCAGCCCCGCTTTGAGAACCTGACGACGCGATGTGAGTGCTTTTAATGGTTTGAATGTGCTCATGCGGCCTGAATACTAAAAAATGGGGTCCTGGTGTTATATCGTATCGTGTTTCCAGTTACGACAGTCCATGTTGAGAATTGTTTTACTTTTCATTTCAATACGTGACAAAGTGACATTATGCCAAATTTTGGCGAGATTTTCCCCGGTTATTGGCGAAAGGCGAGCTTCGCGCCATAATCACTGTTTTTAAACCCGAAAAGGCGGTTAATACCATGGAGATACGCGTTTTTCGCCAGGAAGATTTCGAAGAGGTGATCACCCTTTGGGAGCGCTGCGATCTGCTGCGTCCGTGGAACGATCCGGAAATGGATATCGAACGTAAGGTGAATCACGACGTCAGTCTGTTTCTGGTCGCGGAAGTCAACGGCGAGGTTGTGGGGACGGTCATGGGCGGTTATGACGGCCACCGCGGCTCGGCCTATTATCTGGGCGTCCACCCCGAATACCGTGGCCGCGGCATCGCCAATGCGCTGCTGAACCGGCTCGAGAAGAAGCTGATCGCCCGTGGCTGCCCGAAAATCCAGATCATGGTGCGGGAAGATAACGACGTGGTGCTGGGCATGTATGAGCGTCTGGGCTACGAGCATTCTGACGTGCTGAGTTTAGGAAAGCGTCTGATCGAAGATGAAGAGTACTGAGATCCATCCGGCAGACTTTGACGCGCAGGGCCGCGTCAGGCTGCCCTTTTTATTCTGGTGCGTTCTGCTGCTTCAGGCCCGAACCTGGGTGCTGTTTGTGATGGCCGCCGCGTCGCGCGGGCAGGGCGACACGCTGCTGAATCTCTTTTATCCCGATCATGACGCCTTCTGGCTCGGCTTGCTGCCGGGCATACCGGCGGTGGTCGCTTTTTTATGCAGCGGACGGCGGCATTTGATACCACGCTTTTGGGGCGCGCTTCGCTGGCTGCTGATCCTCGCCCAGATTGCGCTGCTCTTCTGGCAGCCGGTACTCTGGTGGTACGGTGAACCGCTGACGGGTACCGGCGTTGCGCTGGTGGTTGCCGATATTGTGGCCCTGCTGTGGCTGCTGACCAACCCGCGTCTTCGCGCCTGTTTTGCGCATCAGGATGATTAATCCGGCACTTTTTGCCGATGTCGCACTCCAACAAGCGTTGATTTAACAAGAAAGGACGTTTCAATGAAATCGCTGCGTTTACTTTTATGCGCTCTCCCGCTGGCGTTGACCGGCTGTTCGACGCTCTCCTCCATTAACTGGTCCGCCGCGTATCCGTGGAACTGGTTTGGCTCATCAACGGAAGTGACCGAGCAGGGCGTGGGGAAAATTACCGCCGCGACGGCGCTGGATCAGGACGCTATTCAGGATGCGCTCAGCGGCGATTACCGCCTGCGCAGCGGCATGAAAACGGAGAATGGCAATATTGTTCGCTATTACGAAGCGCTGAAGGGTGACAAGCTTGCGCTGGTGATTAACGGTGACAAAGGCACCGTAAACCGTATCGCTGTGATGGATGAAGATATTCCGACGGCGAGCGGTGTAAAGGTGGGTACGCCGTTTAGCGAGCTTTATAAGCAGGCTTTTGGCAACTGCACCAGCGTGCCGTCTGACGACAAGGTCGCGGTGGAATGTAAGGCTGAAGGCAGCCAGCACATCAGCTATGTCTTCACCGGAACCTGGAGCGGTCCGGAAGGTCTGATGCCGTCTGACGACACGCTCAAGAGCTGGAAAGTGAGCAAAATACTCTGGAAGCAGTAATTTGCGCCTGAACAAACCGCCTCGCTGAAATCTGGGTATAATAGCCGCCATCAATGCCACGCTGACGTGGCATCTTTATTTCAGGAGGAGCGATGTCTCAGGTTCAGAGTGGCATTTTGCCAGAACATTGCCGCGCGGCGATTTGGATTGAAGCCAATGTTAAAGGGGACGTGGATGCCCTGCGTGCGGCCAGTAAAGCGTTTGTTGATAAGCTGGCCACCTTCCAGGCCAAATTCCCGGAAGCCCACCTCGGCGCCGTTGTTGCCTTTGGCAATAACGTCTGGCGTCAGCTGAGCGGTGGCGAAGGGGCGGAAGAGCTGAAAGACTTCATCCCTTACGGCAAAGGCCTGGCTCCGGCAACCCAGTACGACGTGCTGATCCACATTCTCTCCCTGCGTCACGACGTGAACTTTTCCGTTGCCCAGGCGGCAGTAGCGGCCTTTGGCGACAGCATTGAGGTGCAGGAAGAGGTTCACGGCTTCCGCTGGGTAGAAGAGCGCGATCTGAGCGGCTTCGTCGACGGCACCGAAAACCCGGCGGGTGAAGAGACGCGTCGCGACGTGGCGGTGATCAAAGACGGCGTGGACGTGGGCGGCAGCTACGTGTTCGTGCAGCGCTGGGAGCACAACCTCAAGCAGCTTAACCGCATGAGCGTGCACGACCAGGAGATGATGATTGGCCGCACTAAAGAAGCCAACGAAGAGATCGACGGCGACGACCGTCCAGTAACCTCTCACCTGTCCCGCGTTGATCTCAAAGAAGACGGAAAAGGGCTGAAGATTGTTCGCCAGAGTCTGCCTTACGGCACGGCAAGCGGCACGCACGGCCTCTACTTCTGCGCGTACTGCGCGCGCCTCTATAACATCGAGCAGCAGCTGCTGAGCATGTTCGGCGATACCGACGGCAAGCGCGACGCCATGCTGCGCTTCACCAAACCGGTGACCGGCGGCTATTACTTTGCGCCGTCCGTTGAGCGTCTGCTGGCGCTGTAATGTCCTTTCTCCCTCTCCCTGCGGGAGAGGGCTGGGGTGAAGGCATCAGGCCTCACCCTTATTCCCTTTTCTGCTTCTAAATCACCAAACGGTATATAAAACCGTTACTCCTTTCATCCCCGTTATAAATATTATGACTATAAGATAGTCATCACATTTATAAGGGTGCGCAATGGCCGTTACTGTACTGAAAAAAGGAACTCTGGCGCTGGCAGGTTTACTGCTGGTGGCACAGGCGCAGGCGACTGAACTGTTAAACAGTTCGTATGACGTCTCCCGCGAGCTGTTTGCCGCCCTTAATCCCCCGTTTGAACAGCAGTGGGCGAAAGACAATAACGGCGACAAGCTGACCATCAAGCAGTCCCACGCCGGATCGTCCAAGCAGGCGCTGGCGATTTTGCAGGGCCTGAAAGCGGATGTGGTGACCTACAACCAGGTGACTGACGTGCAGATCCTGCATGACAAAGGCAAGCTCATCCCGGCGGACTGGCAGAGTCGTCTGCCGAACAACAGCTCCCCGTTCTATTCCACCATGGGCTTCCTGGTGCGTAAGGGCAACCCGAAGAATATCCACGACTGGAGCGACCTGGTGCGTTCCGACGTGAAGCTGATTTTCCCGAATCCAAAAACCTCCGGTAACGCTCGCTACACCTATTTAGCCGCGTGGGGCGCGGCCGACAAGGCTGACGGTAATGATAAAGCCAAAACCGAGCAGTTCATGACCCAGTTCCTGAAAAACGTCGAAGTGTTTGATACCGGCGGCCGCGGGGCGACAACGACCTTCGCGGAGCGCGGTCTCGGCGACGTGCTGATCAGCTTTGAATCGGAAGTGAATAACATCCGCAAACAGTACGAAGCGCAGGGCTTCGAGGTCGTTATCCCGAAAACCAACATCCTGGCCGAGTTCCCGGTGGCGTGGGTGGATAAAAACGTGCAGGCAAACGGTACCGAGAAAGCGGCAAAAGCCTATCTCAACTACCTGTACAGCCCGCAGGCGCAGACCATCATTACCGATTACTACTACCGCGTGAACAACCCGGACGTAATGAACAAGCTGAAAGATAAGTTCCCGCAGACCGATTTGTTCCGCGTCGAAGATCATTTCGGCTCCTGGCCTGATGTGATGAAAACGCATTTTGCCAGCGGCGGTGAGTTAGACAAACTGCTGGCGGCGGGGCATAAGTAATGTTTGCAGTTTCGACAAAACGCGTGCTGCCGGGCTTTACCTTAAGCCTCGGGACAAGCCTGCTGTTCGTCTGCCTGATCCTGCTGTTGCCGCTCAGCGCGCTGGTGATGCAGCTTGCTCAGATGAGCTGGGCGCAGTACTGGGACGTGGTCACCAACCCGCAGGTGGTGGCGGCCTACAAGGTGACGCTGCTGTCGGCGTTTGTTGCCTCCATTTTTAACGGCGTGTTTGGCCTGCTGATGGCGTGGATCTTAACCCGCTATCGCTTCCCGGGCCGCACGCTGCTTGACGCCCTGATGGATCTGCCGTTTGCGCTGCCGACGGCGGTGGCGGGCTTAACCCTCGCGTCGCTCTTCTCTGTAAACGGGCTGTACGGCGAGTGGCTGGCGAAATTTGATATCAAAGTGACCTACACCTGGCTCGGTATCGCGGTGGCGATGGCCTTCACCAGCATCCCGTTTGTGGTCCGTACCGTGCAACCGGTGCTGGAAGAGTTGGGTCCGGAATACGAAGAAGCGGCGGAAACGCTGGGCGCCACGCGTTGGCAGAGCTTCCGCAAGGTGGTTCTGCCGGAGCTCTCTCCGGCGCTGATGGCGGGCGTCGCGCTGTCGTTTACCCGCAGCCTCGGTGAGTTCGGCGCGGTGATTTTTATCGCCGGGAACATCGCCTGGAAAACAGAAGTCACATCGCTGATGATTTTCATCCGTTTGCAGGAGTTTGATTATCCGGCGGCGAGCGCGATTGCCTCGGTGATCCTGGCAGCCTCGCTGCTGCTGCTGTACTCGATTAACACTCTGCAAAGTCGCTTTGGTCGACGTGTGGTAGGTCACTGATGGCGGAAGTTACGCAATTGAAGCGATACGATGCACCCCGCATCAACTGGGGTAAATGGTTTCTGATTGGGGCGGGCGTACTGGTTTCCGCCCTCATTCTCGTCGTGCCGACGATTTATATCTTCGTTCAGGCGTTCAGCAAGGGCCTTATGCCCGCGCTGGAAAACCTGGCGAACCCGGATATGCTGCATGCCATCTGGCTGACCGTGCTGATTGCGCTGATCACCGTGCCGGTGAACCTCGCGTTCGGGACCCTGCTGGCCTGGCTGGTGACCCGCTTTAACTTCCCGGGACGTCAGCTGCTGCTGACCCTGCTGGACATTCCTTTCGCCGTATCGCCGGTGGTGGCGGGTCTGGTGTACCTGCTCTTTTACGGCTCCAACGGTCCGTTGGGCGGCTGGCTGGATGAGCATAACCTGCAGATCATGTTTGCCTGGCCGGGCATGGTGCTGGTCACCATCTTCGTGACCTGTCCGTTTGTGGTGCGTGAGCTGGTGCCGGTGATGTTAAGCCAGGGGAGCAACGAAGACGAAGCGGCGGTGCTGCTGGGCGCGTCTGGGTGGCAGATGTTCCGTCGCGTGACGCTGCCAAATATCCGCTGGGCGCTGCTTTACGGCGTGGTGCTGACCAACGCCCGCGCGATTGGTGAGTTTGGTGCCGTGTCCGTCGTCTCCGGCTCCATCCGGGGTGAAACCCTGTCGCTGCCGCTCCAGATTGAGCTGCTGCAGCAGGACTACAACACCATCGGCTCGTTTACTGCCGCAGCGTTGCTGACGCTGATGGCCATCTTGACCCTGTTTTTGAAGAGTGTGGTGCAGTGGCGTTTAGAAAATCAGGAAAAACGTCAGCATCAGGAGGGAAATCATGAGCATTGAGATTGCCAATATTAAGAAGTCTTTTGGTCGCACCCAGGTGCTGAATGATATCTCGCTGGATATCCCTTCCGGACAAATGGTGGCGCTGCTGGGGCCGTCCGGCTCGGGCAAAACCACGCTGCTGCGTATTATCGCCGGGCTTGAGCATCAGACCAGCGGGCACATCCGCTTCCACGGCACCGACGTGAGCCGCCTGCACGCCCGCGATCGTAAAGTAGGATTTGTATTCCAGCATTACGCGCTGTTCCGCCACATGACCGTGTTCGACAACATCGCGTTTGGCCTGACCGTGCTGCCGCGTCGCGAGCGCCCGGATGCGGCAACCATTAAGGCCAAAGTGACAAAACTGCTGGAGATGGTGCAGCTGGCTCACCTGGCGGACCGTTTCCCGGCCCAGCTGTCCGGCGGGCAGAAACAGCGCGTGGCGCTGGCGCGCGCGCTGGCCGTTGAGCCGCAAATTCTGCTGCTGGATGAACCCTTCGGCGCGCTGGATGCGCAGGTGCGTAAAGAGCTGCGTCGCTGGCTGCGTCAGCTGCATGAGGAGCTGAAATTCACCAGCGTCTTCGTGACCCACGACCAGGAAGAGGCGATGGAGGTCGCGGATCGCGTGGTGGTCATGAGCCAGGGCAACATTGAGCAGGTTGACGAGCCGGAGCAGCTCTGGCGCGAGCCGGCGACCCGCTTCGTGCTGGAGTTTATGGGCGAGGTAAACCGTCTTCAGGGTACTATTCGCGGCGGACAGTTCCATGTTGGCGCGCACCGCTGGCCGCTGGGCTATACCTCCGCGCATCAGGGGCCGGTCGATCTGTTCCTGCGTCCGTGGGAAGTGGACGTGAGCCGCCGAACCAGCCTGGATTCACCGCTGCCGGTGCAGGTGCTGGAAGCTAGCCCTAAAGGTCACTACACCCAATTGGTGGTACAGCCGCTGGGCTGGTATACCGAGCCGCTGACCGTGGTCATGCGCGACGACGTGCCGCCGCACCGGGGTGAGCGCCTGTTTGTCGGGCTGCAGCATGCCCGGATTTATCACGGGAAGGAGCGCATCGAGACGCGCGAGGATATTGCTCTGGCGGAGTCAGCCTGATAGGTTATTAGGATGTTTATCGCCCGGTGGCGCTGCGCTGACCGGGCCTACAGTTATCACTGCGTCTTGTAGGCCGGGATCGCTGCGCGCGCCCCGGCTTTTTTATTGAGTAAAAATCGTGAATACACTCGAACACACCATCGGCAACACTCCTCTGGTCAAACTTCAGCGCATGGGGCCGGACAACGGCAGCGAAATCTGGGTCAAACTCGAAGGCAACAACCCGGCGGGGTCGGTGAAAGACCGAGCGGCGCTGTCGATGATTGTCCAGGCCGAAAAACGCGGAGAAATTAAGCCAGGCGACGTGCTGATAGAGGCCACCAGCGGCAATACCGGTATCGCCCTGGCGATGATTGCGGCGCTGAAAGGCTACCGCATGAAGCTGCTGATGCCGGACAACATGAGCCAGGAGCGCCGCGCCGCGATGCGTGCCTACGGGGCCGAGCTGATTCTGGTGACCAAAGAGCAGGGAATGGAAGGCGCACGCGACTTAGCGCTGGAGATGGCCGGGCGCGGTGAAGGTAAACTGCTGGATCAGTTCAACAATCCGGACAACCCGTACGCGCACTACACCACCACCGGCCCGGAAATCTGGCAGCAAACCGACGGGCGTATCACCCATTTTGTCTCCAGCATGGGCACCACCGGCACCATTACCGGGGTATCGCGTTTTCTGCGCGAGCAGGAAAAAGCCGTCACCATCGTTGGCCTCCAGCCGGAAGAGGGGAGCAGCATTCCGGGCATTCGCCGCTGGCCGGCGGAGTATATGCCCGGCATCTTTAATGCGCAGCTTGTGGACCAGGTGCTGGATCTTCACCAGCGCGAGGCGGAAAATACCATGCGTGAGCTGGCCGTGCGCGAAGGTATCTTCTGCGGCGTCAGCTCGGGCGGCGCGGTAGCGGGTGCGATTCGGGTAGCGCAGGCAAACCCGGGGGCGGTAGTGGTGGCGATTATTTGCGATCGCGGCGATCGCTATCTGTCTACCGGCGTCTTTGGTGAAGAGAGTTATTCGCAGGGGGCGGGGATTTAAGCGTCATGGAGATGATTCTATTCCGGGATAATACCCGAGCGCAGCAAACCGATATTGTCGCGGTGCAGTCGCAGGTGGTTTACGGCAGCGTGGGGAACAGCATTGCGGTACCGAATATTCGTACCCACAGGCTGAACGTTACCGCCGTGCCGACGGTACTGTTTAGCAACACGCCGCACTACGACACGTTTTATGGTGGAGTGATCCCCGACGAGTGGTTCAGCGGCTATCTTAAGGCACTGGAAGAGCGTGAGATCCTGCGCGAGCTTAAGGCGGTCACCACCGGCTATATGGGCAGCGCCAGCCAGATCGTCCTGCTGTCTCAATGGCTGAAGGCGGTCAAAGCGCAGCATCCTGACCTGCTGGTGCTGGTCGACCCGGTTATCGGCGATATCGACAGCGGTATGTACGTGAAGCCAGAGATCCCGCAGGCGTATCGGGAACACCTGCTGCCGCTGGCGCAGGGGATCACGCCAAACGTCTATGAGCTGGAAGTGTTAAGCGGCAAACCGTGCCGTACGCCGGAAAGCGCCATCGCTGCGGCGCAGGGACTGCTCTCCGACAGCCTGAAATGGGTGGCGATCACCAGCGCGCCGGTGGCCGATGACCCGGAAAACATCCACGTAGTGCTGGTGACGAATGAAGGCGTGACCGTCAGCGCGCATCCGCGCGTAGAAACCGATCTGAAAGGGACGGGCGACCTGTTCTGTTCAGAACTGGTGAGCGGAATTGTTGAGGGGAAAACCGTTGCCGACGCCATTCGCATGGCCGGCGATCGGGTGACTGATGTGATGCTCTATACCCAGTCGAAAGGCTACGACGAGCTTATCCTACCGGCATAAACAAAAATGGCGCCCGAAGGCGCCATTTTTCTGTGCGGCAAGAATTACTTCTTGATGCGGATAACCGGGGTTTCACCCACGGTGACGCTGCCAGACAGTTTGATCAGTTCTTTGATTTCGTCCATGTTGGAGATAACAACCGGCGTCAGGGTAGACTTGGCTTTTTCTTCCAACAGTGGCAGATCGAATTCAATTACCGGGTCGCCAACTTTAACACGCTGGCCTTCTTCCGCGATACGTTTGAAGCCTTCGCCTTTCAGTTCAACGGTGTCGATACCGAAGTGAACGAACAGTTCGATACCGCTATCAGATTCGATAGAGAACGCATGGTTGGTTTCAAAAATTTTACCGATGGTGCCGTCAACTGGAGCAACCATTTTGTTGCCAGTTGGTTTGATAGCAATGCCATCACCAACGATTTTCTCAGCAAACACTACATCCGGCACGTCTTCGATGTTGACGATCTCGCCGGAGAGCGGAGCAACAATCTCAATAGTTCCGGAGTCTTTCTTATCATCAGAAACCAGAGATTTCAGTTTATCGAACAAACCCATGATCTTCTCCTAAGCAGTAATTTGGGCCGCATCTCGTGGATTAGCAGATTGTTTTTTCTTCAATGAACTTGTTAACCAGCGTCATTAACTCGTCCGTTGTCGGTTGAGCAAGAGCCTGCTCTGCTAACACCTTCGCATCTTCGAAGTTCGTGTTACGGATAATCTTCTTAATGCGCGGGATGGAAATGGCGCTCATAGAGAATTCGTCCAGACCCATACCCAGCAACAGAAGTGTAGCACGTTCGTCGCCTGCAAGCTCACCACACATGCCAGTCCATTTACCTTCTGCATGAGAAGCATCAATAACTTGCTTGATCAAGTTCAGTACGGACGGTGACATTGGCTGGTAGAGATGTGAAATCATATCATTACCACGGTCAACTGCCAGGGTGTACTGCGTTAAATCATTGGTGCCGATACTAAAGAAATCAACTTCTTTGGCTAAATGACGCGCAATGGTCGCCGCCGCAGGTGTTTCCACCATTACGCCGATCTCGATTGACTCGTCAAACGCTTTACCTTCGTCGCGCAGTTCCTGTTTGTAGATTTCGATCTCTTTCTTCAGTGCACGCACTTCTTCAACAGAGATGATCATCGGGAACATGATGCGCAGTTTACCGAAAGCAGAGGCACGCAGGATCGCGCGAACCTGGTCACGCAGGATCTCTTTACGATCCATCGCGATACGGATTGCACGCCAGCCCAGGAACGGGTTCTCTTCTTTCGGGAAGTTCATGTACGGCAGCTCTTTGTCGCCACCGATGTCCATGGTACGGACGATAACCGCCTGAGAGCCACACGCTTCAGCCACGGCTTTATAGGCAGCAAACTGCTCTTCTTCTGTTGGCAGCGCGTCGCGGTCCATGAACAGGAATTCTGTACGATAGAGACCTACGCCTTCCGCACCGTTGCGCTCAGCGCCATCAACGTCGCGGACGGTACCGATGTTTGCGCACACTTCTACCTGATGGCCGTCCAGGGTGATGGCTGGCAGGTCTTTCAGCTTAGCAAGTTCCGCTTTTTCAGTCGCAACCTGCTCCTGAACCGCGCGCAGTTTATCGATCTCTTCATTAGTTGGGTTGACGTAAACCAGATTGTTTACGGCATCCAGAATCAGATAGTCGCCGTTTTTCACCTGAGAGGTGACGCTACCGGTACCCACGATGGCAGGCAGTTCCAGAGAGCGCGCCATGATAGAGGTGTGGGAGGTACGGCCACCCGCGTCGGTGATGAAACCGAGGACCTTTTTCAGGTTCAGCTGTGCGGTTTCAGACGGGGTGAGGTCAGCGGCAACCAGGATGACTTCATCCTGAATCGCGCTCAGATCGATGATGGCCAGACCCAGGATGTTGCGCAGCAGGCGCTTACCGATGTCACGTACGTCAGCCGCACGCTCTTTCAGGTATTCATCATCCAGTTCTTCCAGGGCAGTTGCCTGACCTTCAATAACTTCATGCGCAGCCGCGTCGGCCGTCATGCCTTTATCTTTAATCAGGGCTATGATTTCCTGCTCCAGCTCCTCATCTTCGAGCAGCATGATGTGCCCTTCGAAGATGGCTTCTTTTTCTTCACCGAAAGTTTCGCCAGCTTTAGTTTTGATTGCTTCCAGTTGCGCAGATGCCTTGGCACGACCGCTCAGAAAACGTTCAACTTCCTGATCAACCTTGTCGGCAGAAATTTTTTTCCGGTCGATGACGATCTCGTCTTCTTTCAGCAGCAGTGCTTTGCCGAAAGCGATACCCGGGGATGCTAAAATGCCTGAAATCATAACCCTACCTTACTTGTGACTGATATTTAAAAGAACCCGGAAACTTACTCGAGCTCAGCCATCAGTTTTACCAGATGCTCAACTGCTTTCTGCTCGTCTTCACCTTCTGCAGAGATGGTGACAACGGTGCCCTGAGTCAGGCCCAGAGTCTGCAGTTTGAACAGGCTTTTTGCGCTCGCGCTTTTGCCGTTGGAAGTCACAGTGATTTCAGAAGTGAAGCCTTTTGCTTCTTTAACAAACTGAGCAGCAGGGCGGGTGTGCAGACCGTTCGGAGCGGTAATGGTAACTTCTTGCTGGAACATTGTATTTCCCCAACTTATAGGTTTAGTGTTGTGGAACTAAAGTCTAGCCTGGCGACTGAACTTTAGCCTGTATTGTAAGCGCTGACGTTTCGATCGTCATTAAACATTATGCAGCGAAAGCAAGACTTGAACCAAATCATAAAATCGATTCAGCAAGGCTATTTCATTCACCGATTAATTTCACGCATCAAAATAATTGCTGGTTTAAATACCAGACCCAACGGGGTGAAGCAATGCCAGGAGGGGCAAAAGTTTGAAGCAGGCCACAAAAAAGCACCTGAAAAGGTGCTTTTTTACGCGTTATTAACATGCTGGCACTACTGTTGCAGCTCTTTTTCGGTAAACAGATCGGCAAACAGTGCGGTGCTCAAGTAACGCTCGCCCGAAGAAGGAAGGATAACCACAATATTCTTATTGGTAAAGGCTTCGTCTTCCTGCAGCTTGAGCGCTGCCGCAACGGCCGCACCGGAAGAGATACCCGCCAGAATGCCTTCTTCATCCATCAGGCGACGCGCGGTAGAAATGGCTTCTTCGTTAGTGATAGTCACCACTTTATCGATTAGCTTCAGATCCAGGTTGCCCGGAATGAAGCCTGCGCCAATACCCTGAATTTTATGTGGGCCTGGTTTAAGCTCTTCACCCGCCAGTGCCTGGGTGATAACCGGTGAGTCAGTTGGCTCAACGGCAACGGTGATCAGGTCTTTTTTACCCTTTGTGCCTTTAATATAGCGTGACACGCCGGTCAGCGTACCGCCGGTACCCACGCCGGAGATAAAGACGTCAACCTGGCCGTCGGTATCTTCCCAGATTTCCGGACCGGTGGTCTTCTCGTGAATTTCCGGGTTAGCCGGGTTGCTGAACTGCTGCAGCAGCAGATATTTCGCCGGATCGCTGGCCACAATCTCTTCAGCTTTCTGAATGGCGCCCTTCATGCCCTTCGCGCCTTCGGTCAGCACCAGGTTCGCGCCCAGCGCTTTAAGCAGCTTACGACGCTCGATGCTCATGGTTTCTGGCATAGTCAGCGTCAGCTTGTAGCCGCGTGCGGCAGCCACATAGGCCAGAGCGATACCGGTGTTACCACTGGTCGGTTCCACCAGCTCAACGCCAGGCTTCAGTACGCCACGTTTTTCAGCATCCCAAATCATGTTTGCACCGATACGGCATTTTACGCTGAAGCTCGGGTTACGTGATTCGACCTTCGCCAGAATGCGTCCATTACCGATACGGTTCAGTCGAACCAGGGGCGTATGACCGATAGTCAGCGAGTTGTCTTCATAAATCTTACTCATGGCCTGTCCTTAACTGTATGAAATTGGGATACCGACCCAGCATACCTGTTGAGCAGGTAGGGGGAAGTAAGGAATTCGCATATCTATATACTGCAAGGAAATAATGGGGATCAGTATGGAATAAGGGGCGGCATAAGCCACCCCTGCTTTACACATTTTTGCATTATTTCCATAACGCGTGCTTAGCACGGTAGCAGTCGACCCACATCGCCGTCGCGCCGCAGACGGCGACGGGCATGATGAAGAGATTCAGGAAGGGAATCATGGTGAACAGGCTGGTCAGCGCGCCAAACTGCATATTGGCGACCTTCTGACTGCGCAGGGCAGTGCGCATCTCTTTAAACGGCACCTTGTGGTTATCGAACGGATAGTCGCAGTACTGGATGGCCAGCATCCAGGCGCTGAACAGGAACCACAGCACCGGCGCCACCGTCTGGCCGATGCCTGGCACAAAGTAGAGGATAAGCAGCACAATCGCGCGGGGCAGGTACCAGGCAAACTTCTGCCACTCGCGCTTCATGATGCGTGGCAGGTCTTTCATGATCCCCAGCACGCCCGTGTCCGGCGGCGTCGCACCGGTAAGCCGCGCTTCAAGCTGTTCCGCCAGCAGACCGTTAAACGGCGCGGCTATCCAGTTGGCAATCGTCGAAAAGAAGTACCCAAACACCAGCAGCATGGAGATCACCGCTACCGGCCAGAGCAGGTAGTTAAGCCACTGCAGCCAGTCCGGCACGTAACTCATCAGCGACGGGATCCAGCTCTCCAGCTTTGTGAACAGCC
This sequence comes from Enterobacter cloacae complex sp. P16RS2, assembly GCF_014982155.1. Taxonomy (NCBI): domain Bacteria; kingdom Pseudomonadati; phylum Pseudomonadota; class Gammaproteobacteria; order Enterobacterales; family Enterobacteriaceae; genus Enterobacter; species Enterobacter cloacae complex sp. P16RS2. The sequence continues at coordinate 9,285 of NZ_JADCKW010000013.1, read as the reverse complement.
ACCAGAACGCGCCGCCCATCAGAATAATGTTGATCAACAGCGGCAGAATCACGAAGCGTCGAATCCCCGGCAGGGAGACCAGTTTCCAGCCCTGAGAAAAATACCAGACGCCGCTGCGCGGGGGAGAAGAAGATGTTGAAACCATAGCCAGGCTGTACTCCTTTTTACACAACCAGTGGAATTGCCCGCCTATATTATCCACTTACGGAGCAATGACCAGTTCGGAAATGTTCGAAAAACCAGCAAAAAGCACGATTTCCTTCATCTTTATGCTGTGAATGCTCTGCACACACTTGCACTTGACGTAAACGGCAAATACTCTTAGTGAGTAAATGTTTGCCGTGGTGGCAAGGTGTTAGAACAACAGAGAATATAATGATGCAGGATTTGCGTCTGATATTAATCATTGTTGGCGCGATCGCCATAATCGCTTTACTGGTACATGGTTTCTGGACCAGCCGTAAAGAGCGTTCCTCGATGTTCCGCGATCGCCCACTGAAGCGCATGAAGTCCAGTCGTGACGACGATGACAGTGAAGATGACATCGACGGCAGCGATGACGACGGCGTGGGTGAAGTTCGTGTTCATCGGGTCAATACTGCGCCCGGCGCAGGCCATGGGGAGCATGAAGCGCCTCGTCCTTCGCAGCACCAGTATCAACCGCCGTATGCTTCTGCACAGCCGCGCCAGCCAGCGCCGCAGCCTGTGGAAGAACCGGTGCGCCAGCCGCCGCAACAGCCTGTTTATCAGCAGCCTGCTGCGCCACAGCCGGTTCAACAGCAGCCGGTGCAGCAGCCCGTGCAGCAACAGCCTGCTCAGCCGGTACAACAACCGCAGCAGCCTGTTCACGTACAGCCTGCGCCTCAGCCTGCTCCGGCCCCGCACGTTGAGCCAGAGCCCGTTGTAGAGCCTGAGCCGGTTGTTGAAAAACCACAGCGTAAAGAAGCGGTGATCATCATGAACGTGGCCGCGCATCACGGCAGCCATCTTAACGGTGACGTGCTGCTCAACAGTATTCAACAGGCAGGATTCAAGTTTGGTGATATGAACATTTTCCATCGCCATCTAAGCCCTGACGGTAGCGGCCCGGCGCTGTTCAGCCTGGCCAACATGGTTAACCCCGGCACCTTTGATCCGGAAATGACCGGTGATTTCGTGACCCCGGGCGTCACTATCTTTATGCAGGTGCCTTCTTACGGCGACGAACTGCAAAACTTTAAGCTGATGCTGCAGTCCGCTCAGCACATCGCTGACGAAGTCGGTGGTGTGGTGCTCGACGATCAGCGTCGAATGATGACTCCGCAGAAGCTGCGCGAGTATCAGGACCGCATCCGCGAAGTTAAGGAAGCTAACGCGTAATAGTCGCGCTTACTTCAACTCCTCCTCAACCCCCGCCTGTCGGGGGTTTTTTCTCATTGATGGTGCGATATGGACTCAATCGAACAACAACTCACTGAACTGCGAACCACGCTTCGCCATCATGAATATCTCTATCATGTTATGGACGCGCCGGAAGTCCCGGATGCGGAATATGACCGCCTGATGCGCGAGCTGCGCGAGTTAGAGGCGCAACATCCAGAGCTCATCACGCCGGATTCCCCCACCCAGCGCGTCGGCGCTGAGCCGCTGGGGGCATTCGGTCAAGTACGTCATGAAATGCCAATGTTGTCATTGGATAATGTGTTTGATGAAGATAGTTTTTTGGCGTTTAGTAAACGTGTTCAAAATAGGATTAGAAAAGTCGATGCAATCACGTATTGCTGTGAATTGAAGTTTGATGGGCTCGCTGTGAATCTACTGTATGTCAATGGTAGGTTGAGGCATGCTGCAACTCGGGGAGATGGTACTATTGGTGAGGATATAACTAGTAACATTAAAACGATTAAAGCTATTCCATTAGTTCTTCTTGGAAAAGATGTTCCGTCGCGTATTGAAGTTCGCGGTGAAGTTTTCATCACTCAAAAAAATTTTGAGGAAATGAATAACGAAGCTCGCCGCAAAGGGCAGAAAGTATTTGCTAATCCTCGTAACGCTGCAGCAGGGTCGCTTAGACAGCTAGATCCTAAAGTTACTGCCAAGCGCTCGTTAACTTTCTGTTGTTATGGTACTGGAGTAATAGAAGGAATTGAATTTCCAGGGACGCATATCGAAAGATTACAGAAGCTACGCGAAATGGGATTCCCAATAAGCAATCACACAACCTTATGTCACAGCCCATATGAAGTGATTGACTTCTATAGGGAAATATCTACCAAGCGTGATAAGTTAGGTTTTGACATTGATGGGCTTGTAGTAAAGGTAAACTCGATTCCACTGCAGGAAACATTAGGATTTGTTGCAAAATCGCCACGATGGGCTACTGCTTTCAAATTTCCTGCTCAGGAACAGATCACACGACTTCGAGATGTTGAATTTCAAGTGGGGCGTACTGGCGCAATAACCCCAGTTGCAAAGCTTGCAGAAGTTAAGGTTGCAGGTGTTCTAGTAAAAAATGCAACACTTCATAATGAAGATGAAATAAAAAGATTGGGCATAAAGATTAACGACAGAGTTATCGTTAGAAGAGCTGGCGATGTGATTCCACAAATAGTCGGCGTAGTTGAGTCTATGCGACCGGATGATGTTAAGCCAATTATTTTTCCAAAGGTTTGTCCCGTCTGCGGTTCAGAAATTGAACGCATTCAAGGTGAAGCAGTGGCCCGCTGTACGGGCGGCTTAATCTGTGGTGCGCAGCGTAAAGAGTCGCTGAAGCACTTCGTCTCCCGTCGGGCGATGGACGTCGACGGCATGGGCGACAAGATTATCGATCAGCTGGTCGAGAAAGAGTATGTCCACACGCCAGCGGACCTCTTCAGGTTGACCGCTGGTAAACTGACAGGCCTGGATCGCATGGGGCCAAAGTCAGCCCAGAATGTGGTTAACGCGCTGGAAGCCGCAAAAGAAACGACCTTTGCCCGCTTCCTTTACGCGCTGGGCATTCGTGAAGTGGGTGAGGCGACGGCGGCGGGTCTGGCGGCGTACTTTGGTACGCTGGAGGCGCTGGAAAAGGCTAGCATCGACGAGCTGCAGAAAGTCCCTGACGTTGGCATTGTGGTCGCCACGCACGTCTTTAACTTCTTCGCCGAAGAGAGCAACCGTGAAGTCATCGGCAAGCTGCTGGAGGAGGGCATTAAGTGGCCCGCGCCGGTAGTGGTTAACGCCGAAGAGATCGACAGCCCGTTCGCCGGTAAAACGGTAGTCCTGACCGGCAGCCTGAGCCAGCTTTCACGCGACGATGCGAAAGCGCGCCTTGTGGCGCTGGGGGCCAAAGTGGCGGGCAGCGTGTCGAAGAAAACCGACCTGGTGATCGCCGGGGAAGCGGCGGGATCGAAGCTGGCGAAAGCCCAGGAGCTCGGCATTGAGGTTATCGACGAAGCGGAAATGATGCGTCTGTTAGGAGAGTAACGTGGAGAAAGAACAGCTCGTTGAAATAGCCAATACGGAGATGCCGTTCGGTAAATACAAGGGCCGCAGGCTGATTGATTTGCCGGAGGAGTATCTGCTGTGGTTTGCCCGTAAGGATGAATTCCCGGCAGGGCGGCTGGGCGAGCTGATGGCTATCACGTTACTGATCAAAACCGAGGGGCTGACCCAGCTGGTTCAGCCCCTGAAACGTCCTTAAGCCTTCGCGGCGCGGGTCTCTTCCTGCGCCAGCTTTTCGGTCTGGCGCTTGTAGCGACGCGCCAGCACCGCGCAGACCATCAGCTGGATCTGGTGGAAAATCATCAGCGGCAGCACCATCATCCCAATCACCGAGGTCGGGAAAAGAATATTGGCCATCGGGATACCGTTCGCCAGGCTCTTTTTGGAACCGCAGAAGACAATGGTGATTTCATCCGCTTTGCTGAAGCCGCACCTGCGTGCCACAAAGACGTTTACCGCAATCACAATCGCCAGCAGGACGAGGCTGACCACCACGATAAACAGCAGCGAGCCTGCGCCGACCTTATGCCAGATCCCGTTCACGACCGCTTCGCTGAAGGCGGAATAGACCACCAGCAGAATCGACGACTGGTCGGTTTTTGAGATCCATTTCTTGTGCTTTGCCACGAACGCCCCGGTCCATGGACGCGAGAGATGGCCGAGGACAAACGGCAACAGCAGCTGCAGGCAGATTTTTCCAACCTGCTCGAGATTGCCTTCCGCGCCGTGCATGTTCATCAGCAGGCCCACCAGCAGCGGGGAAACGAAAATCCCTAACAGGCTGGATGCCGATGCCGAGCAAACCGCGGCCGCAACGTTTCCTCCCGCGAGAGAGGTAAAGGCAATGGCGGACTGCACGGTAGCCGGCAGAATACAGAGATACAGGAAACCGGTGTAGAGCGCCGGGTCGACGTTAACCGGCGCCCACCAGGCAAACAGCACGCCGAGGATTGGGAACAGAATGAACGTGCTGCACATCACCCAGAGATGCAGCCGCCAGTGGCTACCGCCGGCAATAATGGCTTCGCGCGAGAGTTTTGCACCGTGCATAAAGAACAGCAGCGCGATGGCGGCCGTCGTCAGCCCTTCAAAAAACGGGACGAAGCCCCCGCGGGCGGGGAAAAACGAGGCCAGTAAAACGGTAACCACCAGGGTAAGCGTGAACGGATCAAGAATACGAAATAGTTTCATAATGACTCCTGAAATCAGATGTCGCTATTGTGCTTTTTTCTATTTGAGAAATAAAATTGATTTATTGCATCCATTCATGAATGAAACAGATGAATTATTCCCTACGTCAGCTTCGTATTTTCGTCACCGTCGCTCACGCCCGCAGCTTTAGCCGGGCAGGCGAGAAGATTGGCCTCAGCCAGTCGGCGGTCAGCCACAGCGTGAAAGAGCTGGAGAATCAGACCGGGGTGAAGTTGCTGGACCGCACCACGCGCGAAGTGGTGCTGACCGAAGCGGGGCAGCAGCTGGCCCTGCGCCTCGAACGGCTGCTGGATGAGCTGAACAGCACGCTCAGAGACGTGGGGAGGCTGGGGCAGCAGCTTTCGGGGACCGTGCGCGTCGCGGCCAGTCAGACAATCTCTGCGCACCTTATCCCTCAGTGTATTGCCGAGGGAAGCCACCGCTATCCGGACATTGATTTTGTCCTGCATGACAGGCCGCAACAGTGGGTGCTGGAAAGCATCCGCCAGGGCGATGTGGATTTTGGTATTGTGATCGATCCCGGCCAGGCGAGCGATCTGGCGTGTGAAAGCGTACTTTCCGAGCCATTCTTGCTGCTCTGCCGTGACGACGACCCGCTGGTCACGTTGCCGGAAGTCAGCTGGCAGTCCCTGACGGGCGCGAACCTGGTTTTACAGGATTATGCCTCGGGCAGTCGTCCGCTGATTGATTCCGCGCTGGTGAATCAGGGCGTAAAGGCAACGATCGTGCAGGAGATTGGTCACCCGGCGACGCTGTTTCCCATGGTGGAAGCCGGCATTGGCATCAGCGTGTTGCCCGCCCTGGCGCTTCCCCTGCCGCAGGGAAGCCGGCTGGCCGTCAGGCGATTAACGCCCGTTGTTGAGCGAAAGCTGATGCTGGTGCGGCGAAAAAATCGCTCACTCTCGGGGGCGGCGCAGGCTATCTGGGAAGTGGTGCGTATCCAGGCACAACGATTAACCGAAGCCCGCATACGCGACCCACTGTTTAACGCATCAGAAGATTAGATGTAGATATCAATCTGGTTATTGTCTGAAGGGTTATTCACACCTTCCACTTTGCCCAGCTTTTGATCCTGCTTCTTTTGGGCCTCTTCTGCCTGCTGGCGCTGCAGTGAGGCGAGCTGCGCCTGAAGCACTTTGATCTGGGTCTGAATAAGTTCCTGCTGCTTCTTCTTCTCATCAGCGCTGCCGGTGCTGTTCGCCAGCTCTTTTAACTGCTGAGTCAGCTTTTTGATCTTGTCAATAATACTGCTGATCTGGGAAGCGATGTCGTTGCTGCCAGAAGCTCCACTCCCACCGCTGCTGGTTTGAATCATTTGGGTTGAAGCTTGAATGGTCGTCATAGTATTTCCTCGCGTTATAAAACAGAGGTATCGGCACCAACGGGATTAGCTTGAGCAAAACTGCCATATCTGGCAGGGAGTAACATCGATACGCAATCAGTATTAATGATGCGTTACTGGAGGTCGAAAGTAGACAAACTGCGGATAGCAAAAAAGCGCCTTTAGGGCGCTTTTTTACACTGGTGGGTCGTGCAGGATTCGAACCTGCGACCAATTGATTAAAAGTCAACTGCTCTACCAACTGAGCTAACGACCCGAAATGGTGGGCGATGACGGGCTCGAACCGCCGACCCCCTCCGTGTAAAGGAGATGCTCTACCAACTGAGCTAATCGCCCATTTCGGAACTACTGCGATAAGGTGAGAATGGTGGGCGATGACGGGCTCGAACCGCCGACCCCCTCCGTGTAAAGGAGATGCTCTACCAACTGAGCTAATCGCCCAATCTCAATTCTTATCTACACTGCGAGTCTACCGAAGTAGATGGTGGGTGATGACGGGCTCGAACCGCCGACCCCCTCCGTGTAAAGGAGATGCTCTACCAACTGAGCTAATCACCCCCGCTGTGTGGAGTCGCATTATAGGGAGAGTTGAAAATGAGTCAACGCATTTTCTAAAGTTTTTATTCGTTCGTCGTAAAATTAAACAAAACGATCGTGAAACGGGCAATGGCGCATGATTTCTAAACAAAAATCGCAAACTCGGTCACGATAAAGGGATCAACATTGAGGAATCCCCCCACAGTGATAGAATATTGCCCATCGTTTTTTCCCCAGGATTTGCCGATTGCCGGCATCTTTATAACGTAAGGCCATTTCATGAAAATCAAAACTCGCTTCGCGCCGAGCCCGACAGGCTATCTGCACGTCGGTGGTGCACGTACCGCTCTCTATTCCTGGCTTTTCGCACGCCACAACAAAGGTGAGTTCGTGCTGCGTATTGAAGACACCGATCTTGAGCGCTCCACGCCAGAAGCAATTGAAGCCATTATGGATGGGATGAACTGGCTGAACCTGGAATGGGACGAAGGTCCCTATTTCCAGACCAAACGCTTTGACCGCTATAACGCCGTCATTGATGAGATGCTGGTCGCGGGCACGGCGTATAAATGCTACTGCTCCAAAGAGCGTTTGGATGCGCTGCGCGAAGAGCAGATGGCGAACGGTGAAAAGCCGCGTTATGACGGCCGCTGCCGCCACGACCATAGCGAGCATGCTGCGGATGAGCCTTGTGTGGTGCGTTTTGCTAACCCGCAAGAGGGCTCGGTGATCTTTGACGACCAGATCCGTGGCCCCATTGAATTCAGCAACCAGGAGCTGGACGATCTGATCATCCGTCGTACCGACGGTTCTCCAACCTATAACTTCTGCGTCGTGGTTGACGACTGGGATATGGAAATTACCCACGTTGTCCGTGGTGAAGACCATATCAACAATACGCCACGTCAGATCAACATCCTGAAAGCGCTGAACGCCCCTGTGCCTGTCTATGCGCACGTCTCCATGATCAACGGTGATGACGGGAAAAAACTGTCTAAACGTCACGGCGCGGTAAGCGTTATGCAATATCGCGACGACGGCTATCTGCCGGAAGCGCTGCTGAACTATCTGGTGCGTCTGGGCTGGGCTCACGGTGACCAGGAGATCTTCAGCCGTGAAGAGATGATCAAACTGTTCTCTCTAAGCTCTGTAAGCAAATCAGCGAGCGCCTTTAATACCGACAAGCTCCTGTGGCTGAACCATCACTACATCAACACCATGCAGCCAGAATATGTGGCAACGTATCTGCAGTGGCATATTGAGCAGGCAAATATTGATACCCGCACTGGCCCTGAGCTGGCGAACCTGGTGAAACTCCTCGGCGAGCGCTGCAAAACTCTGAAAGAGATTGCCGAAAGCTGCCGCTACTTCTATGAAGAGTTTGAAGAGTTCGACGCGGACGCCGCGAAGAAGCACCTCCGTCCGGTTGCGCGTCAGCCGCTGGAAGTGGTGCGCGACAAGCTTGCGGCCCTTACCGAGTGGACCGCTGAGAATGTGCATCACGCCATTCAGGCGACAGCAGACGAACTGGAAGTCGGTATGGGTAAAGTCGGCATGCCACTGCGCGTTGCGGTGACCGGGGCGGGTCAGTCTCCGGCGCTGGATGTGACGGTTCACGCCATCGGCAAGTCACGCAGCGTGGCGCGTATTAACAAGGCGCTGGACTTTATCGCTGAACGTGAAAATCAGCAGTAATTAGGCCCCAGATAAAAAAAACGGCAGGGTAACCTGCCGTTTTTTTATGCCTCTTATTCCGTGAGACCGAGTCGCGTAAGAAAGCCGTGTATGCCTTCGCGTTTCAATAAGGCGTCCAGACGCCTCTGCTCTGGCTGAGTCATACTCTCCAGCGTCTCAATAATGCCCGGAGACAGGTTTGAAGAGGGTTCACTGTATGAAGCGGTGACCTCAGCGAGATGGTAAACCGCCTGACGGTTACGGATCGCAGGGAGGCTCATAATATGTTCCTTCACGCGCGCATCAATATGAATGAGCCGCGCGCGACCACCCTTCACGCCGTTGAGGCCTTCGGTTTTCCATCCCTGCTGGCGTATCCAGCGATTAACCGTTTGTCTGGCAACGCCCAAACTCTCCGCCAGCTCTTCCGTGGTCATTTTGCTGCGTAATTTTTTCATATCAGTTCTGATCGCGAATCCCTAAACGTTGCAACAAGCCGGTAATCCCTTCCCGCATTAACAGCGATGTCATCTGCTTTTGCTCTTCCGGCGTCATTTCATTGGCCAGCGTCAGGAGCAGCGTGTGAAGCGAACTATCATGACTGACACCTTCTGGCAGTTCGGACGTTTCAGTTGCCCGACGTGCGCTGCGGATAAAGTCACGGACTTTTTCGTTCACATGTACCAGGCGAGCTTTCCCGCCCTGGACGCCTGGTTTTGGTGATGTAATCCAACCCTCTTTGCGTACCCATTTATTGATGGTCTGGCGGCTATAGCCAGTGAGGAGGGCTAACTCTTCTGGCGTCATTCGTTCCTTGATCATGCAATTTCCTGAATATCAGTGGGGTTAATTAACGGCTCATTTTATAGCACCGTTTTACGTGAAAACGTGACAGGCTTAACTCCTGGCTGCGAGCAGGCTCGCAAAGTGATTCATTTGCATGATTTTTCGGCGATTGAATGGCTGGGATTGATTTTGCCGTTGACACCCCGCGGCGGAATTCATATTATGCCGCCCGTCAACATGACAGCTTTACGATGGGGCTATAGCTCAGCTGG
>NZ_JADCKW010000012.1:299-50069 GCF_014982155.1 Enterobacter cloacae complex sp. P16RS2 | reverse complement strand
CCTGAGCGGCACCGGCACGCCGAACGACGTCATCAACATCACTGATACCGTTAACGGCACACCGACCGTCGTGGGCACCGTAACGGTAGACAGCAGCGGCAACTGGAGCTGGCGTCCTGACAGTAATATTGGAGAGGGCAGCCACGTCTATACCGCCACCGCCACCGATGAGGCGGGCAACGTCTCTGACCCGTCTACAGCGATTACGATCATCGTGGACACCCTGGCGCCGGATACGCCGGTGATTAGTGCAGTGGGCGGTGAGCCTAACGGTGGCTACATCACGGATACCACACCGACAGTGGGCGGAACCGGCATCAACGGTGAGACGGTGATCGTCTACAACAACGGCGTCGAAGTGGGCCGTGTCGTGGTGGCTAACGGGGAATGGAGCCTGACGCTTCCAACGCAAACGGACGGTCCGCTGAATATCACCGTTGCGGGTGTGGATGCGGCTGGCAACCTTAGCGCGCCGAGTTCGGTCTTTACCGTCACCCTCGATACCGTTGCGCCTGGGATACCGCAGATTAATGCCGTCTCAGACAGCCAGTTCACCAACAACGTGCTCTACACCCGCGACGGCACGCCGACCCTTACCGGGACAAGCGAACCCGGCACCACCGTTATCGTCTCCGTCGACGGTATCCCGTCAGGTGTGCCGGTCACGATACAGCCGGACGGCAGCTGGAGCTGGACCGCAGGCACAACGCTCTCAGACGGCTCGCATACCTTCACTGTCTCCGCTACCGATGCGGCGGGTAACGCTTCAGGAACTTCAGCCCCGCTGAGCGTGACGGTGGATACCCAGGATCCAACCGCCCCGGGCAATCTTAGCCTTGCTCCAGAAGGTACACCGCTGACCGGAACCGCCGAGGCTGGAGCACTCATTACCGTTAAGGATAGCGGCGGAAACGTCATTGGTACCGGGGTTGCGACCGGGGGCAACTTCTCCATCGCGGTCAGCCCAGCCCCGCAGGATGGCGCGACCCTGACCGTGACCGCAACCGATGCGTCCGGACGTACCAGCCCTGATGCGACTTACAACGTCATCGGTACGCTTCCGAATCTTCCAGACGTGCCCGTCATCACGGCGATTGTCGATGACGCGGATCCGGTCACCGGCGATGTGAAAGGCAAAACTACCAACGACACCACGCCAACGCTTACCGGTACGGCCGAAGCGGGCAGCGTGATTACTATCTATCAGGACGGTAGCGCGACGCCGTTGACAACGGTGACCGCTGACGGCAGCGGCAACTGGAGCTATACGCCAGCCGCGCTTGGCGAGGGGCTGCACACCTTTGAGGTGACCGCGACCCTCAACGGCCAGACCAGCGGCCGCTCTCCGGCGGCCAGCGTCACCGTCGACCTTACCGCACCGGGCACGCCAGCTATCGGCGCGGTGATTGACGACGTCGGTCCGGGCACCGGCCCGCTGACCAGCGGCCAGATCACCAACGACAACCAGCCGACCCTCACCGGCACCGGCGCGGTGGGCGATACCATCTCCATCTACAACAACGGCGTGCTGCTGGGCAGCGTGGAGGTCGGCAACACCGGCACCTGGAGCTACACCACGCCCGTTCTTGCAGAAGGTAACAACGTCCTGACCATCCGCGAGACCGATCCGGCGGGGAATCAGAGCGGTCCTTCCGCGGGCTTCACCGTCGTGGTGGACTCCGTTTCCGCCACGCCGGTTATCACCAACGTCACGGATAACGTCGGTAACGCCGCCACCACGGTGGTTAGCGGCAGCGAAACGAACGACGCCACGCCAACCCTTTCGGGGACAGCGGATGCAAACAGCGTGGTGACCATTTTCGACGGCGGCACCCAGATTGCCGTGGTGACGGCTGACGGCACCGGCGCATGGACGTTTACCCCTGATACCGCGCTCGGCGAAGGCTCGCACAGCTTCACCGTCCGGGCGACCGACCCGCAGGGCAACGTCAGCGAAGACTCAGCCCCGTGGAGCGTGGTCATTGACCTGACGGCACCAACGGTTCCGACGCTGGATAATGTGAGCGACAACGTCCCTGGCGGCGTCCAGGGTAACCTCACCAGCGGCCAGGTGACCAACGACAGCACCCCGACCATCAGCGGCACCGGGCAGGCGGGCAGCACGATTCACATCATGAACAACGGCACGCAGATTGGTACTGCGGTTGTTGACGGCAGCGGCAACTGGTCCTTTACGCCGACCGCGCCGCTGGGCGACGGCAGCTACACCCTGCGCGCGTATGCAACGGATGCGGCAGGCAACGCCTCGGCGAACTCGTCGGTCTTCGCCTTTACCATTGATACCGCAGCTCCCGGCGTACCGGTGGTAACCAGCGTGATTGACGACGTCGGTCCGGTCACCGGGGCGCTCACGTCGGGTAACAGCACCAACGACGCGCGCCCAACCTTCAACGGTACGGGCGAGGTGGGTTCTACCGTGCACGTGATCGTTGATGGCAGCGAAATTGGCACTGCGGTGGTGAATGCCCAGGGCAACTGGACCTTCACCCCGGGTACCGATCTGGGCGAAGGTCCACACGCCATCACCTTCAACGCCACCGACGTGGCTGGCAATACCGGCAGCACGACGACACCGTTTAACCTGACGGTGGATACGGGTGTGCCGTCGGCGCCGGTCATTTCGACCGCGGGTGACAATGTGGGCAGCATTCAAACCCCGCTCTCTTCCGGGCAGAGCACCGACGACACCACGCCGACGCTGAATGGCACCGCGACCGCGAACGCCACGGTCACCGTGTATGAGAACGGCCAGCCGGTCGGCACCGTTCAGGCGGACGGTACCGGCGCATGGAGCTTTACGCCGTCAACGCCGCTGGCCAGCGGCAGCCATACCTGGACCGCCACGGTCACCGATGCAGCGGGCAACGTCAGCCCGACCTCGCCGGGCTTTACCCTGATTGTTGATACCGCGGCACCGAACGCGCCGGTTATCAGCCAGGCGATAGACGACGTGGGCAGCATCACCGGCCCGCTCACGTCCGGGCAAACAACCGACGATACCGTTCCGCGCCTTGTCGGGACCAGCGAACCGTTTGCCACCGTGAACATCTATGAGGGAACAACCCTTGTCGGAACAGGCACCGCGGATGGCAACGGAAGCTGGAGTATCTTGCTCAACACCACGCTGACAGCAGGCGCGCACAGCTTCACCGCGCAGGCGACGGATGCGGCAGGCAACACCAGCGTGTCCTCCACCAGCTTCAGCCTCACCGTCGACACCACGCCGCCTGCGCTGCCGGTGCTGACCAGCATTCTGGATGACGTGGGCAATGCGGCGACGCCGGTGGCGAACGGCGGGTTCACCAACGACGCGCAGCCAACCCTCAGCGGCACGGCGGAAGCCGGGTCAACGGTGAAAATCTTTGATAACGGCGTACAAATCGGCAGCGTGACGGCGACTGGCGGGGCGTGGAGCTTTACGCCATCCCCGGCGCTGAGCAACGGTCCGCACAATTTAACCTTTACCGCCACCGATGCGGTGGGCAACGCGAGCGCGCCTACCGCCGGGTATGTAATTAACGTCGATACCCTCGCGCCGGGCGCACCGGTCATCAGCTCGGTCATTGATGATGTCGGCAGCGTCACCGGGCCGGTGACCGGAACAAATCCGACCAACGACACGCGCCCAACGCTGAGCGGAACCGCCGAAGCGAATGCCACGGTGCGGATCTACGATGGCATCACGCTGGTGGGCACGGTGACCGCCGACGGCAGCGGAAACTGGACCCTGCCGCAAACCACCACGCTGACGCAAGGAACGCATAACTTCACCGCCACGGCCACCGATGCGGCGGGCAACACCAGCGTGGCGTCAGACGTGACGACGATTATCGTCGATACGACCGCCCCAACGGCGCCAACCGGAACCTTCAACGCCGACGGTAGCGTCCTGACCGGAACTGCGGAAGCAGGCAGCACCGTCGCGATCCGCCTTGCGGACGGCTCGACGGTGACCGCCATTGCGGACAGCAACGGCACCTACACCTACACTTTCATTAACAAACAGACCGAAGGCCAGACGCTGCAGATCACCGCCACCGATGCCGCGGGCAACACCTCGCTGCCGGGCTCCGCCCTTGCGCCGGTAGTGCCGCTCTCCGCCAGCAATAACGTCGAAGAGCTGAACCTCAGCACCACTGCAACCGTGACCAACAGCCAGTACAGCGATTACGGCTTCCTGCTGGTCGGCGCCGTCGGCAACGTCCTGACGCTGCTGGGCAATGATACGGCCCAGGTCAACTTCACGGTGGGCAACGGCGGCAGCGCCGATATCGTGGTGAACGCCAACGCCACGGGAGCGGTGCTCTCTCTGCTCAACACCCTTGAACTGGTGGTTCAGCATTACGTCAACGGCGCCTGGACCACCGTGGTGGACACCGGCCAACCGCAGTTTGCCGATCTCCTGACCCTCGGAGCAACCGGCGTCTCGCTGAACCTAACCGGGCTGGCTGACGGCAACTATCGCGTGCTCAGCTACAACACCAACCTGCTGGCAACCGGCTCCTACACCAGCCTCGACGTGGCGGTGAAAGAGACCGGTCCGGGTACGGTCACGGGCGAAACCAGCCTCAACGGCAACGTGATCCTCGATACGGACCCGACCGCCGGCAGCGACAACGCGCCGGCCGGAACCACTATCTCCGCGGTCACGAACGCCCAGGGCGTCACCACCAGCGTGAACGCCGACGGCACGGTGATCCAGGGCCAGTACGGTACGCTGACCATCAACCGCGACGGCAGCTACACCTACAGCCTGACCGACACCAGCGCCGCGGTCATTGGCCGGACGGAGAGCTTCACCTACACCATCACCCATAACGGCGTCAGCGCGTCAGCAAACCTGGTACTGTCTCTGGGTGCCGGTACGGTAATCAACGGCATTGTGGCGGTGGACGACACGGCCTCGCTGACCTTTGACACCACCGTGAGCGAGATTAATAACGGCGCCTCGTCTCAGAACGGTTTTACCCTGGTGGGCATTAATCTCGGCAGCACGCTGGGGCTTAACCTGCTGGACGACATGACCAACCCAATTATCTACAACGTCGAGGAAGGCACGACCCGCACCATGACCATCCAGGCCTCCGTGGGCGGCGTGGCGCTGGCGTCGGTATTCGATCTGTACGTCTATAAGTTCAACAACGCCACCCAGACCTTCGAGCAGGTTCGCGTCGAGTCGGGCTGGCTGCGCGCCCCGCTGCTGGGGGGGACCTCATCTCAGCTGACGCTGAATCTGCCGGCCGGTGAGTACCTGTTCTTACTCAATACCGCATCGGGGATCGCCGTCCTGACGGGCTACACGCTGAGCGTTCTGCAGGATCATGTCTACAGCGTGGCGAGCATCAGCGAAACCACCACGGGCGACGTGCTGGCGAATGACCCTGTTCCGGCGGGCACGGTGGTCACCGAAGTGAACGGCGTGGCGGTCAACAGCAGTGGAACAACCGACATTCAGGGGGAATACGGCACGCTGACCATCAATTCGTCCGGCCAGTACACCTACACCCTGAGAAGCGGCGTGGGGGCGGACCATATCAGCACGCCTGACACCTTCGTCTACACCGTTACCGCACCTGACGGCTCGAAGGATACGGCATCGCTCAACATCACCCCAACCGCCCAGGCGATGGATGCGGTGAACGATGTCAGCGCCACGATGGACCTCACCTCGGTGCACCACACGTCGGTCTACTCGGATACCACCGTGGGTACCGCCAGCTGGACGACGGCGCTGCTCTCGTCAACCCAGGGCTCCGGCAGCGGAACCTTCGTGGTCGACGCGAACACCGCGCTGCACAACGCGTCGCTGCACTTTAACGTGGCCTCGCTGCTGTCGCTGGGCGGACTGACGGTGAACTGGTCCATCAGCGACGGGTCGGGCGTGATTCGCAGCGGTTCCTTCAGCGGCGCCTCGCTGCTGGGCGGCAGTATCGACGTTCCGCTGACCGGGCTGGATCTCAACGCCGGGACCTATACGCTGAACTTTACCGGTAGCGTACCGGGGCTGAGCGTCGGGACCATCACCATCACCCCAAGCGTGAACGGCACCACCTACTCGCTGAGTGATTTTGACGTCACCGGCAGCCACACCGTCAACGGCAATATCTTTGACGGCACCGACTCTGGCGGCGTGCTGGATCAGCTCCACTCGGTGGATACCCGCCTGAGCGTGACCGGGTACAACGGCGTGACCACCACGCTGGATCCGTATACCGGCAGCGCAACGGTGAACATTACCGGCCATTACGGCGTCCTGGCGATCGGCGCTGACGGTCATTACACCTATACCCTCAACAGCGGGGTATCGCTCTCAACCATGACGTCGAAGGAGACCTTCAACTACACCCTGACCGATGCCAACGGCAACACGGATACCGCCACGCTGACCATCAATATGGCACCGCAGTTCATCAGCTCGGAGCATAACGACGCCATCACCGGTACGGCCTACGGTGATACGCTGATTTATCAGGTGCTGAACAGTACGGTGGGAAATGCCACGGCGGGCAACGTCAGCAGCACCGCGGGCGATCACTGGACCGGGTTCTCGCTGGCGCAGGGGGACAAAATCGACATCGGCGATCTGCTGGTGGGCTGGGATGGTAATACCGCCTCGTTGGGGAATTATATCCATGT
Source organism: Enterobacter cloacae complex sp. P16RS2 (assembly GCF_014982155.1). Lineage (NCBI taxonomy): Bacteria > Pseudomonadati > Pseudomonadota > Gammaproteobacteria > Enterobacterales > Enterobacteriaceae > Enterobacter > Enterobacter cloacae complex sp. P16RS2. Next base: position 43,412 of record NZ_JADCKW010000012.1, on the reverse strand, counting down.
CACACAAAGCGGTAGCAACACTGTGATCTCCATCGACCGTGATGGTGCAGGGTCCACCTACACTAATACTGCACTCGTTACGCTTGATAACGTTCAGACCACATACGACGAGCTTGTTAACCAGCAACACATCATTACCTGATAGCACCTGCAAGAGATGACCCGGGCGCACAGCGCCCGGGCATAAATAATAAAGACATACTCTTTTTAATAGGGACATGACATGGGAATGAAGATGCCTCACTGGTGGCTCTCGTGCTGCCTGATATCTATGCCCGCTCTCTGCGCGAACCCGGCGGCAATCATCAATACCGGGCAGCTTCGCGAAACGCAGGAACTCCCCTCGCTCAATGGCCGCGTCGCACCTGCGGCTGGCAAAGCCGCACCCGGTTCATTGCAGCTTGGCGATGCCGTTAACCGCGCCGTCACCTGGCACCCGGCGATCGGCGAAGCCGTGGGAAAACTCTATGAACAGAGCGAAGAGGTGGACGTCGCTAAATCAAAATACTATCCGCAGATTAATGCCGGCGTGGACAACGGCTATTCCCATGACGGCGACCAGAACGGCTTTACACCGTCGCTGGTGCTCTCTCTCTCACAGATGCTCTACGACTTTGGCAAAGTGGCAAGCCAGGTGCGCGCCGAGAGCGCGGGCGTTGCCCAGCAGCAGGCCAACGTGCTGGTGAGTATCGACACTATTGCCCACGATACCGCCATCGCCATGGTGCAGGTGCAAACCTTACAGCAGATGGTCGACACCGCTAAAGAACAGCTCGACGCCCTCTCCTCGATTGGCACGCTGACCCGCCAGCGTAACGACGAAGGGGCCACGTCGCTCTCTGACGTGGTGCAGACCGATGCGCGCATTGAAGGCGCGCGCGCCCAGCTGATGCAGTACCAGGCCAGCCTGGACAGCGCCCGCGCCACGCTGATGAGCTTTCTCGGCTGGAACAGCCTGAACGCAATCAGCAATGACTTTCCACAAAAGCTGGGCCGGAGCTGCGACATCGCCGAGCCGGATGACCGTCTGGTGCCCGCGGTACTTGCCGCCTGGGCGCAGGCTAACGTCGCCCAGGCGAACCTCGACTACGCCGACGCGCAGATGACGCCCACCGTCTCGCTGGAGCCGGAGGTGCGTCACTATATGAACGATCGCTACGCGGGGAGCGAAACCCGGGATCGCACCCAGTATTCAGCCTGGGTAAAAGTGCAGATGCCGCTCTATCAGGGCGGCGGCCTCACCGCCCGGCGTAACGCTGCCGGACACGCGGTGGAGGCGGCGCAGTCCACCATTCAGCGTACGCGCCTTGACGTCCGCCAGAAGCTGCTGGAAGCCCGCAGCCAGGTGATGAGCCTGCAAAGCACGCTGCAAATCCAGAGCCGCCAGGAAGCCCTCAGCGCACGCACCCGCGAACTGTACCAGCAGCAGTATCTCGATCTCGGTTCGCGCCCGCTGCTCGACGTGCTCAACGCCGAGCAGGAGGTCTATCAGGCGCGCTTCACCCAGCAGCAGACCCTCGGTCAGCTGCACCAGCTGCAGCTCAACTGCCTGTATAACACCGGGCAGCTGCGTCATGCGTTCGATCTTGATAACCGCACCATCCAGACCGTGGAGATCCAGCCATGAAGCAGCGTGATATCCCGCAAGGTGAAAACATGACGGATGAGGCGCTGGCGCAGTGGGCGCAGGCCTTCGGTTTTGTCGCCACGCGCTACCGCGTCGCCTGCTCGCCCGGCGCTCTGATCGCAGGCGCACCGTGGCTAAAAGGCAAACCGATGGTGCCCGCCCTCACCCAGCTGGCCCGCGAAGCGGGGCTGTCGTTTCAGCTTCTTACCGACGATCGGCAGGCGATCAACAGCTGGCGTCTGCCGGTAGTGGTGGCGATGAACGACGGCAGGATCGGCGTGATCGAGCATTTCGACGGGGACGATACGCTGGAGGTCAGCTTTTTTGACGATGAGACCTACACCAACCGGCTGTCGATGACGGCGATGCTGCCCGCTATCCGCCACGTCATTGCCCTGCGTCCACTCGCCGCGCTGAAGGACAGCCGCGTGGATGCCTATATCTCAAAATACCGCCCGGACTGGCTCTACCGGCTGGTGATGCGCGACCTGCGCCCCTACAGCTGGGTCATGCTGGCCGCCCTCTTTATCAACGTGCTGTCGCTCTCCGGAATCGTCTTTTCCATGCAGGTCTATGACCGGGTGATCCCCGCGCAGTCCTACCCGACGCTTTACGTCCTGACCATCGGGGTGCTGATTGCCACCCTGTTTGGCTTTGTGCTGCGCGTGGCGCGCGGGCACATTATGGATCTGCTCGGCAAGCGCTCGGACATGCGCGTTTCGGATCGCGTCTTCGGCCACGCGCTGCGGCTGCGCAACAGCGCGATCCCCCGCTCCACCGGCAGCTTTATCTCTCAGCTGCGCGAGCTGGAGCAGATCCGCGAGATGGTGACCTCGTCCACCATCTCGACGATTGTTGATCTGCCCTTCTTTCTCCTGTTCGTGGTGGTGCTGGCGATCATCGCGCCGCAGCTGGCGTGGATCGCCCCGGTCGCGGCGGTGATCATGGTCCTGCCCGGCCTGCTGCTGCAGAAGAAGCTGGCGGAGCTGGCGAAACAGTCGGCCCATGAATCGACCCTGCGCAACGCGGTGCTGGTGGAGAGCGTGCAGGGGCTGGAGGACATCAAGCTGATGCAGGCGGAAAACCGCTTTTTGCAGCAGTGGAACAGCTATATCCTGATCACCGCCGAATCCGGCCTGCGCACCCGCGAGCTGACGCAGAACCTGATCAGCTGGGGGATGACCATTCAGAGCCTGGTCTACGCCGGGGTGATCGTGGTCGGCGCCCCGATGGTGATCGACGGCACCCTGACTACCGGCTCGGTGGTCGCCGCGTCGATGCTGGCCTCCCGCATGATCGCCCCGATGGCGACGCTGTGCGGCGTGCTGGCGCGCTGGCAGCAGGTCAAAGCGGCAAAAGAGGGGCTGGACAGCATCATGCAGCTTCCCACCGAAAATCAGCGCGAGGAGACGCCGATCCGCCAGGACGTGCTGCGCGGACACTATCTTTTCGAGCAGGCGCAGTTCCGCTATCAGCCGGACGATCCGCGCATGGCGCTGCGCATTAACCGGCTGGAGATCCGGCCGGGAGAAAAAGTGGCGATCCTCGGGCGCAACGGCGCGGGCAAATCGACCCTGCTGCAGGCCATGGCGGGCGGGATGGATCTGGCGGCCGGCGAGCTGCGGCTTGATAACTTCAGCCTGCCGCATCTCGACGTCGCCGACGTCCGGCGCAACGTCGGCTTTATGACCCAGAACGCGCGGCTGTTTTACGGCACCTTGCGCGAAAACATCACCCTCGGCATGCCGCGCGCCACCGACGAAGAGATTTTCGAGGCGCTGGAGCTGACCGGCGCGGCAGGCTTCGTGCAGAAGCTGCCCAAGGGGCTGGACTACCCGATCATGGAAAACGGCGTGGGATTATCCGGCGGACAACGCCAGTCGATTCTGCTGGCACGGATGCTGCTGCGCGATCCGAATATTGTGCTGATGGATGAACCCACCGCGTCGCTGGACGAGCACACCGAGCGGGAATTCATCCAGCGCCTTGGCGACTGGCTCGGGCATCGCACCCTGATTGTCGCCACGCATCGCGTACCGGTGCTGGAACTGGTGGAGCGCGTCGTGGTGTTGAAAGAAGGGATGCTGGTGATGGACGCGCCAAAAGCCCAGGCGCTGAACAACAGCCGTATGCAGCAGCAACAGCAGCAGGCAGCAACCGGACGGGAGTGGAAAAATGAAAATCAGTCAGCGTGACGTGGCGGCAATGGACGATCTGGATAACGCCCTCGACTCCGAAAGCGGCTACACCGGCGCGCGTCGGATAGTGATCTTCTCGCTGCTGATGTTTGTGGTGCTGGGCGTCTGGGCGTGGTTTGGCGTGCTGGATGAGGTATCAACCGGCTCGGGTAAAGTAATCCCCAGCTCGCGCGAGCAGGTCTTACAGTCTCTCGACGGCGGGATCCTCACCGAGCTGAACGTCCACGAGGGCGATCAAGTGCAGGCCGGGCAGGTGCTGGCGCGGCTCGATCCGACGCGTTCCGAATCGAACGTCGGCGAAAGCGCGGCGCGCTACCGGGCCTCACTGGCCTCCAGCGCCCGCCTGTACGCCGAGGTGAACGATCTCCCGCTGAAGTTCCCCCCTTCGCTGGCAAAATGGCCGGATCTGATTGCTGACGAAACGCGCCTCTACAACTCCCGCCGCGCGCAGCTGGAGGATACCCAGCGGGAGCTGCGCGCCGCGTTAGATCTCGCCAATAAGGAGCTGGCCATCACCCAGCGGCTGGTCAAAACCGGCGCCGCCAGCCACGTGGAGGTGCTGCGCCTGCAGCGGCAGAAAAGCGATCTGGAGCTGAAGCTCACCGACGTGCGTTCGCAGTATTACGTCCAGGCCCGGGAGGCGTTATCCAAGGCCAACGCCGAGGTGGATATGGTTTCAGCGATCCTCAAAGGCCGCCAGGATTCCGTGACCCGTCTGACGGTAAAATCCCCGGTACGCGGGATCGTGAAAAACATCAAGGTCACCACCATCGGCGGCGTGATCCCGCCCAACGGCGAGCTGATGGAGATTGTGCCGGTGGACGATCACCTGCTGATCGAAACCCGCCTGTCGCCGCGCGATATCGCCTTTATCCACCCTAACCAGGAGGCGCTGGTTAAAATCACCGCCTACGATTACGCCATTTACGGCGGCCTGCACGGGGTCGTCGAAACGATCTCTCCGGACACCATCCAGGACGAGGCCAAGCCGGAAGTGTTCTATTACCGGGTGTTTATCCGCACCAGCCAGGATTACCTGGTGAATAAGGCGGGCAGGCACTTCTCGATTGTGCCGGGGATGATTGCGACGGTGGACATCAAGACCGGCGAGAAAACGGTGCTGGATTATCTGATCAAGCCGTTTAACCGTGCGAAAGAGGCGCTGCGGGAGCGGTAGTCAATCGCCGGGTGGCGTCTCCGCCTTACCCGGCCTACATACCCGGAGGCCCTTGCAAGCGCAGCGCCGCCGGGCATTAAACCGCACGTCAGAACTGGAACCTACCTCGGAGTATTAATCTTTAGCCATGCATCCCACTTCCCTTCAGCAATCGCCCAGGTAATATTAACCCCAGACAAAAACGCACTTGCGCACAGTGCGGGAGTGCATTACTATTCAATCAGCTTCAAGGACTGGAGCTCAGCACCATTATGATTAGTTATTTTCGGGATCAATGGCTTGAGGATTTTTTTCTTTACGGCAGATCGAGCAGTGTTATTCCTGCAAATCTGGAAACTGCGCTTGCGAGAAAGCTCGATATCATCAGAGCAGCAACCTCGCACAGGGATTTGCGATCGCCACCGGGCAATATGTATGAAGCATTGAATCCTCCGCTGAAGGGATATTCCTCAATCCGAGTAAACAGGCAATACAGGCTCGTATTTCGCTGGACAGAGGGTAAAGCAGAAGATCTCTACCTCTCTCCACACAAGTACACGCAACACAAGTGAGGCATCACCTATGACACTTCAACAGGCACTCCGCAAACCCACCACGCCGGGCGACGTGTTGCAGTATGAGTATCTTGAACCGCTCAATTTGAAAATCAGCGATCTGGCGGAGATGCTCAACGTTCACCGCAACACCATCAGCGCGCTGGTCAATAACAATCGCAAGCTTACTGCAGATATGGCGATCAAACTGGCAAAAGCCTTTGATACCACGATTGAATTTTGGCTTAACTTACAGCTGAACGTCGATATCTGGGAAGCGCAATCCAACCCCAGGACGCAGGAAGAGCTAAGCCGTATAAAGACCGTTGCGGACGTCATAGCTAAGCGAAAATCAGGCCAGCCGGATGTTGCCTGATTCGGTAAACAATTCACTTATCAATACTTTTTCAGGAAGAAATCATGCGCCAACGAACCATTGTCTGCCCCATCATCCAGAATGACGGTGCCTACCTCCTGTGTAAAATGGCCGACGATCGCGGCGTGTTCCCCGGCCAGTGGGCTCTCTCCGGCGGTGGAATGGAACCGGGCGAAACCATGGAACAGGCGTTGCGCCGTGAGATCCGCGAAGAGCTGGGCGAAGCGCTGGTGATTGTCTCGGTTACGCCATGGGCTTTTCGCGATGACATCAGGGTGAAAACCTACGCCGATGGCACCACAGAGGAGATTTACATGATCTATCTTATCTTCGACTGCATCAGCGCCAACCGGGAAGTCACGTTTAATGAAGAGTTTCAGGAGATCGCCTGGGTGAATCCGGAATCGTTAAAAGAGCTGGATCTCAACGCAGCCACGCGCATTACCTTCGCCCAAAAGGGCCTTCTTTAATCACCCACTGCCCCGGCGTTTTACCGGTCCATGCTCTGAAAACCTCAATAAATGCGCTGACGCTGCTGTAGCCGCAGGACAGCGCAATCCACCCTACCGGCTTCCCCGCCGCCAGCCACTCCATTGCCCGCATGACGCGCGCCAGCTGCCGCCAGTTAACAAAGTTCATTCCGGTCTGGGCGCTAAACCGACGGTTGAACGTACGTACGCTCATCCCAGCATGAACAGCATGGCTCTCGACCGTCTGGTTATCATCGACAAACTGCAGCAAATGGCTGACCACTTTCTTCAGACGCGGATCCGTCGGCACGGGCAGATAAAAACGAGCCTGGGGCGTCAGGGCAAGCTCATCCAGCAGCAAAGTCAGCTTTCGCGGATCGTACTCGCTCTCTGCATCGCATAAACGGGAAAATAGTGCATGGGTGAGATCGTCGGGCTCGAACAGCGCGGGCGCATCGGGAAGCATTGCGCATCCGGCGGGGTCAAGATAGATAGCACAGCCTTCTATCGCACTTTCGGAAAAAGCGGCGTGCTGCTGATCCGGAGGGATCCAGCCGATGTGTTTTGCCGGTACGACCGATCGCGCCTGCGGCGTCTCAATGACCAGCAGCCCCGCTGCAATGCGCCACAGCTGGCCGGTGCGATGACTGTGCCAGGGCGTTCGGTACCCGCCGGGATGAAGGAGCGTTTCAACACTGACCATATCATTTTGACCGAAAAGCGTTATTCATCGACGCATTACAGAAACTACGTCTTCGGCTGTCAAGGATAATGGTGATTCACCCTATAAGGAGCCCGCATGAGCATTATCACATCCTTGATATCCCACACCGACAACGCCGCGCAGCGCGAAAAGATGTCCTGCCTCTTAACCCGCTTATTCAACGGCGATATCGATCCGGCAGAGGTATTTACGCCCGATTACCAGCAGTTTACGGACGGTCACGCGCTTGACTACCGGGGTTTTGTCCAGCATCTGAGCCACGTCAGCTCGCAGATCCGCGCGATCGCCTTTACCGTGGTGGAGATAGCCTGTCATGACGAACTTCTGGCTGACCGGCATATCGTGACGGTCACGTATCCTGATGGTCGTCAGGCAGAGATCGAGGTTTACCTGTTTGCCGCGCTGCGTGAAGGGAAAATCTGGCGGATCCATGAAGTCACGCGAGCACTCAGCGGCTATGCTGCAGATCGCATGCTGGCACACGCGACAGAATAATCTTACTCCGCCGGACGCGGTGCGGCGCTGTTATACACGCCAATATAACGCGCAAATTTCCCGAGAAACACACCGGCAAACACGCCGCCGGAGACGATCGCCAGCGCGCTCATGGCGGGCTGCTGCATCGTCTGGGGAGAGACCGCGCTCATCACGCCCAGCACATACTTGACGCCGAACGCCAGCATCATAAACGGCAGCGCGGTGTAGTCTGCCTGACGGTAAAGGCTGCGCGGCGCATCTGCGCGGGTGATAACCGCCTGCTTAATCAGGAAATACCCCAGCGCGGCCCCTGCGAGGATCCCCGCCGTCCACAATGCGACAGTTCCGGGCGTCAGCGTGCGGTAGACCACCAGATCGTAGATATCCCAGATTAGAAATATTGCCGGAATGATGGCAAGCCTCTCCAGCGTAACGGTGGCAGGCCTGCGGGCTTTAATGCCGCGAGAGATAAGGAAGATAAACAGCACCCACACCCAGGCGGGCGTGTGCGTAACGACACCGAACAGAAATTCAAACATGGAGATCTCCATGGACGATCGCGGCCCGTGCCGCCCTGAACGCGTATTGCGCATAACGGCAGGAAAGCCACTATGCGCAGGTCTTTTACAGCGATTTTTTCAGGCGTTGAACCGCTTCCTTCAGCTCTTCATCCGTTGGCGTGACAAACGACATACGCAGCGTTGAATGGTCTGGCTCATTGCAGTAGAAAAATTCGCCCGGCACAAATACTACGCCGTTACTTAACGTTTTTTCCAGCCAGCGAGTGGTATTACTACCATTTTTCATATTCGCCCACAGGAACATGCCGCCCTTCGGCTTGTGGAACGACATCACATCGCCCAGCTCGGCCTCCAGCTCGGTTGCGAACGTCTGGTATTTCTGGCGATAGGCTTCGCGGATCGTTTTAATCTGATCGGGCAGGCGACCGGTTTTCAGGTATTCATACGTCATCAGCTGCGACAGCGTGCTGGTGTGCAGGTCGGTGGTTTGCTTAAGGTTTACTACTGCGCGCTTCAGCCATTCCGGCGCCAGCACCCAGCCCACGCGGGTTCCTGGAGCAAGAATTTTGGAGAAGGTCGAGGTATACACCACGTTGTCTTCGTTGCCGATATCTTTGGCATGGGCAATTAACGGGCGGAAAACTTCATCGGTATAATTAATTTCGCTGTACGGATCGTCTTCAATAATGACGAAGTCATAGCGCTTCGATAATTCCACCAGCTGTTTGCGACGCGCCTCAGAAAGGGTTACCCCGCCAGGGTTGCCAAACGTCGGAACAATATAGACCGCTTTGATGGTTTTATTTGCCGCCAGCGCTTCAAGCTCATCCACCTTCATGCCGTCGCCGTCTGTGCCAACGGATTCAAAATTCGCCTGCGCCAGACCGAAGACCTGCAGCGCGGCAAGATAGGTTGGACGCTCAACCACAACGGTGTCACCCGGGTTGATTAATGCACGCGCAAGCACGTCGAGGGACTGCTGCGAGCCGGAAGTAATAACAACATCATCCGCCTTGCAGCGGATCCCACGCCCCTCGCAGATGCGCTGAATTTCTTCCCGCAGTCCCGGTACGCCTTCCGTCAGGCCGTACTGGAACGCCTCGCCAAAATGCTGTGATAAGACGGCATCGGCAGCAATTTTAAGCCCTTCGTGATCGAACAGATCGGGATTAGGAATACCCCCGCCCAGCGAAATAACGCCGGCCATTTTGCTATGTTTTAATAATTCACGGATGGCAGATGATTGCAGGCCCTGCGCGCTGCTGGCGAGTTTATTCACAGACATTCTTTGCATACCTTCTTTTTTATAGTGTGCCCAATCTTAGCAGAATATGGGCGATAAATTCCGTTAGCTTAGGGAGAGGTCGTAAATCCTGACGCCACAGCAAATGCACGGGTCTCGGCGCCGGAATATACGCCTCCAGCACCCGCACCAGCCTGCCGCTTTCCAGATCTTCCGCCACCAGCACCTCCGGTTGCAGCAATAGCCCCGCCCCGGCTCTCGCGGCCATCCGCAGCCCGTAGCCGTCGTTGCATCTCAAGACCGCATCCCGCTTCCAGCGCACCTCGCCTTCGACGCCCGGCAGCCGCCACTCGTTGCGTGCGGTCCACACGCTGTGGGATAAGCAGAGATGATCCACCAGATCGGCAGGGGTTTGCGGCGTACCGTAGCGCGCAAGGTAGTCCGGCGCGGCGCAGATCACCATCCGGTAAGGGCAGAGGTATTTCGCCACCAGATCGTCGTTGTGAATGTCGCCAATACGAATGGCCAGATCGATGCCCTCCTCCACCAGGTCCACCATCCGGTTGGTGAGATCCAGCTCGATGCGCACTTCCGGGTAGCGTTGTAAAAAAGAGGCCGTAAGCGGCGCGATCGCGCTGCCGCCAAACGAGGTGGGTGCGGTCACGCGCAGGGTGCCGGACGGCACGGCGCGCAGGCGTTCCACGGCGCTTTCGGCGATTGTGACCTGCTCCAGCACCCGCTTCGCCTCGTCGTAATAGACCCGTCCGGCGTCGGTCAGGCTCTGGCGCCGCGTGTTACGCTCCAGCAGACGGGTGCCGAGCTGTGATTCCAGCAGTGCAACGTATTTCCCCACCATTACCGCCGACATCTCCAGCCGAGCCGCCGCACCGGTAAAACTGCCGCTTTCAACCACGGCAATAAAGGTCTCCATGCTGCGAAGCTTATCCATATTCCAAACCTCTGGTTAGCAATCTTCTAACTTTAGCCCAGTTTATCTGCTTTTTTATTTATTAAAGAATGAAGGCTCACAACATAAGGAGTCGGCTATGAAAATCGTGATTATTGGTGCCAGCGGTACGGTCGGTCGTGCGGTAACGGAAGAGCTGAGTCGTCGCCACGAGGGCATCCGCGTCGGCCGCACGCAGGGCGACGAGCAGGTGGATATCACCTCGCAGGCGAGCGTCCAGGCGCTGTTTGAGAAAATCGGCCCGGTGGATGCGATTGTCTCCGCCAGCGGGGGTCTTTACTTTGGCCCGCTCGCGACCATGAAGGACAGCGACTTCAACCAGGGCCTGCAGGACAAGCTGCTCGGGCAGGTGCGCCTGGCGCTGATCGGCCAGCACTACCTGAACGAGGGCGGCTCGATCACCCTGATTAGCGGCATCGTGGCGCACGAGCCTATTGCCCAGGGCGTGAATGCCACCACGGTAAACGCGGCGCTGGAAGGGTTTGTCCGCGCTGCAGCCTGCGAGCTGCCGCGCGGGATCCGCATCAACCTGATTAGCCCGACGGTACTCACCGAATCCGTCGAAACCTACGACGGCTTCTTCCCGGGCTTTGAGAGCGTTCCCGCCGCGACCGTGGCGCAGGCCTATCGCCGCAGCGTGGAAGGCGTGCAGAGCGGGCGGGTGTATAAGGTGGGTTACTGAGCCTTACGGGCGGCGATCAGCACCAGCATCGGGCGCTCCGCCTCTTCGGCCAGCGCGGGCCAGGCGTCAATCTGCGCCTGCGCTGGACCCCACTCGTTGACGTCGCTTATCGTTAATCCGGCCCCGATCAGCGCATTAAGCGTGGTGCCCAGCGTGCGGTGGTATTTCACCACCCCGTCCGCCAGCCAGTTGCTGATTCGTTTGCCTTCATCCTGATAATGATTAACACCCCAGTATCGCTCGCCGTTATCGTCGGTCAGCCAGCCCTGACGGGTGGCGCAGGTGTAGATCGGGTGCTCCATCGAAAAGACCAGGCTGCCGCCGGGCTTGAGCGCGCGCTGAACCCTGGCGAATAGCGTATCCAGTTCCGGCAGGTAGTGCAGCGCCAGCGAGCTGTAGACCAGATCGAGGCTGTTCTCGTTGAGCTTGAGAGATTCCAGATCGCTACGCTGATAGTGAATCTGTGGGTCAGCGGTAAGCTCCGCTGCGCGGGCGAGCATCTTTTCTGAGATATCGACCCCCGTGACGTCAGCAGCGCCCAGCTCGCGCGCCGCGCGGCAGAACCAGCCGTAGCCGCAGCCGAGATCGACAACCGATTTGCCGGTTAAATCAGGCAGCATGGCCTTAAGCGCGGGCCACTCCGGCGCGCCGTCCAGACCCTGCACCGAGCGTGGAAGCCGGGCGTAGCCTTCAAAAAACGCCGGATTGTCGTAGATGTTTTGTGCCATGGCAGATCCCTCTTTAAGAATGTGCATAGCAGTATACTGCATTGTCGGGTGGCGGCTTCGCCTTACCCGACCTATGGAAGTGCGGCCTGATGCCCTCACCCCAACCCTCTCCCACAGGGAGAGGGATAAATGCACGTCAACCCACCGAGCCCCAGACAAGGTTGCCCTTATGGAACGTCGCGGTGCGCGGAGAAATGCGCGCCACGGCCTCGGCGGAGCAGGAGGCATCCACCAGCACAAAGCTGGCGTCGTCCTGCGCTTTTGGCCACACGCGCTCGCCTTTGTCATTCAGCGGCAGCACGTCGCCGGTGGCGATACCGAGCGCGCGGGAGAGCGTCTGCTCGTTCGGGCGGATGTAGAGCTGAGCGTAAAGATTCGCTTTCTCCAGCATGTCCCCCAGACCGTACGGCGACCAGTGGTCGATGACGCTGTCGGTCCCCGTCATCACGAACACGCCCTTCTCGCGCAGCTGCTTCAGCGGCATATGTAGAGTGCCAATCGGCACCGTGGAAGCGATGGTCACCTGCTGCGCCGCCATGCGGGTGGCGATCTCATCCACCTGCTGCTCGTTGAGCGTCGCCAGCGCGAAGGCGTGGCTGATGGTCAGCTTGCCCTTCAGCTCCGGCGTTTTCTCCACGGTTTCGACCATATAATTCACCGCCGCCACGCCTGCCGGGCTGGTTTCGTGCAGGTGGATGTCCACCCCTTTATCGTAGTCCAGCGCAATCTGGAACATAGTGTCGAGGGATTTCTCCATCGCGCCGTCGACGTTGGTTGGGTCCAGCCCGCCCACATAGTGCGCTCCGGCCTGCATCGCCTCGCGCATCAGCTTTTCGGAGTGCGACAGCAGCAGGCCGTGCTGCGGGAAAGCGACGATTTCGCAGTCAAAGCCGGGCTTACGGCGCGATAAAACCGTCTGCAGATTTTCCAGATTCTTAAGGCCGGAGGTCGGCTCGATATTGCAGTGGCTGCGGGCGATGGTGGAGCCTTTCGACTGGATCAGATCGATCAGCTTTTCCGCACGCTCCTGGGTGTAGGGCTGTAGCTCCGGCAGCAGCTTCTGCTCAAGGCGGATCATGTCCTGAATCGTAGTGCCCGCCGGGCGGTTCAGGGAGCGCCACTGACCGCCGTAAAAGGTTTTATCCAGGTGAATGTGCATGTCGCGCATCGCCGGGAGCATCAGCTTGCCGCCCGCGTCGTAGTGCGGCAGCGTGGCGTCGGCGTGGCGCTTGTTATCGCGCAGGGCGACGATCTTCCCGTCGTTAATCTCCAGCGTTTTCAGCTCGGTGCGGGTGCTCGTCGCCACGCCGCCGTCGACGTTGAACCCGGCCTCCAGCAGCACGTTGTCCAGATAGTAATGTTTCGCGTTGATGCTCATCGGTTTGCCCGTCTCGCAGGTTGGCTTCGCGGAGTCAGCAGCATACGCGACGGATCCGGTGGTGCCAAACAGCGCGCAGGCGGTGACCATTTTGCCGCTCTGGCTGATAAATTCGCGGCGGCTTTTGTTTTCACTCATCTTATCTTCCTTCATTAACAATATGGGTGCCGGTTTCCCCGCGCAGCGCCGCGGGCAGGCAGTCCGGCGAGGTGATAATCACGCGCCTGCCGCCGTGGTGTAAAAATTCCAGCGAGGCGACGATTTTGGGGAGCATGCTGCCCGCCGGGAAGTGGCCCTCTTCCCTGTAGCGCGTCATCTGCGCCACGCTGACGGAGTCCAGCGCCTGCTGGTTCGGCTTGCCGAAGTTAATGCACACCTTCTCCACGCCGGTGGTGATCACCAGCACGTCGGCGCCGATCTCCCGCGCCAGCAGCGCGGTAGAGAGATCTTTATCAATCACCGCGTCGACGCTCTGGTAGTCGCCCTGCTCGCTGCGAATCACGGGTATTCCGCCGCCGCCCGCGCCGATCACCACAAAGCCTTTTTGCGTAAGGGCCTTGATGGCATCAGCCTCAACGATACGCAGCGGCTGCGGTGAGGCCACCACGCGACGGTAGCCACGGCCTGAATCCTCGACAAAATGCCAGTCCGGGTGTGCGCGCTGCAGCTCGTCGCGCTGCGCCTCGGTGAAGAACGCACCGATAGGTTTGGTAGGGTGAGTAAAGCCCGGATCGTTTTTATCCACCTCCACCTGCGTGACGACCGTGACCGCTTTTTGCTCCCCGCGAGCGGCCAGGCGATTGTTGAGCGCCTGCTGGATCAGGTAGCCAATCCCGCCCTGGGTGTCCGCCACGCAGTTTGCCAGCGGCGTCAGCGGCAGCCCTTCCCGCTCGTGGGCGATTTCGGCGCGGCGCAGATCCAGCCCCACCTGGGGGCCATTGCCGTGCGTGAGCACGATGTCATAGTCGGAGGCCAGCATTTCCAGCACCGACTCTGCTACCGCTTTCACCGCCTGCGCCTGATGTTCAACCGACTGGCTGGCGTTGTCTTTGATAATGCTGTTGCCGCCGATGGCGACGACCATAAGCTCTTTCATTTTGTTTCCTTTCGAAGGTGCGTTCTGGTGCCTTCACCCCGGCCCTCTCCCACAGGGAGGGGGATTAACGTTCCCTCTCCCTGTGGGAGAGGGTTAGGGTGAGGGCATCAGGCATTATCAGGATTCAGAAACCGGTGCCGCCGCGCTCGCCGCTTCGCGACTATCCAGCACATGCTTCACCACAAACATCCCGCCCATCATCAGATACGCGGTGACGAACATCAGCGAACTGCCTTCGGCAAAACCCACCACCGGGGCGTGGATCACCCCGAACAGCGCCAGCAGTGCCCCGCCCGCCGCGGCCACGGCTCCGCGCAGCGGTTTGTTGATAATGGCGAAAATGGCGATACAGCCCCACAGCATGCTGGCAAGCGGAGCCCCGTTCCCCAGATGGACTAATCCTTCGTAGTAGATCCCTTTGCTGTGCAGCACGTCGGTACCGATTTTGGCGGCATTCGTGCCCGCCGCTCCCATCACGCTGTTCATCATGGTCAGCGCCCAGTTAGCGATCCACGGGAACAGGCAGATGAAGATCACCGGCACTTCCACTTTGGGCGTTTCCCTCACCACCTGGTTGGCGGTGACGACGCCGATAAACACCAGAATCGGCACGATGGCGGTCATCGGAATGATGGCGAGCATAAACGCCCCCAGTCCGAACAGCGGCACGATGAACATGGTCACGCCGGAGGCCAGCGTATAGCCGATGCTCGCCCCCATCGCTTTCCAGCCAGGGTGGCCGACGTAGACCGTCACCGGGAACGGGTTCCCCATCAGGCAGCCGAGCATCGACGCCAGACCGTTAGCCAGCATCACCTTGCGCGTCGGGTACGCATCCCCCGCCGCGTGGGCGCTTTCGATGTTCTCCAGGTCAAAGATGTAGTTCGCCAGCCCCAGCGGCACGGCAGATGCCAGATAAGGCAGCGCGTGCGGCAGGCCCTGCATGAAGCTGTCCACGTGCACTTCCGGCGGGTTAAAGCCGAAGGATGACATGGACGCTTTAATCGCTTCCGGGCTTTGCAGGCCGGAGATCCACGCCAGTGCCGTACCGGCAATCAGCAGCAGCAGACCGGTCGGGATACGGGCGAAAATCGGCTTTTTACCGAACCAGTTGATGAAGATCAGCAGCAGCACGATAAACGACACGGTCGGCGCTTCGAACGCCTGCAGCATCGGGTTCATCGCCAGCAGCAGCAGGCCCAAACCGGAGAGGCACGACAGCAGCACGGTACGCGGGATCATCTTGCGGATGGTTTCACCGAGGAACGAACCGCCCGCGAGGATCATCGCCTCCACGAAGCACCACACCAGGCCAATCTGGATCGCGAAGTCCGCATCGCCGGTCTGCTGATACACCGGCATCAGGACCAGGAAGGTCACGGTAAAAATCGACGGCGCGCTCGGGCCGGACGGCAGCGCGGTCACGTCCGTACGCCCGGTGGCGCGCGCCATCTGCATGCCGAACCAGGCGTAGCAAATACTCGCGACCAGCACCGCCAGCCCGAAGGCCGGCGCGATGCGTCCATAAACAATCTCCTTCGGGATGCCGACGACAAAAATGAGCAGCCCCATCATGGTCAGCAGATTGGTCAGGTTGTTGGTCATCAACCCGAAATACGCCGCCCAGTCACCTCTTTTCCACTCCAGTTTCATGTTTTTCATGGATGCATGCCTTATAAAAAGTAGCGATCGCGGAAGGTCAACAGCGCCTTTTCAAAACAGCTAAACGGCGGGTGAACGATGCCCGCCCCAATCATGCCGATGCCCGCGTCTTTATGGGCAATGGCGGTGTTAATCACAGGCAGAATGCCGCTGCCGGCGACTTTGGTGATATCGATCGCGGTCGGGATACCCATAAACGAGAGCAGCGGAATGGTGACGTTCGGGTTTTCGCCGAGGGTGATTTCGCGCATCTGGCGCGAGAAGTCGATGGCTTCATCCACCGTGCCGCCCACCAGGGCGACAATCGCCGGGGCCGTCGCCATCGCAAAGCCGCCGATGCCGTAGGTTTCGGTGATGGCGCTGTCGCCGATGTCCAGCCCGGAGTCTTCCGGCTTATAGCCCGCGAACATCGGGCCGATTACCTGCTGCGCCGGGCCGGTGAACCACTGCCCCGGCAGACCGGAAACGCGCAGGCCAAACTCGTAGCCGTTACGCGCCATGGTGGTGACGACGGTGCTGTACTCAATGCCGTGCGCGGCGTCCAGCGCGGCCTTACACATCGCCATCCACGTCGGGCCGGAGAAGTAGTCGCTGCTGGCGACAAACTCGAACACCTCGCGCTGCTGCGCCACCGGATAGCCCGCCTGAATCAGCCCCGGCGTCAGCGCCTGAATAAGAAGCGTGGTGCCCGCGTTGTTGCGGTTGTGGCACTCGTCGCCCATGTGCAGCGCCTGGGCCAGCATCAGGCGCAGGTCGATTTCGCCGACGATCTTCATCGCGTCGCTCAGCATCGGGCCGAGCACGTCGCGCATCCAGTTCAGACGGTCGATCACGCTCTGGTCGTTAGCGCCCATGCGCAGGATCTTCGCCATCTGCTCGCTGAGGTTGGTGAACGCGCGGTTGCCGTAGGTTTTGTTTTCAACGATGTGCATAAACATCGATGCGGAGGTGACGCCCGCCATCGAGCCCACGCAGTCGTGCTCGTGGCACGGCGAGAAGGTAATATCTCCGGAGGCAGCTAGCCTTGCCGCGTCGTCCAGATCTTTCGCCAGCCCTTCAAACACCAGCGCCCCGGTGACCGCCCCCTTCATCGCCCCGCACATGTTCTCCCAGTCGACAGGCGGACCGGCGTGCAGAATGGTGGTGCGGGTCATGCCCGGCACCACGTTAATAGCCTGGTCATAGCCCACCAGCACCGGATGGGACTGAATAATGCGCTCAAGAGCGATGCGGTTGGCGGCGGCAATTTTCTCCGCCAGCGGTTTTTCCGCCAGCTGGTCGAGCGCTTCAACGACCTGCATATTGCCCCGCCCCGGCGGCGTCCAGTCGAGCTGGGTCACGGGAACGTGCTGTTTTTTAAGATCGTCGCTGAACATCGCAATGCCGACGTTAATCACGTTCAGCGGCTGGTTGAATAAGGTCGTCATTATGCTTTCTCCCCTTTGCAGACAAATTCGCGTGCCAGTAATCCGGTGTTGGTGCTGCTGCTGGCCCAGATGACGCCTGCGTCGGTCAACTGCTGGCACTGCTGCGCCAGCGACTGCGGATCCTGATCGGTGCCGAGCACGTAGCCGAGGATCTCCAGCGGACGGTTTTCGGCCTTCGCAATCGCCTGCGCCTCTTTGATAGCGTCGATCATCACGCCGACCGGATCCTCGTGCGCGCCGAAGCCCAGCACGAAGTCCATCACGATGACGCCCACCTCCGGATCGCGCGCCTCCTGCAGCAGGCGGCTGATGCGGTTGGTCGGGTCGATCATCGGGTGCGGCTTGCCGTTGGTGAAGTCATCGTCGCCAAAGTCGAGGAAGGTGTGGGCTTTACTGACATTGACGTCGCCCAGACGCTTAGCCGGATCGGGCTGAATGTTGCTGTAAACGTCGTCGAATTTCTCCAGCGCCGCGAACATCGCCTCGTCGCACAGGGTTCCGCCGCAGAACAGGCCGCGAATGTACTTCTGCTGCGGCGTCAGGCGAGCGCGCACTTCTTCAATCAACGGCAAGTTGAGCGGATGCAGATCGAGGGACTCTTTTTTGATGCCGGTGAGCAGGACCGCCTTCAGGGCCGCCTCTTTGGTGCCGCGCGCAAACTGCAGGCCATCTTCATCGACGGGCGGTTCGCTGCGGCCGAGGAAGCAGACAACCACCGGCTTGCGGCAGGCGCGCGCGCGGGCCAGCACTTTCTCCGCCACCGCAGGAGCCGGCGGCTTGGAGATCAGCGCAATCACCTGGGTCGCGTCGTCCGCTTCCAGCATGTCGATGGCGTCGAGCATCATGAGGCCGCCGATTTTCTCGCTGAGATCGCGTCCGCCGGTGCCAATCAGCTGCGACACGCCGCCGCCGAATTCGTGAATGCGCACGCTCAGCTCCTGGCTGCCGGTGCCGGATGCGCCGACGATGCCAATCGGTCCGCGGCGCACCGCGTTGGCAAAGCACAGTCCCGCGCCGTTGATAATGGCGGTGCCGCAATCCGGTCCCATCATCAGCAGACCTTTCTTATGCGCCAGCTGCTTCAGCGCCTGCTCGTCGTCGAGCGACACGTTATCGGAAAACAGCATCACGTTGAGATCGTTTTCCAGCGCCTGGCGCGCTTCGCGGGCAGCGAAGGTGCCGTTGACGGAAATCACCGCGAGGTTGCTCTCCGGGCGATGAGTTTTGGCGCTGGCAATCGTGGCGTAGCGCGCTTCATGGGTGCCACCGCTCTCTTTACGCGTGAACAGCGCTTCGATGGCCGCCAGCGTTTCATCATTCGCCGCGTCGCCTTTAATTACGATCATCAGGTCGCCGTTTTTGGCTTCCGCTAATTCCGGCGTTAATAGCCCGAGGTTTTTTAATACGCCTTTGTTCATTTCCGTCGCCATCGCGACAAACGCCTGCTCAACGCCCGGTAATTTATTGGCTTTGGTGGAAACAGACATTAATGAGACGGAGTCAAAATATGTGTTCTTTTTTATGACGATTTTTGTGGGCATTATTTTCTCCTGAACGCGGATAAAAGGGGGCCGCCGTCGTGCAAAATGCACGTCGGTAAAAATGCGTTTTAATTAGCAGCCAGCCGGAAAAAGCTGGCCGAATGCGTTATGCGCCCGCCGCCAGCAGCAGGTCAGCTATTGCATCGAAGCCTTTTTCCCGCGCCAGTTCGAGCGGGGTTTTACCGTATTTATCGGTCATGTGCGGGTTCGCGCCGTGATCCAACAGCAGCTTCACGATCTCCTGCTGCTTAGCGCCGCCGTCGTTGAGCACGATCGCTTCCAGCAGCGGCGTCCAGCCGACAAAGTTAGTGTGGTTGACGTTGATATCCGTTTTCTCCAGCAGCTCGCGAACGATCTCCACGTGCCCTTTTTCACTGGCTGGCGTAATGCCGACGCCGCCAAAGCGCGTCAGGCGATCGAGATCCGGATTTGCCGGAAGGACAAGGCGCAGCAGGGTGATATCGTTGGTCAGGCAGCTAATGAGGAAGGGGTTAAAGCAGGTCTGATCCTGTTTATCAATATCCGCCCCGGCGGCAATTAATAACGCCACGCAGTCATAATGCTTTTTCAGGCTGGCAATAATAACGGCAGTTCTTTTCTGACGATTGGTGGCGTTAATATCCACGCCTTTTTCCAGACAGGCTTTTAGCGCATCGCTATTGCCCTCTTCTGCCGCCAGCAGAAATTCAGTAACGAGTTCGTTCGCAGACATATTCAGACTCCCGATGTTTTTATTTCTGTTGACCTGAGAATAGCAACAGCCTGGTGATAAAAGAATCCGCTTAAAAATGATTCATCGACAGTCAATTCATTGTTGAGGTAAATTCAATAAACCGGTCAAAACGTGCGTCTGTGCAACCTTTTTCTTATGTTTCTCCGCTTTTTAGCGCTTCTGGCTGCATTATGCTTATACCTGACGAAGCCTTACCGCATGCGGCCTTCGACAAAGAGTCAGAACTGTGATCGGCTTCAAATGCGTTGTAACGACGCTGTTAAAATATGTTCAAAACTGATGACTGAAGGAAGTGAGATATGAATTCCATCTTTACCGAGGAAAACCTGCTGGCCTTTACTACCGCCGCACGCTTCGGCAGCTTCAGCAAAGCCGCCGCCGAACTGGGCGTGACGACCTCTGCCATCAGTTACACCATTAAGCGCATGGAGACCGGGCTGGACGTGGTGCTGTTTGTCCGCAGCACGCGCAGCATCGAGCTGACCGAGTCCGGTTTTTACTTTTACCGTAAGGCCACCGACCTGCTTAACGACTTTCACGCCATCAAGCGCGGGATTGACACCATTTCTCAGGGCATTGAGGCGCGGGTGCGCATCTGTATTAACCAGCTTTTATACACGCCGCGCCACACGGCGCGGCTGCTGCAGGTGCTGAAAAAGCAGTTTCCCACCTGTCAGATCACCGTGACCACCGAGGTCTACAACGGCGTCTGGGATTCGATCATCAACAACCAGGCCAACATCGCGATTGGCGCGCCGGACACGCTGCTGGACGGCGGCGGGATTGATTACACCGAGATCGGCGCCATTCGCTGGGTGTTTGCCATCGCGCCGGAACACCCGCTGGCGTTCACCCCGGAGCCAATAGCGGAAAGCCAGCTGCGCCTGTATCCCAACATCATGGTGGAAGATACCGCGCACACCATTAACAAAAAGGTCGGCTGGCTGCTGCACGGGCAGGAGGCGATTCTGGTCCCGGACTTTAACACCAAATGTCAGTGTCAGATCCTGGGCGAAGGGATTGGCTTTTTGCCGGAATACATGGCCCGCGAAGCGGTAGACGCGGGGCTGCTGGTCACCCGACGAATCAATAACCCGCGTCAGGATTCGCGCATGCTGCTCGCCACGCAGCATGCCGCAACTGGCCAGGTCACGCGGTGGATCAAGCAGCAGTTTGGTCCAGCGGGGGTACTGACCGATATCTATAGCGATTTACTGTGGCGCGCCTAGCTTTTGCTCTGTACCCAAAACGCATGAATGAGGCCGGGGAAGTAGCCCAGCAGCGTCAGAAGAATGTTGATAATAAACGCCCAGCCAAACCCTTTGCCCAACAGCACGCCCAGCGGCGGTATGAGGATTGTAAAAACAATACGCCAAAATCCCATATAAACACTCCGTTCAGTCTAATCCATTGAAAATAATAAAGAGAACGCTGTAAGCATAGCCAGTTTATTCGTCTGTACCAGTCCCGGGTCTCGCGTTTACCCTCTTTTACGCTTTTGACGCTGGTTTAATGCATCGGATTAGTTTAGAATTTACTTAATTAAGTAAACGCTAAACTATTATGACTGAACTCGAACAGCTTCAGGCCAGCGCCGGGCAGGCCGCCACACTCTTAAAAGCGATGAGCAACCCCCGTCGGCTGCTGATCCTCTGCACCCTGTGCGGAGCGCCCGGCACCAGCGCGGGGGAGCTTGCGCGAGCCACGGGGCTAAGTCCTTCCGCCACGTCGCAGCATCTGGCGCGCATGCGTGAGGAAGGGCTTATCGACAGCACTCGCGACGCGCAGCGCATTCTCTATTTCATTAAAAACGATGCGGTACATCAGCTTATCAGCACCCTGAAAACCCTTTATTGCCCGTAAGGAGCAGCCATGTCACTTCCTCTTCTTTCACCGCGCCAGGCCAATGCCCGCGTCGCTGAAGGCGCAAAACTGATTGATATACGTGATGCCGACGAGTACGCCCGCGAGCATATTCCCGCCGCGCGGTCCGTGCCGCTGGATACCTTACCCGGCGCACTTAACGCGCAGGCGGGCGATACGGTGATTTTTCACTGCCAGTCCGGCGCCCGGACGTCGGGGAATGCCGACCGCCTTGCTCAGGCCGCCGCGCCAGCAGAGGTATTTGTGGTCGAGGGGGGCATTCAGGGCTGGAAGCAGGCCGGACTGCCGACCGTCGAAGACAAGTCCCAGCCGCTGCCGCTGATGCGTCAGGTGCAAATTGCCGCCGGGCTGTTAATACTCTGTGGGGTGGTGCTGGGCTATAGCGTCTCCAGCGGCTTTTTCCTGCTCAGCGGCTTTGTCGGAGCCGGTCTGCTGTTCGCCGGTGTGACGGGCTTTTGCGGCATGGCGCGACTGCTCAAGGTGATGCCCTGGAACCGGCGTACCTCATAAGCAGTAATCGGTGAAATACGCTGTACCCGGCGTCATGCGTGGGCTAAGGTGAAGATCGCTAAAACGATGAGGAGGTAATATGTTTTCTGTCGGTGATTATGTGCAACCGCGTAAAGGCGGCCCGAAACTGAAAGTGCTCGAAGTGAACGGTGACAGCATTGTGGCGGTTCAGGCCAGCAATGAGCAAGGCGAGAAATATACGCTGAAAGCCGCCGATGTAGCGCCTTATAACGAAGAAGGCGATTTCGGCGTCTGCTGAACAGTCAGCCGGGCGGCGTGTTCCGCCCGGCTCATTCGTCAGATCAGAAAATCATCCAGTGATTTACCGTCTGCCAACGCGCTGGCGATAGGCTTCGGCGTGCGGCCCTGGCCGGTCCACGTTTTCTCTTCGCCGTTCTGGTCAATAAAGCGATATTTTGCTTCACGCGGCTTACGCTTTTTCGCTGGCTTACCCGTCTGCGCCAGTTCAGAACCCAGCAGGTCAGTCGGTGAAATACCATCAGCTTTCATCAGCTCCAGCAGGGCATTAATTTTTTCCTGCTGCTCAGCACGCTGCTGCTCTAATTCCGTCAGCTCGCTGCGTTTCTCTTCAGTAACGACCCTGACCTTTTCCAGCATTTCCTCAAGAACGTCCAGGGATAATTCACGCGCCATGGCGCGCAGGGTTCGGATATTATTAAGATTCTGTAACGTCAAAGACATATTATTTGGAAACCTTTTCTTTGGGGGGGTAAATAGATAAATCGCCGACAGAATAATTCATTTGAGTTGAAATATCTACCCAAGGGTCCGTACGGGCATCAGTGTAAATATATCTAGAACTCACTATTAATAATAGCGCAAGGTGCTGACAGGACACCGATGAATCCAATCACTCCATTAATATAAATGGCCAACTTTAATCCAAATTACAGCATACTGCGCCGCTTCAGGTGGAGGATTCCTTACTTTCGCCATTAACGAAATCAACTCGTTGATTTTAATGCGAAAACCATCAAAAAAGACAGATTATAACGTTCGGAACAAAAAACGAACAACTTTAGAGAATTTTGTGGACAAAAGGCGATTAAATAAAAATTAATCACTAGTTGTTAGTTCAAACTCAGAGATATACGCTATACACGTCAAACAAACCAACCTAAAGCACTAACCGCTGAAGGAAAATCGTTTCTTTTGTGTTCTTCTCAAGGAGTTCAGACATGTTCTCGCCGCAATCTCGCCTGCGCCACGCGGTGGCGGATACTTTCGCGATGGTTGTTTACTGTTCCGTCGTGAACATGCTGATCGAAATATTCCTCTCCGGAATGTCCTTCGAGCAGTCGCTTTCTTCTCGTCTGGTGGCGATCCCGGTCAATATTATTATTGCATGGCCTTACGGTTTATACCGCGATGCGGTAATGCGCTTCGCGCGTCGTATCAGCCCCGCAGGCTGGGTGAAAAACCTGGCGGACATTCTGGCGTATGTGACGTTCCAGTCGCCGGTTTACGTGGCCATTCTCCTGACTGTCGGTGCAGACTGGCACCAGATCGCTGCGGCGGTCAGTTCGAATATTGTGATTTCGATGTTGATGGGAGCCGTTTACGGCTATTTCCTCGACTACTGCCGCCGCCTGTTTAAGGTCAGCCAGTACAACCAGGCAAAAGCGTGATGTGAAGCGACTGGCGCACGCCAGTCGCGGATTTACTGTACGTCGCCAAACAGTCCCTTCAAAAATCGCTCCAGCGCCATACGCGAACTGAAACCGTGCGGAATACCATAATGCTCATGCCGTTCACCGCCTAAATAGAGCGGAAATTGCTGATAATGATCGCAGGTTTTAATATCCGAGGCAGGCTCAGCAAATGACAAACTTCTGTCTTTCAGCGTCGGGTGAATAATGAGAGCGGTACGTCCCATTCTTGCTTCGCGATTAACATAAACATAATTCTCGCCGCGGCGATATCCATACGCTTTTGGCGTCACCTCATCCATGGTGAATCCCTCTTTTTCAAGAACGCGTGCCACCTCGTCAGGTCGTAAATACATATCTTTTCCTCGTTATCTTTTCCTGCCCGGCAACCTTACAGTATTCAGCAATAGCAGGGCTTTCAGAATAGTCCATAAACTGCCCGATAACGCGTGATGCGCTTCAGATATTAAATTTCTGAACTAAACTGAACGGGAACACAAAATTACGGAGGATCGTATGTTTAACAGACCGAACCGAAACGATATTAATGACGACGCTCAGGATATTCGTAATGATGTCAGCCAATTAGCGGACACGCTGGAAGAGGTGCTGAAGTCCTGGGGAAGTGACGCGAAGGACGAAGCGGATGCCGCAAAGCGTAAGGCTCAGTCTCTGCTCCGTGAAACTCGCGCCCGTATGAACGGACGTTCACGCGCCACGCAGGCTGCCTGCGATATGGCAAGCTGTGCTACGACCTTCGTGCGTGAAAAACCGCTATGTACTCTGGGAACCGTCGCAGCGGTCGGCATCTTCGTCGGTGCCCTGCTCAGCCTGCGTAAATAACCCCGCGTATTCTGCCCCGGTAGCCTCAGGCGCCGGGGCTTTTTATGCCCGTTAGCCTGAAAAACCCGAACAGCCTGCCCTGCCCCGCTGTGCTCATCACAGGGGCGATATTAATCTAAATTTCCCATATCTTGTATGGTTGAAACTTAAGATAACTACATCTAGTATTCCTTTTAGCAAGATACACACAACCCGACGCGATGATTCGCGCCGCACCCTCATTTTAAATGGAAATACGAATCATGAGCATTATTATTTACACTCGTAACGATTGTGTTCAGTGCCACGCGACAAAACGGGCAATGGAAAGCCGCGGCGTGGCGTTTGAAATGGTGAATGTTGACCAGGTCCCCGAGGCCGCAGATACCCTGCGCAAGCAGGGTTTTCGTCAGCTTCCGGTGGTGGTCGCCGGGGAGACAAGCTGGTCCGGCTTCCGCCCGGACATGATTAACCGCCTGAGCGCTCAGGCCACACGTGCATGAGCGGGCTGGTCTACTTCTCCAGCAGCTCGGAAAACACGCTCCGCTTTATTGAGCGCGTCGGGCTGCCTGCGGTGCGCATTCCGCTGAACGAGCGGGAGCGGATCCGGGTAGATGAACCTTACATACTGGTGGTGCCCAGCTATGGCGGCGGCGGCACGGCAGGAGCCGTGCCTCGCCAGGTGATCCGCTTTCTAAACGATCCTCACAACCGCGGGCTGATTCGCGGAGTGATCGCGGCGGGGAATCGCAATTTCGGCGATGCCTTCGGCCGCGCCGGGGATGTCATTTCTCAAAAATGCGGCGTGCCGTATCTCTATCGTTTTGAGCTGATGGGGACACAGCAGGACGTCGAAAACGTGCGTAAAGGAGTGAACGAATTTTGGCAACGACAACCGCAGAACGGGTGATTCAGGCGACACCGGATTACCACGCATTAAACGCCATGCTTAACCTCTACGATCGGGAGGGGCGCATCCAGTTCGATAAAGATCGTGAGGCGGTGGACGCCTTTTTTGCCGCCCACGTGCGGCCCAACAGCGTGACGTTCGCGAGCCAGAATGAACGTCTCGACTATCTGGTTAAAGAAGGCTACTACGAAGAACGCGTGCTGACCCGCTACGACCGCGCCTTTGTGGTGACGCTGTTTGAACGCGCCCACGCCAGCGGCTTTCGTTTCCAGACCTTCCTCGGCGCGTGGAAGTATTACACCAGCTACACGCTGAAGACCTTTGACGGCAAGCGCTACTTAGAGAGCTTTGAAGATCGCGTGGTGATGGTGGCGCTGACGCTGGCGCAGGGTGATGAAGCGCTGGCGGAGCAGCTCGCCGACGAGATCCTCTCCGGACGCTTCCAGCCCGCCACGCCGACCTTTCTCAACTGCGGCAAAGCCCAGCGCGGCGAGCTGGTCTCCTGTTTCCTGCTGCGTATCGAAGACAATATGGAGTCGATTGGCCGCGCGGTGAACTCGGCGCTGCAGCTTTCCAAACGCGGCGGCGGCGTGGCGTTTCTGCTCTCGAACCTGCGTGAAGCGGGGGCGCCGATCAAGCGCATCGAAAACCAGTCCTCCGGCGTGATCCCGGAGATGAAGATGCTGGAAGATGCCTTCTCCTATGCCAACCAGCTTGGCGCGCGTCAGGGCGCGGGGGCGGTTTACCTGCACGCGCACCACCCGGACATTCTGCGTTTTCTCGATACCAAGCGCGAAAACGCCGACGAAAAAATTCGCATCAAAACGCTGTCGCTTGGCGTGGTGATCCCGGATATCACTTTTAAGCTTGCCAAAGAGAATGCCGAGATGGCGCTCTTCTCACCGTACGATATTGAGCGTATTTACGGCAAAGCCTTTGGCGACGTGGCCATCAGCGAACTTTATGACGAACTGGTGGCCGACGATCGCATTCGCAAAAAAACCATCAATGCCCGCGATTTCTTCCAGACGCTTGCCGAAATTCAGTTTGAGTCAGGCTATCCGTACATCATGTACGAGGACACGGTGAACCGCGCGAACCCGATTGCCGGGCGCATCAACATGAGCAACCTGTGCTCGGAGATTTTGCAGGTCAACAGCGCATCGGCCTACGACGAGAACCTGGACTACGCGGACATCGGCAAGGATATCTCCTGCAACCTCGGGTCGCTGAATATTGCCCACACCATGGATTCCCCCGACTTTGGCCGCACGGTGGAGATCGCCATTCGCGGGCTGACGGCGGTGTCGGACATGAGCCACATCCGCAGCGTACCGTCTATTGAAGCGGGCAACGCCGCGTCGCACGCCATCGGTCTGGGGCAGATGAACCTGCACGGCTATCTGGCGCGCGAAGGCATCGCCTACGGCAGTCCGGAAGGGCTGGATTTCACCAACCTCTATTTCTACACCATTACATGGCACGCGCTGCACACCTCGATGATGCTGGCGCGCGAACGCAGCCAGCGGTTCGCCGGCTTTGAGCAGTCCCGCTACGCCAGCGGGGAATATTTCAGCCAGTATCTTGAAGGCGACTGGCAGCCGAAAACCGAAAAAGTACGCGAACTGTTTGCCCGCGCGGGGATTACCCTGCCGACGCGCGAGATGTGGCAGCAGCTGCGTGACGACGTGATGCGCCATGGTATCTATAACCAGAACCTGCAGGCGGTGCCGCCGACCGGATCGATTTCCTACATCAACCACGCCACGTCGAGCATTCACCCGATCGTGTCGAAGATTGAAATTCGCAAAGAAGGTAAAACCGGTCGCGTCTACTACCCTGCCCCATTTATGACCAATGAGAACCTGGCGCTGTATCAGGACGCGTATGAGATCGGCCCGGAGAAAATCATCGATACCTACGCGGAGGCGACAAAACATGTGGATCAGGGGCTGTCGCTTACGCTGTTCTTCCCGGACACCGCCACCACGCGGGATATCAACAGAGCGCAAATCTACGCCTGGAAGAAAGGCATCAAAACGCTCTACTACATTCGCCTGCGCCAGCTTGCGCTGGAAGGCACCGAAATCGAAGGCTGCGTGTCCTGCGCGCTGTAAGGAGAAAGGATGAAACTGTCACGCGTGAGTGCCGTTAACTGGAACAAGATTCAGGACGATAAAGATCTGGAGGTGTGGAACCGCCTCACCAGCAACTTCTGGCTACCGGAAAAGGTTCCGCTCTCCAACGATATTCCGGCCTGGCAAACGCTCTGCCACGCCGAACAGCAGCTGACGATCCGCGTCTTTACTGGCCTGACGCTGCTGGACACCATTCAGAATACCGTCGGTGCACCGGCTCTGATGAGCGACGCGCTGACGCCGCACGAAGAGGCGGTGATGTCGAACATCAGCTTTATGGAGGCGGTGCATGCCCGCTCCTACAGCTCGATTTTCTCGACCCTGTGCCAGACCAAAGACGTGGACGCCGCCTATACCTGGAGCGAAGAGAGCGAGTCACTACAGAGAAAGGCAAAGCTGGTTCTGGAATATTACCGCGCCGACGAGCCGCTGAAGAAGAAGATCGCCAGCGTGTTCCTGGAATCTTTCCTCTTCTATTCCGGCTTCTGGCTGCCCATGTACTGGTCTAGCCGTGGCAAGCTCACCAACACCGCCGATTTGATTCGGCTCATCATTCGTGATGAAGCGGTGCACGGGTATTACATTGGCTATAAGTATCAGAAAGGACTGGAGAAAGTCAGCGAGGCGAAGCGCGGGGAGCTTAAAGGCTTTGCGCTCGATTTGCTGATGGATCTGTACGACAACGAGCTGAGCTATACGGAGGAACTCTACGCCGGCACCGGCTGGGAGGACGGCGTGAAGGCCTTCCTCTGCTACAACGCCAACAAGGCGCTGATGAACCTGGGCTACGACGCGCTGTTCCCGCCGGAGATGGCGGAGGTGAACCCGGCGATTCTGGCCGCGCTGTCGCCCAATGCCGACGAAAACCACGATTTCTTCTCGGGATCGGGCTCATCGTACGTGATGGGCAAAGCGGTGGAAACCGAGGATGAAGACTGGGATTTTTAATGAACGCTAACGTTCGTTAATTTAATATAATCCCACCAATTCCCGCTCTAATATTTACAAAACAACTACACTGTAATTTCCACGTCATATTCGCCTGAATCATTCCGTTTCAGGCGAAATTTCCCGATGCAGCAGCAAAAAATTGAGAAAAATTCAAACCGCCCTCAGCCCTTTATTCATGGGAAATTCAGCCGTTTCGCTTGCGTCAAAATTCCGCCCTTAGCCCGACTCAGGGTTGTCTCAGATTCTCAGTATGTTAGGGTTATGCCCGTTAACAATTTACCATGGTAATCATATCGGCATAAACAAATAACAGGACACTCTCTATTGCATGGCAATTAAATTAGAAGTGAAAAATCTTTATAAAGTATTTGGCGAGCATCCGCAGCGCGCATTCAAATATATTGAGAAAGGCCTTACGAAAGAGCAAATTCTGGAAAAAACCGGGCTATCGCTTGGCGTTAAAGACGCCAGTCTGGCCATTGAAGAAGGCGAGATTTTTGTCATCATGGGATTATCCGGTTCGGGTAAATCCACTATGGTTCGCCTTCTCAATCGCCTGATTGAACCCACCCGCGGACAGGTGCTGATTGACGGCGTGGATATCGCCAGAATATCAGACGCAGAGCTTCGCGAGGTGCGCAGAAAGAAGATTGCAATGGTGTTCCAGTCATTCGCGCTGATGCCGCACATGACGGTGCTGGATAATACCGCTTTCGGCATGGAATTAGCCGGCACGCCGGCTCAGGAACGTCAGGAAAAAGCCCTTGATGCGCTGCGTCAGGTCGGGCTGGAAAATTATGCGCATGCGTATCCGGATGAACTTTCCGGCGGTATGCGTCAGCGCGTGGGATTAGCCCGTGCATTAGCCATTAATCCAGACATATTATTAATGGATGAAGCCTTCTCCGCCCTCGATCCGTTAATTCGTACCGAGATGCAGGACGAGCTGGTAAAATTACAGGCTAAACATCAGCGAACGATTGTCTTTATTTCCCACGATCTGGATGAAGCCATGCGTATTGGCGACCGCATTGCCATTATGCAAAACGGTGAAGTGGTGCAGGTCGGCACGCCGGATGAAATTCTCAATAATCCGGCGAACGATTATGTCCGCACCTTCTTCCGCGGCGTGGATATTAGCCAGGTCTTTAGCGCCAAAGATATTGCCCGTCGAACGCCAAACGGCATTATCCGTAAAACGCCAGGCTTCGGCCCGCGCTCGGCGCTTAAGCTGCTGCAGGACGAAGACCGTGAATACGGATATCTGGTTGAACGCGGTAATAAATTTGTTGGCATTGTCTCCATCGACTCCCTGAAAACGGCTCTCACTGAGAACCAGGGAATCGATGCGGCGTTAATTGACGCTCCGCTTGCCGTGGACGCCGAAACGCCGCTCAGCGAGTTGCTTTCTCACGTGGGCCAGGCGCCGTGCGCCGTGCCGGTCGTGGGTGAGGAACAACAGTACGTCGGCATCATCTCAAAACGGATGCTGCTGCAGGCTTTAGATCGCGAGGGGGCAAACAATGACCGATCAATCTAACCCGTGGGGCACCACTGAGGCAGCGGACAGCGCTGCGCAATCCACCGACGCGTGGGGTTCCACGCCCGCTCCTGCCGATGGCGGCGGCGCGGCAGACTGGCTGAACAGCGCACCCGCGCCTGCGCCAGAACATTTCAACATCATGGATCCGTTTCATAAAACGCTGATCCCGCTGGACAGCTGGGTCACAGAGGGGATCGACTGGGTGGTCACCCACTTCCGTCCGGTCTTCCAGGGGATCCGCGTCCCGGTGGATTACATCCTGAACGGCTTCCAGCAGCTGATGCTGGGCATGCCGGCGCCGGTGGCGATTATCCTGTTCTCCCTGATTGCCTGGCAGTTCGGTAGCGCGGGGATGGGGGTCGCCACGCTGATTTCGCTGATTGCCATCGGCGCGATTGGGGCGTGGTCGCAGGCGATGATCACCCTGGCGCTGGTACTGACCGCTCTGCTCTTCTGCATTGTCATCGGCCTGCCGATGGGGATCTGGCTGGCGCGCAGCCCGCGGGCGGCGAAGATTATTCGTCCGCTGCTGGATGCGATGCAGACCACCCCGGCGTTCGTCTATCTGGTGCCTATCGTAATGCTGTTCGGCATCGGCAACGTGCCGGGCGTGGTGGTGACTATTATCTTCGCCCTGCCGCCGATTATTCGTCTGACCATTCTGGGGATTAACCAGGTGCCTGCGGACCTGATCGAAGCGTCACGCTCGTTCGGCGCCAGCCCGCGCCAGATGCTGTTTAAGGTTCAGCTCCCGCTGGCGATGCCAACCATCATGGCGGGCGTTAACCAGACGCTGATGCTGGCCCTGTCAATGGTGGTGATCGCCTCGATGATCGCTGTTGGCGGTCTGGGCCAGATGGTGCTGCGCGGCATTGGCCGTCTCGATATGGGGCTGGCCACCGTCGGCGGCGTCGGCATTGTGATCCTCGCCATTATCCTTGACCGCCTGACCCAGGCCGTCGGTCGTGATTCACGCAGTCGCGGCAACCGTCGCTGGTATACCACCGGCCCTGTCGGGTTACTCACCCGCCCTTTCACGAAATCAAAATAAGGAACAACGATGCGACATAACGTACTTTTTGCCACAGCGTTTGCCACCCTTGTCTCCACCAGCGCGTTTGCGGCTGACCTGCCTGGCAAAGGCATTACCGTACAGCCGGTGCAGAGCACCATTTCGGAAGAGAGCTTCCAGACTCTGATCGTCAGCCGCGCGCTGGAGAAGCTGGGCTACACGGTTAACACGCCGAGCGAAGTGGACTACAACGTAGGCTACACGTCGATTGCCTCCGGTGACGCCACCTTTACCGCGGTGAACTGGCAGCCGCTGCACGACGACATGTATGCCGCCGCCGGTGGCGACAAGAAGTTCTACCGCGAAGGCACCTTCGTGACGGGCGCAGCGCAGGGGTATCTGATCGACAAGAAAACCGCCGATAAGTACCACATCACCAACATTGAACAGCTGAAAGATCCGAAGATCGCCAAACTGTTCGACACCAACGGCGACGGCAAGGCCGACATGATGGGCTGCTCGCCGGGCTGGGGCTGTGAAGCGGTGATTAACCACCAGAACAAAGCTTTCGATCTGGCGAAAACGGTCGACGTGAGCCACGGCAACTATTCAGCAATGATGGCCGACACCATTGCCCGCTTCAAAGAGGGTAAACCGGTGATCTACTACACCTGGACGCCGTACTGGGTGAGCGACGTGCTGAAGCCGGGCAAAGACGTGGTGTGGCTGCAGGTGCCGTTCTCCTCCCTTCCGGGCGAGCAGAAGGATATCGACACCAAACTGCCGAACGGCATGAACTACGGCTTCCCGGTGAACACCATGCGTATCGTGGCCAACAAAGCCTGGGCGGAGAAAAACCCGGCGGCGGCGAAGCTGTTCTCGGTAATGAAGCTGCCGCTGGCGGACATCAATGCCCAGAACGCAATGATGCATGCGGGCAAATCGTCTGAAGCGGATGTGAAAGACCATGTCGACGGCTGGATCAAGGCCCACCAGCAGCAGTTTGACGGCTGGGTGAAAGAGGCGCTTGAAGCGCAGAAGTAAAACATTTTCCCTCGCCCCGGCTCTCTGCTAGCGTTCCCTCTCCCTGTGGGAGAGGGTTAGGGTGAGGGCACCAGACCGCACCATTCACCTAAACCGCACAATACATCACCCAACAATCCCCCACTATTTACAATCATTAGCTATTATGGTTTCCGGAAAAATAATCACTCAACTAACGATTCCTGAAACTAATGACAAAAACAACTCAAGGGCTTAGCCCCGCACTCATCCTTTTAATGTCCGTGGCAACGGGTCTGGCGGTCGCCAGCAACTATTACGCGCAGCCTCTTCTCGACACCATCGCCCGCGCGTTCAATCTCTCTGCCAGCTCCGCAGGCTTTATCGTTACCGCAGCACAGCTAGGCTATGCCGCCGGGCTGCTGTTCCTGGTGCCGCTCGGCGATATGTTTGAACGCCGAATGCTGATCGTCTCCATGACCCTGCTGGCCGCCGGTGGGATGCTGATCACCGCCAGCAGCCAGTCGCTGACGATGATGATCGTCGGAACCGCGCTTACGGGGCTGTTCTCCGTGGTGGCGCAAATCCTGGTCCCGCTCGCCGCAACCCTCGCCTCCCCGGAAAAACGCGGCAAGGTGGTGGGCACCATCATGAGCGGCCTGCTGCTGGGGATTTTGCTGGCGCGTACCGTTGCAGGGCTGCTGGCAAGCCTCGGCGGCTGGCGCACCGTATACTGGGTGGCGAGCGTGCTGATGGTCATCATGGCGCTGGCGCTGTGGCGCGGGCTGCCAAAAGTGAAGCAGGAAAACCACCTGAACTATCCTCAGCTGCTGGCCTCCGTTTTCAGCCTGTTTACGCAGGACAAGCTTCTGCGCACCCGCGCCCTGCTGGGCTGTTTCACCTTCGCTAACTTCAGCATTCTCTGGACGTCGATGGCGTTTCTGCTGGCCGCGCCGCCGTTCAACTATTCCGAAGGGGTGATTGGCCTGTTCGGCCTGGCCGGCGCCGCAGGCGCGCTGGGCGCACGCCCCGCTGGCGGGCTGGCCGACAAGGGCAAATCCCACCTGACCACCTCCGCAGGGCTGGTTTTACTTCTGCTCTCCTGGGCGGCGATCTGGTACGGACACATCTCGGTGCTGGCGCTGATTGTCGGTATCCTGGTGCTCGATCTCACCGTTCAGGGCGTTCACATCACCAATCAGACCGTCATCTATCGCGTGAAGCCAGAGGCGCGTAACCGCCTGACGGCCGGATACATGACCAGCTACTTCATCGGCGGCGCGGCGGGTTCGCTTATTTCAGCGTCGGCGTGGCAGCATGCGGGCTGGTCGGGGGTATGCGCGATCGGGGCCATCGTCGCTACCCTCAACCTGCTAGTATGGTGGCGCGGTTATCACCGTCAGGATGCAATTAACTAACATTTACATTGAGTTGGCCTCTTAGGGTGTTAAGAGGCCCTTCACTCTGTTAATGTAAACGTAATCATTTATCCCAGAAATTTTAATGTGGGTGACATATTTACAATTGGCATGAATAGTTCAGACCCCAGTCCTCACATCCTCTCTTCAGCGGGTTCACACCCAACGCTTTCTGTGCTCACCGGGTCACGGACTTACCCGGCGCTTTCTGATGGTGACATAAGTTTGGCGGATATAACCGCACAAATAATTCATTTACATTATTTGTCACTATCGTTACTATATCGGCTGTAATTAATGAGGTTATGCCCAAATGGATAGTTCGTTTACGCCCATTGAACAAATGCTTAAATTCCGCGCCAGTCGCCATGAGGACTTCCCGTATCAGGAAATTCTGCTGACTCGCCTGTGCATGCACATGCAGGGTAAGCTACTGGAAAACCGTAATAAAATGCTGAAAGCTCAAGGGATTAACGAGACGTTGTTTATGGCGTTGATTACGCTGGAGTCTCAGGAAAATCACAGCATTCAGCCTTCCGAACTGAGCTGCGCGCTGGGCTCCTCCCGTACCAATGCGACCCGTATTGCCGATGAACTCGAAAAGCGCGGCTGGATTGAGCGCCGTGAAAGCGACAACGATCGCCGCTGCCTGCATCTGCAACTGACCGATAAAGGTCACCAGTTCCTGCGCGAGGTGCTGCCACCTCAGCACAATTGCCTGCACAAACTCTGGTCTGCCCTCAGCACCGCCGAGCGCGACCAGCTTGAGCACATCACTCGCAAGCTGCTCACCCGTCTGGACCAGATGGATGAAGACGGCGCCGTTCTTGAGGCGCTGCGCTAACGCGACGACACGCTCACCATTCCAGATTCATAAGAAAACCGACAGGCCAGCACGTCACAGTGCTGGCCTTTCTGACAACAGGTCGGCTCAGCCGATGTGAAAATAAGAAGATCGTGGAGAACAACAATGAGCGCAAATGCGGAGAGCACTACCCCGCAGCAACCGGCCAACAAGAAAGGCAAACGTAAGAGCGCCCTTCTTCTGTTGACCTTGCTCTTTATCATTATTGCCGTGGCATATGGGATCTATTGGTTTTTAGTACTGCGTCATGCTGAAGAGACTG
Source organism: Enterobacter cloacae complex sp. P16RS2 (assembly GCF_014982155.1). Lineage (NCBI taxonomy): Bacteria > Pseudomonadati > Pseudomonadota > Gammaproteobacteria > Enterobacterales > Enterobacteriaceae > Enterobacter > Enterobacter cloacae complex sp. P16RS2. Next base: position 8,865 of record NZ_JADCKW010000012.1, on the reverse strand, counting down.
ACGACGCGTACGTGGCAGGGAACCAGGTACAAATTATGGCGCAGGTGTCGGGCAGCGTGACGAAAGTCTGGGCTGACAATACCGACTTTGTGCAAAAAGGCGATGTGTTGGTGACCCTCGATCCAACCGACGCCCAGCAGGCGTTTGAAAAAGCACAGACCGCGCTGGCCTCCAGCGTCCGTCAGACCCGCCAACTGATGATCAACAGCAAACAGCTGCAGGCCAACATCGACGTGCAGAAAACGGCGCTGGCGCAGGCGCAGAGCGACCTGAACCGCCGCGTTCCGCTCGGCACCGCCAACCTGATTGGCCGTGAAGAGCTGCAGCACGCCCGCGACGCCGTTGCCAGCGCTCAGGCACAGCTGGATGTAGCCATTCAACAATACAACGCCAACCAGGCGATGGTGCTGGGCACCAGCCTGGAAAACCAGCCTGCCGTACAGCAGGCGGCGACCGAAGTGCGCAACGCGTGGCTTGCCCTGCAGCGTACCAAAATCGTCAGTCCGATGACCGGCTATGTCTCCCGTCGTTCAGTCCAGCCAGGGGCGCAGATTAGCCCAACCACGCCGCTGATGGCGGTCGTGCCGGCGGACAATCTGTGGGTAGACGCCAACTTTAAAGAGACGCAGCTTGCCCATATGCGTATCGGCCAGAGCGCGACGGTTGTCAGCGACATCTACGGCGATGACGTGAAGTACACCGGTAAAGTGGTCGGTCTGGACATGGGGACCGGCAGCGCTTTCTCCCTGCTGCCTGCGCAAAACGCCACCGGTAACTGGATCAAAGTGGTTCAGCGTCTGCCCGTGCGTATTGAGCTGGATGCCAAACAGCTGGCGGATCACCCGCTGCGTATTGGCCTCTCTACGCTGGTGACGGTCGACACCGCCAACCGCGACGGCCAGATCCTGGCAAGCCAGGTGCGCAGCAGCCCGGCTTATGAAAGTAACGCCCGTGAAATTAGCCTCGATCCGGTCAACAAGCTGATCGATGACATCGTGAAGGCAAACGCCGGTTAATCCGAAGGTGAGCGTTATGCAACAGCAAAAGCCGCAAAAACCGCTGGAAGGCGCGCAGCTGGTCATTATGACCATCGCGCTGTCGCTGGCGACATTCATGCAGGTGCTGGACTCCACCATCGCAAACGTGGCGATCCCGACTATCGCCGGTAACCTTGGCTCGTCGCTGAGCCAGGGGACCTGGGTCATTACCTCGTTTGGGGTGGCAAACGCCATCTCCATTCCGATTACCGGCTGGCTGGCAAAGCGCGTCGGTGAAGTGAAGCTGTTTCTCTGGTCGACGATATTGTTCGTTCTTGCCTCCTGGGCGTGCGGCATGTCCAGCAGCCTGACGATGCTGATTTTCTTCCGCGTCATTCAGGGGATCGTTGCCGGACCGCTGATTCCGCTGTCGCAGAGTTTACTGCTGAACAACTACCCGCCCGCCAAGCGCTCCATCGCGCTGGCGCTGTGGTCAATGACCGTGATTGTCGCGCCGATTTGCGGACCTATCTTAGGCGGCTATATCAGCGACAACTATCACTGGGGCTGGATCTTCTTCATCAACGTACCGATTGGCGCCATCGTGGTAATGATGACGCTCCAGTCGCTGCGCGGCAGAGAAACCCGGACGGAACAGCGGCGTATCGACGCCATTGGTCTGGCACTGCTGGTTGTCGGCATCGGTAGCCTGCAGGTCATGCTCGACCAGGGCAAAGAGCTGGACTGGTTCAACTCCAGGGAGATCATCATCCTGACGATTGTCGCGGTGGTGTCGCTGAGCTTCCTGATTGTCTGGGAGCTGACGGACGATAACCCGATAGTCGACCTGTCGCTGTTTAAGTCGCGAAACTTCACCATAGGCTGTCTGTGTATCAGCCTCGCCTACATGCTCTACTTCGGCGCGATTGTACTGCTGCCGCAGCTGTTGCAGGAGGTATACGGCTACACCGCAACCTGGGCAGGTTTAGCCTCGGCGCCGGTTGGATTGATTCCGGTTCTGCTGTCGCCGATTATTGGCCGCTTCGCCCACAAGCTCGACATGCGCCGGCTGGTGACGTTCAGCTTTATCATGTACGCCGTGTGCTTCTACTGGCGCGCGTATACGTTCGAACCGGGAATGGACTTTGGCGCGTCCGCGTGGCCGCAGTTTATTCAGGGCTTTGCCGTGGCGTGTTTCTTTATGCCACTGACCACCATCACGCTTTCCGGTTTACCGCCTGAGCGCATGGCGGCCGCATCGAGCCTGTCGAACTTTACGCGAACGCTGGCGGGCTCGATTGGTACGTCGATCACCACCACCCTGTGGACTAACCGTGAATCGATGCACCATGCCCAGCTGACCGAAGCGGTGAACCCGTTCAATCCGAACTCCAGGGAGATGTACAACCAGCTTCAGGGAATGGGTATGACGGAACAGCAGGCGTCCGGCTGGATCGCCCAGCAGATCACCAACCAGGGTCTGATTATCTCGGCCAACGAGATTTTCTGGATATCGGCGGGGATCTTTATCGTCCTGCTGGGGCTGGTGTGGTTTGCTAAACCACCGTTTGGCGCCGGTAGCGGCGGCGGTGGGGCGCACTAAATCGCGTTGTCCGGAACGCGACAGCGATTGTCAGTTTCGATAAAGCAGCGCTCCTGAAATCAATTCACGATAGTGAAAAGACAACAGGAGCGCATCATGCTGAACACACCCGCCGACAAGTACCAACCCTATCCGACCCTTTCCCTTCCCGACCGACGCTGGCCGGAGCGACGTATCACCCGCGCGCCGCGCTGGCTCTCAACCGACCTGCGCGACGGTAACCAGGCCCTTGCCGAGCCGATGGACAGCACCCGCAAGCTGCAGTTCTGGGATCTGCTGCTGGGCTGCGGATTCAAAGAAATTGAGGTCGCCTTCCCGTCCGCCTCGCAGACGGACTTCAACTTTGTTCGCCAGCTGATTGAAGAGAACCGCATTCCGGATGACGTCACGATTCAGGTATTAACCCAGGCGCGGGAAGATCTCATCCATCGCACTTTCGAATCCCTGCGCGGTGCGAAACAGGCCACCGTCCATCTGTATAACGCCACCGCCCCGCTGTTCCGCCGCCTGGTATTCGGCATGGAGAAAACACAAGTCGTCGAGCTGGCGACGCGATCCACGCGGCTTATTCGTCAGCTTTGTGAAGAGAACCCAGACACCCGCTGGCAGTATCAGTATTCCCCGGAGACCTTCTGCTTTACCGAGCCGGAGTTTGCGCTGGAGATTTGTGAAGCCGTGGCGGAGATCTGGCAGCCGTGCGACGAACGGCCCATGGTGATCAACTTACCCGCAACCGTCGAAGTGAGCACGCCGAACGTCTATGCCGACCAGATCGAGTATTTCTGTCGCCACTTCAGCCGCCGCCGGGATGTCTGCATCAGCGTACATCCGCATAACGACCGCGGTACCGGCGTCGCCAGCGCCGAGCTGGCCGTGATGGCGGGGGCAGACCGCGTGGAGGGCTGTCTGTTTGGTAACGGCGAGCGCACGGGCAACGTCTGCCTGGTGACGCTGGCGATGAACCTCTACAGCCAGGGCGTCAGCCCGAATCTCGACTTTAGCGATATGAACCGGGTCGTGGAAGTGGTGGAAGCCTGCAACCAGCTGCCGGTGCATCCGCGCCACCCGTGGGCCGGACGACTGGCCTATACCGCCTTCTCCGGCTCGCACCAGGATGCGATCAAAAAAGGCTTTGATGCCCGCAGGCCTGGCGAACGCTGGGAGATGCCGTATCTGCCCGTCGATCCGCAGGACATCGGCTGCACCTACGAAGCGGTGATCCGCGTCAACAGCCAGTCAGGGAAAAGCGGCAGCGCGTGGCTCATCGAACAGAATCATGGTCTGAAATTACCTCGCGCCCTGCAGCAGGATTTCAGTCAGCACGTGCAGCAGGAAACCGATCGCCACGGAAAAGAGATGACGCAGAATGCGCTGTGGCAGCTGTTCCGCACCCGCTACGGCCTGGTTGCCACGCCGCAGTTTGCGCTGCAATCCTACCGCAGCGACAGCCAGCAGGACGGCCAGCTGCGTTTGACGGCAAGCATCGCTACGCAGGGGGGAACGCGTCAGCTGGAAGGTCAGGGTAACGGTCTGCTCTCCGCCGCCGCTCACGGCTTGAGCCGCTGGGTCAACGCCCCGTTCGTGATTAAGGATTATCACGAGCATACGTTAGGCGAACGCAGCGACAGCCGCTCGGTGGCCTACATCCGCTGCCTGTTCCAGGACGGGAGCAGCCGCTGGGGCGTGGGCATCGACAGCGACGTGGCGCGCGCGTCGCTTCAGGCGCTCTTAAACGCCGTCAGTCGTTCTTAAAGTAATCGCTGGGGGAGATGCCCATCACCCGGCGAAACATGGCCGTAAAGGCGCTGTGGCTGCCGTACCCCAGATCCAGCGCCACGCGCAGTACCGGCTGGCCCTGCGCCAGCCGCACTAAGGCTTCCAGCAGGCGCGCCCTTCTCAGCCACTCGCCGTAGCTTAATCCCGTCTGCTGCTGAAAATGGCGGTTCAGGGTGCGCTCGCTCATGTTCATCATGCTCGCGGCCTGCGCGCCGCTCCAGCTCTCCCCCGCGTTTTGCCGGATTAGCAGACACAGGCGACGTAGCGCCTCGCTTTCCGGCTCCGGCAGATGAAACGGCAGCACCGGCATAGTGCGGATTTCATCGAGAATGAGTTCATAGACGCGCTCATCCCGGCTTCCGGGTGAGTACGATTCAGGTAAAGCAAGGCAGACGAGGATCAGTTCGCGCAGCAGCGATGTGATCTGCACGATCTGGCAGGTGGCCGGAAGATCGGCCCGCGCCAGCGGATCGACAAACAGCGTTCGCGCCGCCACGTTACCGGTTATGCGGAGCGAGTGGCGGGTCCCCGCCGGCAGCCAGACGCCGCGACCGGGAGGCACAATCCAACAGCCAGATGCGGTATCCACCCGAACCACGCCGCTAAGGGTATGCAACAGCTGCGCGCAGTCGTGCTCATGCCACGGCTCGCTGTCACCATGAATGTAATCATGTGCAAACGGAACGAGGGGACGATGGATAAAGGAAAAAGTCGAAGTTGTGGTCATGGGTTAAACAACCCTCACCCTACCCTCTCCCTGAGGGAGAGGGAAAAGGTGCACTAGATGTGCAGTTCCTGCAGTTTTTCTTTTGGCAGGGCCAGCTCTTCGTTACTGTTCACGCGAACATCACGCTCGATGATGTGGCGCGCGATTTCCTGCGCTTCTTCCAGAGAGTGCATCTGGTAAGTACCGCACTGGTAAACGTTCAGCTCTGGGATCTGGTTCTGCTCTTTCACCTTCAGCACGTCCTGCATGGCCGCTTTCCAGGCATCTGCCACACGTTTCTCTTCAGGCTGACCAATCAGGCTCATGTAGAAACCGGTACGGCAGCCCATCGGAGAGATGTCGATGATCTCAACGCCGTTGCCGTTCAGATGGTCACGCATGAAACCGGCGAACAGGTGTTCCAGGGTATGAATGCCTTTCTCTGGCATCACTTCTTTATTTGGCACGCAGAAACGCAGATCGAAGACGGTGATCGTGTCGCCGTGCGGGGTGTGCATGGTCTTCGCCACGCGTACTGCAGGTGCTTCCATACGGGTATGGTCGACAGTAAAGCTATCTAATAACGGCATACGTCACCTCCGACAGTGATTTTTTTAAAATAAACTGAACTCTTCTACAGAATGCACGTCTGAGTATATGAAAGACGCGCATTTGTTATCATCATCCCTGAATTCAGAGATGTATATTTTGGCCACAGCGATGTGGCCTTTTTCTTTTCTGCTTAAGACTGCTTCGCCAGAAACGTCTCAAACGACTCGGTATCCGCCGCTTCAACCTCTTTCTGACGCACCACGGACGCATCGCGTTCCGCGGCAAAATCTGCTTCGCTCAGCACTTCTAACGGCTCCTGCATCAGCATCTCACGATACTCCGCTGAGAGTGAACGCCCCGTGCCGCCAATGCCCTGATCGATCATAGAACGCAGAATACGCGCTGAGAACGTCAGTTCCGGATTATCAAAACATTCCACCAGCTGGTCGCAGATCTGTTGATACGCGTCGCCGCCGTCAATGCTGTCCATTGTGCGGGCAACACGCTTCAGATCGCGGAACAGATCTTTGCCGACTTTGGTCAGCGGGAACTGTGCCGTTTCGCAGCCGATACCCAACGTCAGGCCCGGCTTACGCCCTTCCAGAATCACGCGATTCCAGTTTGTACGGGTACAGAGCAGTTCGTCTGAACTCATTTCCGGCGCATCCGCCAGCACGCACCAGACCATAAACAGATCCAGGAAGCGAATCTGCTGCTCATCAACGCCAATCGGTGAGAATGGGTTGATATCCAGCGAACGCACTTCAATGTATTCGATCCCGCCGCGCTGCAGCGCATCCGACGGGGTTTCACCGCTGCGCGTTACGCGTTTAGGACGAATAGGCGCATACAGCTCGTTTTCTATCTGCAGCACATTGCTGTTGATTTGCAGGCGCTTGCCGTCTTTTTCGAGGCCGATTTTCTCGTACTCTTCCGACGGGGTTTTGATCGCCCGCTTCAATCCTGCCACATATTCGTGCAATTCGTTAAACGTAATACCGAGATTGCTCTGCGATTTATTGGTATAACCGAGATCGCTCAGGCGCAGAGAGGTGGCGTACGGGAGATAGTACATTCCGCACTCGGTCTTCTCGAACGGCAGCGTGGTCGGTTTCCCCTGCAGGAACGAAGAACAGATCGCCGGGGAGGCACCAAACAGATACGGGATCACCCAGCCGAAACGGTAATAGTTGCGGATCAGGCGGAAGTAGCCTTCAGAGATCGCATCTTTATCCGTTTCACCGCATTTCGCCTGCCAGAACGCCATTGGCAGCGAGAAGTTATAATGCACGCCCGAGATCGTCTGCATCAACGCGCCGTAGCGGTTTTTCAGCCCTTCGCGATAGAGCGTTTTCAGCCGACCGATATTTGACGTGCCGTACTGCGCCAGCTCAATCTCCTGGCCCTGCTCGATATAGCACGGCATGCTGAGGGGCCACATACGTTCGTCGCCCATGTTGCGCGCGGTGTAGCGATGGATATCGCGCATGATCGTCAGCATATGATCAATATCACCCTCTACTGGCGTGATGAACTCCAGCAGTGCCTCAGCGAAATCGGTTGTGATCCATTTATGTGTTAGCGCCGAGCCTAACGCCTTCGGGTGACCCGTCGTCGCTAAGCTACCGTCCGCGTTAACGCGCAGCGTTTCACGCTCAAGACCACGCTGAATACCCTTCAATGCCTGAGGGTGGTTTTCCAGCCAGGCCAGCGCCTGAGATACGTCCGGGATCAAATTGACCTCCCGCCTGTCAAAGTAATGTTACTCAGCATAATTGTAATGGTTGACGATTGAAGGTCGCGTATTCATTCCACCAATTAGTGCCACCACGTCATACCCTGTAGTGTTGCCCACGCCACGAGAACATAGCGCAACGCCTTGCCAAGGCACAAAAAAAAGAGCACCGGTCCCCAGGAGATGCGCATCCATCCCGCCAGCAGACACAGTAAATCGCCTATTACAGGCATCCAGCTTAATAACAGCGTGGCAGCGCCATAGCGTTTTAGCCAGCCGACTGCCTTTTCCTGCCAGCGCGATTTTTCGCGCAGCGGAAAGAAACGCCCAAGAATAACGTTAGTCAGCCCTCCAAGGCTATTACCCATTGTTGCTATTAATACAAGCAGCCAGGGCTGACTCACGCCGGACAACAGCATCGCCACCAGCACCACTTCCGAATTTCCCGGTAACAGCGTGGCGCTTAAAAAACTGCTGGCGAATAATGAAGCAAGTGACAGCGCGTCACTCACAGTAAGCGCACATCCACCGCATCCATTCCGGCATCACGCGCGGCCTGAATGCCGAAATCGGCGTCTTCAAAAACGACACATTTTGCCGCCGGGACGCCCATTAATTCTGCGCAAAGCAGGAAGGTGTCCGGTGCGGGCTTGTGATGTTTAACATGATCGGCGGCGACCACGGCAGAAAAATAGTGGCGCAGGCCAAGATGATTGAGCAAAGCTTCTGCAATCGAGCTTTCACTGCCTGTTCCTACCGACATCGGGCGGCGCCCGTGCCACTCTTTTACCACATCAATCAGCGGCAGAGGGCGTACGGTATCTAAAAGCATGGCTTTTACCGCATCGGTTTTTTCGCGCGCGAGCAGATGCGGGTCGAGATCGGCCTGATTCAGTTCAATCACGGCCTGCGCAATACGCCAGGTGGGGGATCCGTTGAGGGCAAACATCGCCTGAAGATCGAAACGCATGCCGTAACGGCCCAGGACGTCAGTCCAGGCTTGACGATGCGTGGGTTCGGTATCCAGGAGAGTGCCGTCCATATCGAAGATCAAACCGTCATACTGTGCGTACATCGTGCTCTCGCTAAACGATTAACAAAGCATTACTTTATCGTAAATGGTGATTTTTGTCGCTGATTGCGAAGTGATAACTACGAGAGTGATTAAGAACTAAACATCGAAGGGAATAACAGAAGAGATGGTGCATCCGGGAGGA
>NZ_JADCKW010000012.1:0-178 GCF_014982155.1 Enterobacter cloacae complex sp. P16RS2 | reverse complement strand
GAGCTACGGATGCATCGGGAAATGCTTTTAGAAACAGTAAATGGTGCATCCGGGAGGATTACTCGGCTGCGCCTCGCCCTGCGGGCCGTTGCTGAAGCAACGTTATCCTCCCTGGTGCTCGCGATTAACTCGCAGACCTTGAAACAACAGCGTGGCTATTATCTCGGAGAATATGGTG
>NZ_JADCKW010000113.1:0-317 GCF_014982155.1 Enterobacter cloacae complex sp. P16RS2 | reverse complement strand
GCCCTATTCAGCATAGTGATTGTTTATGACAATCACGAAGTGCTGTTTTAATAATAATGAGAAGAAAAACAAAAAACAACTTGAACATATTAATCTATGCATTACACGAGATTTTTATTTTTATGGTAAGTTTTACGATGAGCTAAAAGGTATCATCAAATCATATAATGATGAGATAATGGAAATCAAAAGCGATATAGGCGAAAAAATATCTTTAAGTCTTTTGTGTGATCATGGTGATAACATTAATAGCGAAATAAAAGAGGTGATGGATGATGCTGATATATCATTTAAAACTGTGACTGAACGTTTCAGAG
>NZ_JADCKW010000112.1:0-356 GCF_014982155.1 Enterobacter cloacae complex sp. P16RS2 | reverse complement strand
AATAAACGCTAATAAATTTGTTTATATAAATGGACAAGCGAATGTAGGATGGGGATGTTCTCCTAATGGATTACAGGGAAGAACGTCAGAAGGGGCTATTTTATCTTGTGTTAATGGTGTATGGAGAGGATCAACAGGAAGTCCAGTAATAAGAACAGCATCTGCCTCTGCTTATCGTTTCCCCGAAGCTGTTGCTTCTTGCGCTGGTTCAGAAAAAGTTGTAGGTGGAGGCGGTCAATGTAATACAGCAGAAGGATATGTTTGGTTAACGGTCTCCAGACCTAATGGTGATAACAGTTGGTATGCAGGATGTGATACAACTAAAAATATTACAGCTACTATAACTGTTTATGCTA
>NZ_JADCKW010000111.1:0-443 GCF_014982155.1 Enterobacter cloacae complex sp. P16RS2 | reverse complement strand
GATGATATACATATTATATTTCGTGAGCCTTTTTATGGTTTACGCTTTTTTAACCCATAGGAAGCAGGCGCTTTTTGTTTCTATTTTTTTCACATTTTCCTTTATCGCTTTAACTTATCCGTCAGGTAATGACTGGATAGGTTATTTCATTAACTATGATTGTCAGGTTAATGATGTATGTCAACCCGGTTTTGTTTTGTTCGAACCTGGTTATAATTTTATTGTAACAACTATAGGATTACTAGGGTTTCAGGCGATAATAATATTTATTGCGTTTATAAATGTATTGCTGATATATCAATACGCAAAATATTTTGACCACGGGTGCTTTGTTGTAATATCCATTATGTGTTTGTTTATGTGGAGTATTTACATAGAGGCTATTAGGCAAGCGCTTGCAATGTCCATTGTAATGTATTCGGTCCGAAAATTAATTTGCCGGG
>NZ_JADCKW010000110.1:0-264 GCF_014982155.1 Enterobacter cloacae complex sp. P16RS2 | reverse complement strand
CAGTAATAATGATAGTGCACAATCATTTACTATCACCTTTGAAACTAACGTTGCTTCAGAAAAGGTATTCTGTACAACTATTACTAATGGTATTGCCAGTACTTCCCAATGTGAAGTAATCGATCCAACAAAACATACTGAAGAATACGCACGTATTCGTAAGATGATTGAAGAGATCGAAGCGGTAATTGAAGCAAAAATACAAGGTGGTGCTAACTACAGCATTACAATTAATAATAAAACTCTAGTTAGTGAGTCATTAGC
>NZ_JADCKW010000109.1:0-328 GCF_014982155.1 Enterobacter cloacae complex sp. P16RS2 | reverse complement strand
TTTAGATAGAGTCTATTAGGCAAGCTCTTGAAATGTCCATTTTAATGTATTCGTTCCGAAAATTAATTTGCAGGGAGTTAAAGAAATTTTTACTTTTAATTTTACTGGCTTCTACCTTTCATATAACAGCCTTGATTGCACTGTTGTTTTTGATACCTGTATACTCTGGCAAGCTAAATAAAATATTAAGTTACGGATTGTTGAGTGTAAGTTGCCTTTTTTTCTTTTTTTCAAACAGTATATTAAATTTTGCGCTCGGGGTTTTACCGGTTGGCTCAATAGCAAGTCAAAAACTGAATTTCTATTTGAGTTCAGACCAATACAAGCC
>NZ_JADCKW010000011.1:0-80137 GCF_014982155.1 Enterobacter cloacae complex sp. P16RS2 | reverse complement strand
TGCGTGTATGGTTGGTCAGGTAGTGGCCGGGCTCCGAGACCTCGCGGGGCAGGTGGTTAAACTCGCCGTCCGGGAGGCCCGCCTCGGTGTAGATCTCGGCCAGCTTCAGGGCGGTAAGCGGCGTCACTTCGCTCGGCTTGAAGATCATTGCGTTGCCCGCCGCCAGCGCCGGGGCCGATTTCCACAGGGCGATCTGGATCGGGTAGTTCCACGCGCCGATACCCGCCACCACGCCCAGCGGCTCGCGGCGGGTGTAGACGAACGAGGTCTCACGCAGCGGGATCTGGCTGCCTTCCAGCGCCGGGACCAGCCCCGCGTAGTACTCCAGCACGTCCGCGCCGGTGACGATATCGACGGTTGAGGTTTCAGAAAACGCTTTACCGGTATCGAGGGTTTCAAGCTTCGCCAGCTCATCGTTGCGCTCGCGCAGGATATCGACGGCGCGACGCAGAACGCGCGAGCGCTCCATGGCGGTCATCGCCGCCCATATTTTTTGTCCGCGTTTTGCGCTTTCGACGGCGCGGTCCACGTCTTCGCGTCCGGCGGCCTGTACGCTCGCCAGAACTTCACCGTTGGCCGGGTTGATGGTCTCGAAGGTGCGACCGCTGGTGGCGGAGGTATAACCACCATTGATATAAAGCTGCTGTTCTGCCATTCGGGACATAAATTCTCCTCGGTTATTCGGTCGGTAAATGCTGGCTGATGAAGTGGCTGGTGAGCGACTGCGCCAGGATTTTATCCAGCGGCTTGCCGCTCAGCGCGGCGCGCAGCCACAGCCCGTCGATCAGCGCCGCCAGGCCGTAGCCCGCCTCTTCGGCCTGTTCGCGCGGCAGCTCACGGCGGAACTCGTACACCAGGTTTGACAACAAGCGACGGCTGCTCACCTGCTGCAGGCGGTAGAGCATCGGCTGGTGCATGCTGCTCGCCCAGAAGGCCAGCCAGGCCTTCATTGCCGCGCCGCTGGTCTGGGTTTCATCAAAATTGCCGCCGACAATTGCCTGCAGGCGCTGCTCCGCGCTGCCGTCCGGCAGGGCGCGTAAGCGGCTCAAAACCGCGTCGCGCAGCTGGCCGGTGATGTCGCGCATGGTCGCTTCCAGCAGACCGTTTTTGTCTTTGAAGTAGTGACTGATGATCCCCGTGGAAACGCCCGCCCGACGGGCGATCTGCGCGATCGTCGCGTCATGCATTCCCACTTCATTTATTGCTTCCAGCGTGGCGTCGATAAGCTGCCTGCGCCGGATCGGCTGCATCCCCACTTTGGGCATTTTTGCCACTCCATTCATCAGCGTTGGTAATACATTAAAGCGGTTTTTGATTGGACGTTCAATATAAAATGTGTCTTAATTGTTGCGGATTTGGATTTCAATAGTTACAAAAACAGTGGGGATACTGGATGACAGACCTTTCACAAGACAGAGAAAAAGACAAAATCAACCCGGTCGTTTTTTATACTTCCGCCGGGCTGATTTTGTTGTTTTCCCTGACGACCATCTTCTTTCGTGATTTTTCTGCCGAGTGGATTGGGCGCACCCTGAACTGGGTGTCGAAGACCTTCGGCTGGTACTATCTGCTGGCCGCGACGCTCTATATCGTCTTCGTGGTCTGCATTGCCTGCTCGCGCTTCGGCTCGGTGAAGCTCGGGCCTGAGCAGTCCAAACCCGAGTTCAGCCTGCTGAGCTGGGCCGCGATGCTGTTTGCCGCGGGCATCGGCATCGATCTGATGTTCTTCTCCGTGGCGGAACCGGTTACGCAGTATATGCAGCCGCCGGAAGGGGCAGGGCAGACGATGGAGGCCGGGCGCCAGGCGATGGTCTGGACGCTGTTCCACTACGGCCTGACGGGCTGGTCGATGTACGCCCTGATGGGCATGGCGCTCGGATACTTTAGCTATCGTTATAATTTACCTCTCACCATCCGCTCCGCGCTGTACCCGATCTTCGGTAAAAAGATTAACGGCCCGATTGGCCACAGCGTCGACATTGCGGCGGTGATCGGCACCATCTTTGGTATCGCGACGACGCTCGGGATCGGCGTGGTGCAGCTCAACTACGGGCTGAGCGTGCTGTTTGATATCCCGGATTCGATGGCGGCCAAAGCGGCGCTGATTGCGCTCTCCGTCATTATCGCCACCATCTCGGTGACGTCGGGCGTCGATAAAGGCATCCGCGTGCTCTCCGAGCTGAACGTGGCGCTGGCGCTGGGCCTGATCCTGTTCGTGCTGTTTATGGGCGATACCTCGTTCCTGCTCAATGCCTTAGTGCTCAACGTAGGCGACTACGTGAACCGCTTTATGGGCATGACGCTGAACAGCTTCGCCTTTGACCGTCCGGTGGAGTGGATGAACAACTGGACGCTGTTCTTCTGGGCGTGGTGGGTGGCGTGGTCGCCGTTTGTCGGCCTGTTCCTGGCGCGTATTTCGCGTGGCCGCACCATCCGCCAGTTCGTGATGGGCACGCTGATTATCCCGTTCACCTTTACCCTGCTGTGGCTGTCGATTTTCGGCAACAGCGCGCTGCACGAGATCATCCACGGCAATGCAACCTTCGCGCAGGAAGCGATGGCGCACCCGGAGCGTGGCTTCTACAGCCTGCTGGCGCAGTCCCCGGCGTTTACCTTTAGCGCCTCCGTGGCGACCATCACCGGCCTGCTGTTTTACGTCACCTCGGCGGATTCCGGCGCGCTGGTGCTGGGCAACTTCACCTCGAAGCTCAAAGACATCAACAGCGACGCGCCGAACTGGCTGCGCATCTTCTGGTCCATCGCCATCGGCCTGCTGACGCTCGGCATGCTGATGACCAACGGCATTTCGGCGCTGCAGAACACCACGGTGATCATGGGCCTGCCGTTCAGCTTCGTCATCTTCTTCGTGATGGCCGGGCTGTATAAATCCCTCAAGGTGGAAGACTACCGCCGCGTCAGCGCCAGCCGCGACACTGCGCCGCGTCCGATGGGCGCGCAGGACAGACTGAGCTGGAAGAAACGCCTCTCGCGCCTGATGAACTACCCTGGCACGCGCTACACCAAACAGATGATGGAGACGGTCTGCTTCCCGGCGATGGAAGAGGTCGCGCAGGAGCTGAAGCTGCGTGGTGCGTACGTGGAGCTGAAAAACCTGCCGCCGGAGGAGGGAGAGACCCTGGGGCACCTGGATCTGCTGGTGCACATGGGCGACGAGCAGAACTTTGTTTATCAGATCTGGCCGCAGCAGTATTCAGTACCCGGGTTTACCTACCGGGCGCGCAGCGGGAAATCGACCTACTACCGGCTGGAGACCTTCCTGCTGGAAGGGAGCCAGGGGAATGATTTGATGGACTACAGCAAGGAGCAGGTGATTACGGACATTCTGGACCAGTATGAACGGCACCTGAACTTTATCCATCTGCACAGGGAGGCGCCGGGTAATAGCGTGATGTTCCCGGATGTTTGAGATTTGAGCTGAATAACCTATAAACGCATCGCCGTCGCCCTCAAGCCGGGTGGCGGCGATGCCTTACCCGGCCTACAAAATCGGTTTACCGTAGGCCTGATAAGCGCAGCGCCATCAGGCTTTTAGCAGCGTCCACACGTTCCCATCATTATGCTGCCAGACGAGGGTGAAGCGTTTACCTTCAGGATAGTCTCCAGCAGGGTGCGAAAGCGCCAGCGTGATTGTTTTTTCCGTTAACTCTGTGACTCTCGCACACTCAAACCCCATGTAAATTTTTACCTTCGGAAAGAGGGCTTTAAACAAACTCTCTTTGGCGCTAAAAGCCAGCGTCAGCGCCAGCGCAAAGGGGTAGCACGAGTGCGTCAGGCATATCGCCTCCTGCGCATCAATCATGCCGTCCTGGATTTCGCGGGCTTCGTGGTCTGGAAGAGTGGCTTCGCAATCAATACCTACGAGTGCATCTGGATGAGGGACGACAACCGCCATCGCCTGCGTGCCGCTGTGGGTAATGCTCCCCGAAACCCCTTTCGGCCAGAGCGGTTCGCCGCTGGGGCCGATGCCGGGGATCGCGCGTTCATGTATCGCACCGAGCGCATGCGCGGCGGCTATGCGGCCTGCCAGATGCTCGGCTTTGCGTTTGCTTCCGGCGTTTGAAAGCTCTGCGTGGTGGGGGAGCCAGAGGAGATCGGCATCGGTGAAGGTGGTGGGGGCGAAGGTGACGTGGTGGACGGTGTGGCCGGCAAGAATGAACGTGGTGTAGGTTGTGTGCATGTTTTTCCCTTCAGAATTGTGCGGCCTGATGCCCTCACCCCGGTCCTCTCCCAAGGGGAGAAGGGGCAAACACTAAAAACGGCAACTGGGTTGCCGTTTTGTTTTTACCTTAGAATCGCGTATTCACGCTCATGTACCAGGTACGGCCCGGCTCATTATACGTATACGCTCCCGCACCGTACATATATGCACCGGTGGTGGAATTTCCGGTCGTCTGGGCATTCCCCGCGCGCCACTGGCGTTTGTCGAAGACGTTGTCCACGCCGCCGGTCAGACTAACGTTTTTGGTCATATCCCAGGTCGCGCTCAGGCCAACGATGCTGTACGGGCTGACTTCGTCTTTCTCAGACCCGGTCACCGGCTGACCTTTGTAGTTGTACTTCTTCGGCTGCTGCTTGCCGTACCAGGTAAAGGTCGACTGGAGCGACACGTCCTGATGAACCTGCCAGCTCAGGGTCGAGTTCAGCGTGTACTCCGGAATGATCGACAGACGGTCGCCGGTCTCCTTGTTCTTGCTCTGCAGCATGTATGTAATATTGTTGGTCCAGTTAATGGTGTCGCTGACCGGTACGTTCAGGGAGCCTTCCAGCCCCTCGACCACCGCCTTCGGTACGTTTTCCCACTGGTAGATATCCGTCTGCACTTTACCGGAAGAGGTGTGACCAATCGGCGCGTAGCCCGCTTCAATCTTGTCGCGATAGTCGTTGCGGAACCAGGTCACGCCCGCCAGCCAGCCGTCGCGTTTCCATTCCAGACCAATCTCTTTGTTGATGCTGGTTTCGGCTTTCAGGTCATCGTTGCCCATCATGTAGCAGCCCACGCCGTCCGAGCTGGCGTAGCAGCCCTGGCCTTTGCTGTAGAGCAGGTAGTTCGGGTTGGTCTGGTACAGGCTCGGCGCTTTGTAGGCGCGCGCGATACCCATCTTCAGCGTGAAGTCATCCCCCAGACCCTGCGACAGGTTCAGGGACGGGCTCCAGTTGTTGCCGACGATGGTGTGATGGTCGAAGCGCAGGGCAGGGGTCAGCATGGTGCTGTCGGTCAGCTCCATGTTGTTTTCAGCGAACAGCGAGAAAATCTCTGCCGACGTGTACGGGCTGCGGTCATTGCTCATGCCCGGAATGGTGCCGCCCTGCTGGGTTTGGGTGAAGGAGGTCGAGTCCTTCATGCGCTGCTGGTTCCACTCGGTGCCGAGCGTCAGGTTCTGGTTAACGAGGAAATCAATCGGCAGGTTGATCTCGCTGTGCAGCATCACGTCGGCCAGGTCGGTGTCGGTGAATTTATTGCTGTTGAACAAGCCTTCCGTACCGCCCGCCAGACCTTCGCCCAGGCGGGAGTTGCGGGTGTGTTCGTACTGCGCCCAGCTGCTGGTGGTGATGCCGTTATCCCAGCCGCCGTTCCAGGTCACCGCGAAGTTCTGGCGGTAGATCCGGTTAGTCTCTTTACCGTAGTTCTTTTTCACCAGCGCGCTGTCGTTGTTGGTGTTCTGCGTGTCGCCCGCGTAGAGGTTGTTCTGGCGGCTGTAGCCCGCTTCGAACTCCAGGGACTGCATGGGCGCGAAGTCCCAGCGCACCACGCCGTTGATGTCTTTGTTTTCCACGCCCTCGCGGCCAGCCGGCAGGGTGTTGGCGTAGGCACCGGTACGATCGGACTGGTGGCCCTGGTTGATATCCCACGCGTCGGCCTGGGTTTTGTCCAGGTTACCGAACATGCGGAAGCTGAAGTCGCCGCCCAGCGGGCCGCTCAGGCTGAAGTTGGTGCGTTTGGTGGAACCTTCGTCCTTGTGCTCAGGCGCGTTCAGGTAGGTGTTCCAGGAGCCGTGCCACTGGTCGTCGAATTTTTTGGTGATGATGTTTACCACGCCGCCTGCCGCGCCGTTGCCGTAGCGCGCGGCTGCCGGACCGCGGATCACTTCGATGCGCTCGATCATCTCCGGCGGCACCCAGCCGGTATCGCCGCGGGTGTCGCGCTCGCCGCGCCAGCCCAGACGAATAGAGTTGCGGCTGGTGACCGGCTTGCCGTCGATCAGGATCAGGGTGTTTTCTGGGCCCATGCCGCGAATGTCAATTTGACGGTTGTTTCCACGCTGGCCGCTGGTGGAGTTCCCGGTGAGGTTAACGCCCGGCATGGTGCGGATGATTTCCGCCACGTCGCGTGCGGGCGGGTTTTTGCGGATCTCGTCGGCGGTGATGGTCGACACGCCCGGCGCCTGTAAATTCTGCTCGGCGGCGGTGATCACCATCGTATCTTCGTGCTGCGCAGAGGCGGTGTTGTCGTCGGCCATGGCGGGCAGCGCGACACCATAAATCCCTAAATTGACCAGCAAGGCCAGAGAGTGAATCTTCTTATTCATTGTACGTCCCGCTTTTATGGTTATTTAATGAGCGCGCTTCCCACAGCGCGGGCATTACGCTATTGCAAATGCAAATAGTTATCAATAATATTATCAATAAAATTTGCTCTGAAACAAAAAAGTCTGTTAAACATGGGGTTATAAGGGTGACGACGTTAACAACCGGAAGTGAAGCGTGGTGGCAGTCGAAAAACGGACCTGAATGGGAACGTCTGAAGGAGAACTGTCGCGTCACCTTCTGGTGGCGGGATCCGGCAGGCACGCAGAAAACCTCATCGGTCAAACGCGTCTGGCTCTACGTTACCGGCGTGACCGATCACCATCAAAATGCCCGCCCGCAGTCCCTCGAGCGCATTCCGGATACCGACGTCTGGCAGTGGCAGGGCGAATTCAGCCCCGAGTGGCGCGGGAGCTACTGTTTTATCCCTTCTGAAAATGAAAACGATTTTGCCGATACCGTGTTTGAAGGCCAGCAGCCGGACCGCATGGCGCTGCGCGAAGGCTGGCGCAGGCTGCTGCCGCACGCGGTTTCCGACCCGCTGAATCCGCAGAGCTGGCGCGGCGGGCGCGGTCATGCCGTCTCGGCGCTGGAGATGCCGGACGCGCCCGTTCAGCCCGGCTGGGACCGTCCCGATACGCAGTATCACCAGCCGGTCTGCATTGAGTGGAACAGCGAGCGTCTCAACAACCGTCGCCGCGTGTGGATTTTTACCACCGGGGACGACGGCCCCGAGCGCCCGCTGGCGGTGCTGCTCGACGGGCAGTTCTGGGCCGAAAGCATGCCCGTCTGGCCCGCGCTGGCGTCGCTCACCACCGGGCGCCAACTGCCCCCTGCGGTCTACGTATTAATTGACGCGATCGACATGGAACACCGCAACCGCGAATTGCCCTGTAACCCCGATTTCTGGCTGGCGATACAGGAAGAACTTCTCCCTCTTGTAAAACATCTCGCGCCCTTCAGCGACCGCGCCGACCGTACCGTGGTCGCGGGCCAGAGCTTTGGCGGACTCTCTTCGCTTTATGCTGGCCTCAACTGGCCGCAGCGGTTTGGCTGCGTGCTGAGCCAGTCCGGCTCGTACTGGTGGCCGCACCGCGGCGGGCAGCAGGAAGGGCGCCTCATCGAACAGCTCAGAACCGGTGAGCTGGCCGCGAGCGGGCTGCGCATCGTCCTCGAAGCCGGGCGCAACGAGCCGCTGATTTTCAATGCCAATCAGGCGATTTATGCCGAACTACCCCCGCAGCAGGTTACCTGGCGTCAGGTTGACGGCGGACACGATGCGCTTTGCTGGCGCGGTGGGCTGACGCAGGGGCTGATGACCCTCTGGCAGCCGCTCATTCAATAACGGAGTCTGTATGGAATTCAGCAATCCTTTCGATAATCCGCAGGGACAGTTCGCCATTTTGCAAAACGACCGGGGGCAGTACAGCCTGTGGCCGGAGCAGTGCGAACTGCCGGCGGGGTGGCGCGTGGTGTGTGAGGCCCAGTCTCAGGAGGCGTGCCAGCAGTGGCTGGCTGGGCACTGGCGCACGCTTGAACCGTCCCATTTTGCGGAGGGGAGCGCATGAACCGTCTTCCTCTCGTTGCCGCCCAGCCGGGTATCTGGATGGCGGAACAGCTGTCCTCCCTGCCAAACGCCTGGAGCGTGGCGCACTACACCGAACTGAAAGGCGATATCGACGCGTCATTGCTGGCAAAAGCCATCGCTGAGGGCATGATGCAGGCCGATACCCTGCGGATGCGTTTTGCCGAGGATAACGGCGAGGTGTGGCAGTGGGTGGATGACACCCTCATTCTGCCGGAGCCGTCCATCGTTCGCGTTGACGACCACGCCGCCGCCGTGGCGCTGATGGAGGCCGATCTTCGCCAAAACCTGCGCGTCGACAGCGGGCAGCCGCTGGTGTTTCATCAACTGATTCAGGTGGGTGAAAGCCACTGGTACTGGTATCAGCGCTATCACCATCTGGTGGTGGATGGCTTCAGCTTCCCGGCCATTACTCGCCAGATCGCCGCGATCTACGCCGCGTGGAAAAAGGGTGAACCGATGCCCGCATCCCCGTTTACGCCGTTTGCCGAGGTGGTGGACGAGTATCAGCGCTATCGCGACAGCGAGGCGTACGAACGCGACGGTGCCTTCTGGGCGGAGCAGCGCAGGCAACTTCCTTCTCAGGTCTCGCTCTCTTCCGCGCCGCTGCCGGGACGCGCCGCCACAACCGATATCCTGCGCCTGAAAGTCACCGCCGACGGTCGCGCCTTTAGCCAGCTTGCGCAGGCGGCAGGACAGGCGCAGCGTACCGATCTGGCCCTTGCGCTGGTGGCGCTGTGGCTGGGCCGTCTGACCGGAAGGCTGGACTACGCCGCCGGGTTTATCTTTATGCGACGCATGGGCTCCGCCGCGCTGACCGCGACCGGGCCGGTGCTCAACGTCCTGCCGCTGGCGGTGAATATCAACCCGCAGGAGAGCCTGCCGGAGCTGGCGCTGCGCCTGGCCAACCAGCTGAAAAAAATGCGCCGCCACCAGCGCTACGACGCCGAGCAGATCGTGCGCGACAGCGGGCGTGCAGCAGGCGACGAAGCCCTGTTTGGCCCGGTGCTGAACGTGAAGGTGTTCGATTATCAGCTGGATATTGACGGCGTGGAGGCCATCACCCACACGCTCGCAACCGGCCCGGTGAACGACCTTGAGCTGGCGCTGTTCCCGGACGAGCAGGGCGGCATGAGCATTGAGATCCTCGCCAGTAAGCAGCGTTACGATGAGGCGACGCTTTCCCGTCACGTCGCGCGCCTGAACGCGATGCTGATGCAGTTTGCGGCCAACCCGGACCTGCGCTGTGGCGAAGTGGAAACCGTTTCAGAGCAGGAATACCAGATGTTTGCGCGCATCAACGATACCGGGCTGGCGCTGCCGGCCACCACGCTGGCGGATCTGGTGGCGGAGCAGGCGAGCAAAACGCCGGACGCCCCGGCGCTGGCGGACGCGCATATTGAGCTCAGCTATCGCCAGATGCGCGAGCAGGTCATCGCGCTGGCAAACCTGCTGCGCGCGCGCGGCGTGAAGCCGGGCGACAGCGTGGCGGTGGCTCTGCCGCGCTCGGTGTTCCTGACGCTGGCGCTGCACGGCATCGTCGAGGCCGGCGCCGCGTGGCTGCCGCTCGACACCGGCTACCCGGACGATCGTCTGCGGATGATGCTCGAGGACGCGAAGCCGTCCCTGCTCATTACCACCGACGAACAGCTTCCGCGATTTAGCGATCTGTCCGTCGAGACGTTTAGTTACAACACACTGTTATCGGCCGCGGGTGCTGAACCGCTGCGGCTGGCCAAGCCGGAGCAGACGGCGTACATCATCTTTACCTCCGGCTCGACCGGGCGTCCAAAAGGGGTCATGGTCGGCCATACCGCCATCGTTAACCGCCTGAAGTGGATGCAGGACCACTACCCGCTGGACGCGACGGACGTGGTAGCGCAGAAAACGCCGTGCAGCTTTGACGTGTCGGTGTGGGAGTTCTGGTGGCCGTTTATCGCCGGGGCGAAGCTGGTGATGGCAGAGCCGGACGCGCACCGCGACCCGCAGGCGATGCAGAGCTTCTTCGCGCAGTACGGCGTGACTACTACCCACTTCGTGCCGTCGATGCTGGCGGCGTTTGTCGCCTCGCTGACGCCGGAAAACGTCGACTGCTGCAGAACGCTTAAGCAGGTGTTCTGCAGCGGCGAAGCGCTGCCGACCGAACTGTGCCGCGAGTGGGAGCAGCTCACCCGTGCGCCGCTGCACAACCTCTATGGCCCAACCGAAGCGGCGGTGGACGTCAGCTGGTATCCGGCGTTTGGCCCCGAGCTGGCGGCGGTGGAAGGCAACAGCGTGCCGATCGGCTTCCCGGTTTGGAATACGGGGCTGCGCATTCTGGACGCGATGATGCGCCCGGTGCCGTTCGGCGTGGCGGGCGATCTGTATCTCACCGGCATTCAGCTGGCGCAGGGGTATCTGGGCCGTCCGGACCTCACCGCCAGCCGCTTTATTGCCGACCCGTTTGCCCCCGGCGAGCGGATGTACCGCACCGGCGACGTTGCCCGCTGGCTGGACAACGGCGCGGTGGAATATCTCGGCCGCAGCGATGACCAGTTAAAAATCCGCGGACAGCGCATCGAGCTGGGCGAAATCGACCGGGCGATGCTGTCGCTGCCGGACGTGGCTCAGGCCGTGGCCCACGCCTGCGTGTTCAACCAGGCGGCGGCCACCGGCGGCGATGCCCGCCAGCTGGTGGGATACGTCGTCTCCGAATCCGGCTTACCGCTGGACCGCGACGCGCTGCTGGCGTCGCTCAAAGCCCAGCTGCCGCCGCACATGGTGCCGGTGGTGCTGCTGCAAATTAGCGCGCTGCCGCTCAGCGCGAACGGCAAGCTGGACCGCAAGGCGCTGCCGTTGCCGGAGCTGACGAGTAAATCCTCCGGCCGCGCGCCGGAAAGCGAAACTGAAATTGCCGTCGCGCAGGCATTTTCCGCGCTGCTGGGCTGCGAGGTGAACGATATCGAAGCCGACTTCTTTGCCCTCGGCGGACACTCGCTGCTGGCGATGCGCCTGGCGGCGCAGCTTAGCCGCGCGTTCGAGCGCAAGGTTACGCCGGGGCAGATTATGGTCGCCTCCACGGTGAGCAAGCTCAGCGCGCTGCTGGACTCGCAGATGAGCGACGAGCAGGCGCAGCGTCTGGGGTATGAAAACCTTCTGCCGCTGCGCGAAAGCGACGGGCCGACGCTGTTCTGCTTCCATCCGGCGTCCGGCTTTGCCTGGCAGTTTAGCGTCCTGGCGCGCTACCTCAGCTCGCGCTGGTCTATCGTCGGTATTCAGTCGCCGCGCCCGGACGGGCCGATGCAGCAGCGTGCGGATCTGGATGGGGTGATCGAGCATCACCTGGCTACGCTGCGTAAGCAGCAGCCGCAGGGGCCGTATTATCTGTTCGGCTATTCTCTCGGCGGCACGCTGGCGCAGGGCATTGCGGCCCGTCTGCGCGAGCAGGGTGAAGCGGTGGCCTTCCTCGGCCTGCTGGACACCTGGCCGCCGGAAACCCAGAACTGGTCGGAGAAAGAGGCCAACGGCCTCGACCCCGAGGTGCTGGCGGAAATCGAGCGCGAGCGTCAGGCGTTTATCGCCGCCCAGCAGGGTCAGGGTTCCAGCGAACTGTTTAACGCTATCGAGGGCAACTACGCCGACGCGGTGCGGCTGCTCACCACGGCGCGCAGCGCACGCTTTGACGGCAAAGCGACGCTGTTTGTTGCCGAGCGCACGCGAACGATGGATCCGCAGGTCGCCTGGGCGCCTTGGGTGGCGGAGCTTGAGGTGTACAGCCAGGACTGCGCCCACGTGGATATCATTTCACCGCAGGCGTTTGAAAAGATAGGGCCGGTGTTGAGGGAGATATTGGGATAACGTCAAAAGCGCCTCCCAAAGGGCGAGGGGATGGTTTGCTCCCTCTCCCTGTGGGAGAGGGCCGGGGTGAGAGCATCAGACCGCACGCTTGCCCAGCGGCACCACCAGCGGCGTACCAGCCACCGGATCGTCAATAATCATGCAGCGCATGCCGTAGATCCGCTCGATCAGATCCGGCGTCACAATCTCTTTCGGCGCGCCCTGCGCCACAATCTCACCGTCGCGAAGCGCAATCAGATGCGTGGCGTAGCGGCACGCCTGGTTTAAATCGTGCAGCACCGCCGCCAGGGTATAGCCCTGCGTGCGGTTCAGCTCGCTCAGCAGCTCCAGCAGGTCAATCTGATGGCTGATGTCGAGCCAGGTCGTCGGCTCGTCCAGCAGCATAATCGACGTTTCCTGCGCCAGCACCATCGCGATCCACGCCCGCTGGCGCTGCCCGCCTGAGAGGGTGTCCACGCTCTGCTGGGCGAGATCGGTGATGCCCGTCGCCTGCATCGCGCGGTTAACCGCCTCGTCATCCTCTTTACGCCAGCGGGTAAACAGCGGCTGATGCGGGTAGCGACCGCGCGAGACTAGCTCCTGCACCGTGATGTCGCCCGGCGTGGTGGCGTTTTGCGCCAGCAGACCGATGCGCCGCGCTACCTCTTTGCTGGCGAAGCGCTGGATCTGCTCCCCGTCGAGGAACACGCTGCCCTCAGCCGGGGTCATCAGGCGGCTCAGCGTGCGCAGCAGGGTCGATTTTCCGCAGCCGTTCGGGCCGATAATGGCCGTGAAGTGGCCGTCCGGAATGGCAACGGATAAGTCACGGGCAATGATTTTTTTGCCGTAGCCGAGGGTGAGGTTTTCGCCGCGCAAGCGGGTGGTTGTGTCTGTCATTTCTTGCGTGACTCCTGAACGAGCAAGACGATGAGGTAAATCCCGCCGAGGCTGACGGTTACCACGCCCACCGGCAGTTGATAAGGCATAAACAGCCGCTGGGCGCAGAGATCGGCGGCCAGTAGCAGCAGCGCGCCGCACAGCGCCGCCTGGGTTAATCCCCAGCGCGCCGTGCCGCTAAGACG
Source organism: Enterobacter cloacae complex sp. P16RS2 (assembly GCF_014982155.1). Lineage (NCBI taxonomy): Bacteria > Pseudomonadati > Pseudomonadota > Gammaproteobacteria > Enterobacterales > Enterobacteriaceae > Enterobacter > Enterobacter cloacae complex sp. P16RS2. The sequence goes on along the minus strand of NZ_JADCKW010000011.1, from coordinate 67,108 downwards.
GCGGGCGATGTGCGGTGCCACGAGGGCGATAAACGAGATTGGCCCGGCAATCGCGGTGGAGGCGGCGGTCAGCAGTACGGCGACCAGCATCAGCATCAGGCGTGAGCGCTCGACGCTCACGCCCAGCGCGCAGGCGCTGTCGTCGCCCATTTCCAGCAGACGCATGCGCCGCACCAGCAGCAGAGCGCCGATAAACATCAGCAAAATCAGCGGCGCGGCGGGCCAGGTTTTGCCCCACGTCAGGCCGTTGAGCGACCCGGCGTACCACAGCCCGGCGGAGAGCGCGGTTTCCAGCGAGGCCTGCAGTAAAAGCCAGGTGTTAAAGGCCATCAGCATGGCGCGGATGCCGATCCCGATGATGATCAGGCGGAAGGTGTCGATACCGTTGCGCCAGGCCAGCGCCCAGATCAGTAAGGAAGTCAGAATGCCGCCCGCCATCGCCGTAAAGGTAATGGCCGTCAGGTGCTGACCAAACAGCACCATCGCCACCAGCACGCCGCTCCAGGCCCCGGTGTTGAGGCCCATCACGTCCGGGCTGCCAAGCGGGTTGCGCATCAGCGACTGGAATATCGCGCCGCTCACGCCGAGCGCCGCGCCGACCAGAATTGCCATCGCCACGCGCGGAAGACGCCACTCCGTCACCACCATGGTGACGTTGCGCGGCGCGCTGCCGAGCAGGGCGTTTAAGACCTGAGTAAAGTCGAGCGTCACCGCGCCGCTGCGCAGGCTCCAGACCGCCAGCAGCAGAATGACGATAGTCAGCAGGCATACGCTGGTGAGTAAACGACGGGACGGGGCCATCATGCGCCACCTCCGCGTTTACGACGAACCAGGAAAATCAGCACCGGCGCGCCGATAAAGGCGCTGACCACCGAGACGCGCAGCTCGCCGGGCACCAGCAGGCGGCCCAGCACGTCGGCAAACAGCAGCAGGGCAGGGGTCGCCAGCAGCGTCACCGGCAGCGACCAGCGGTGATCCGCCCCCACCAGCCAGCGCGCCATGTGCGGCATCATCAGGCCGATAAAGGCGATCGGGCCGACCACGGCGGTCGCGCTGCCGCACAGCACGGTGATGGCGAGCAGACCAATCAGCTGCGTGCGCGCCACGCGGTTGCCGAGGGCAGTAGCGGTGTCGCTGCCGAGGCTCAGGCTGTTGAGCGACCGGCTTAAAAACAGCGCCACGGCGGCAGCGATTATGACCGGGATCGCCACTACTTTTAGGGTTTCAAGGGTGCGGATATCCAGCGAACCGGCCTGCCAGAAGCGCAGCTGGTCGTAGACGTCCGGGTTGAGCAGGGCGATGCCGTTGGACAAGCCCTCCAGCACCGCCGCGAGCGCCACGCCCGCAAGCGTCAGGCGGACCGGACTCAGCTGCCCGCCGCCCTGGCTGCCGGTAAAGGCGACCACCAGCGAGGCGGCCAGCGCGCCGCAGAAGGCCATCACCAGCTGTTCAGAGGGTGACGCCAACCCGAACAGCGCCGCGCCGAGCACGATGGCAAAGCTGGCGCCGGAGTTAACGCCAAGGATGCCGGGGTCCGCCAGCGGGTTACGGGTAAGGGTTTGCATCAGGGCACCGGCGAGGCCGAGTGCGCCACCGGCCAGCAGTCCGGCAAGCGTGCGGGGCAGTCGGGCGTCGAGCACGATGACGCAGTCGGCGCTCTGGCAGGCGCCGGAGAGCGCATCAACGATAACGGACGCGGGCAGCGGCTTCGCGCCGACCAGCAGGCTGAGTGCAGCCGCAAGGCTCAGGAGCAGCAGTAAAACGGGCACGGCAATGACGCGCACCGCAGAAGAGGAAAACGACATAGCAACATCCATGATTTGATAATGATAGTGATTATCGTTATCTATCTTATTTGGCTATGTTAGCATGTGCGCCCATGGAAAGGGTAGAAATAGACTCAAGGCTTTGTCATGAATCAAAAATCCTGGCTGCTCAACCTCAGCCTGCTGAAAACGCACCCGGCGTATCGCGCCGTTTTTATCGCTCGCTTTATCTCCATTTTGTCCCTCGGGCTGCTCGGCGTCGCCGTGCCGGTACAGATCCAGACCCTGACGCAATCCAGCTGGCTGGTGGGGTTATCCGTCACCTTAACCGGCGGGGCGATGTTCATCGGCCTGATGGTCGGCGGCGTGCTGGCGGACCGCTACGAGCGTAAGAAGCTGATCCTGCTGGCGCGCGGCACCTGCGGCGTGGGCTTTATCGGGCTGTGTCTGAACGCGATGCTGCCGGAGCCGTCGCTGATTGCGATTTACGCGCTGGGGCTGTGGGACGGTTTCTTCGCCTCGCTGGGCGTGACGGCGCTTCTTGCGGCAACGCCCGCGCTGGTCGGGCGCGAGAACCTGATGCAGGCGGGGGCGATTACCATGCTCACCGTGCGTCTGGGCTCGGTGATTTCGCCGATGGTGGGCGGCCTGCTGCTGGCGACCGGCAACGTGGCGTGGAACTACGGGCTGGCGGCGGCGGGAACCTTCACCACCACGCTGACGCTGCTGCGCCTGCCGCTGCTGCCGCCTCCGCCGCAGCCGCGCGAGCATCCGCTAAAATCGCTGATGGCCGCGATTCGTTTCCTGTTCAGCAACCCGCTGATTGGCGGCATTGCGCTGCTCGGCGGCCTGCTGACGATGGCGAGCGCCGTGCGCGTGCTCTACCCGGCATTAGCGGGAGAGTGGCAGATGAGCGCCTCAGAGATTGGCATTCTCTACGCCGCCATTCCGCTCGGCGCGGCGTGCGGGGCGCTGACCAGCGGCAACCTGGCGCAGGGCGCGCGTCCGGGGCTGATTATGCTGCTTGCCTCGCTGGCCTCGTTTATCGCCATCGGCTTCTTCAGCCTGATGCCGGTGTGGGCGCTGGGCGTGTTGTGCCTGGTGATTTTCGGCTGGCTGAGCGCCATCAGCTCGCTTTTGCAGTACACCCTGATCCAGACCCAGACGCCGGAAGGGATGCTCGGGCGCATTAACGGCCTGTGGACGGCGCAGAACGTCACGGGGGATGCGATTGGCGCGGCGATCCTCGGCGGGCTGGGGGCGATGATGACCCCGGTGGCATCCGCGAGCAGCTGCGGGTTTGCGTTAGCGATGGTTGGCGTGATTTTGTTAGTGGCGCTGGTTGAGTTGCGGCGGTTCAGGCAGGAGGTTGTGTTGAACGACGGGGCGGCCTGATGCCCTCACCCCGGCCCTCTCCCACAGGGAGAGGGCGGGGAAATGCCTACTTAAACAATGCATTCAATCTGTCTAACACCAACATCGCGCTGTAATAATCCAGGCGGAACGTCTCCGTTCCCAATGCCCAGACCCGTTTGTTTTTCACCGACGGCAAATGCGCCAGCAGCGGGTTGGCGTAAATCGCATCCACGTCTTTCTGGTCGCCGGCAAACACAAACAGCCCTTCGCCGTTCAGCCCCGTCGCCAGGTTTTCCCCTCCCAACTGAATGATGTCGTGGCGTTTGCCCTGGCTTTTTGAGGTGTGCAGTCCGGCGGGCAGTTCCGCCAGCGTAAAGCCCAGCTGGTGCAGCAGCTTGCCCTGCGCCGATTCCGCGGTCCACAGGTTTGCGCTGTGCGCAGCGGCGGTGTAGACGATGGCGTTCACCGGCTGCGGCGGCAGCTTCATCTGTTGTTTCACCTTCGCGAGCTGTTTATCAAAGGCGGCAATGCGCTCTGCGGCCTGTTTTTCCTGCCCGGTGAGGGTGCCCAGCTGGGTCAGCAGTTCCTGCCAGCTCTTGTCGTCGTAGTTGATGATAAGCGTTGGGGCGATGGCGGAGAGCTGATCGTACAGCGCCAGCGCGGAATCCCCGCCGGTAGCGCCGATCAAAATCAGATCCGGCATTTGCGCGGCGACCGCTTCGGCGCTCGGTTCGCCGATGTACAGCCGCGCAACCTTGCGCTGTTTCGCAATATCACCCCACTGGCGCAAAAAGCCCTGCGCATCGGCCACGCGGTTGTTCGGCGTGGTCGCGCCGCTGGCAACGACCGGTGCGTCAATCGCCAGCAGGGAGCCGGTTAAGGTCACGCTGGTGGAGACAATGCGCGTCGGTTTGCTCTCAAGCGTGTGAACGCCTCGGCTGTCGGTCACCTGACGCGGCCAGTCGGCGGCAGCGGCTGAGGCAAGTCCTAAAACAAAAAGTCCAGATAAAAGCAGGGTATTACGGAATAGGGCAGGGAATTTCACAGCGCGACATCCTGTTTTTGTTGAAGATAATGCTTCTCATTTTCATGGTTGCCGCGAAGGGATGCAAGCTTTTGTCGCATAAGTTATTTGTCCGACGGTTGACAGCGAAGCGATGTGGGATTAGGTTAGCCGACGAAAATATAAATGATAATCATTATTGCTTCTTTTATCATTTTGAGGAGGATGATATGGACACGTCCCTGGCTGAGGAAGTTCAGCACACCGCGACCACGCTGCAATCAGACAGCTTTTTCTTTATGTCGCCTTACCGCAGTTTTACTACCTCAGGCTGTTTTGCCCGCTTCAGTGAACCCGCCGTTGGCGGCGACGATCCGGCCGGGCAATTCCAGCAAAAATTAGCCCAGGCCTTCCGGAATGCGAAAGCTAACGGTATCGCTCATCCGGTGATGGTGGGGGCTATTCCATTCGATACCCGCAAGCCATCTTCTCTGTTTATTCCTCAGCGCTGGCAGACCTTTTCCCGTCCGGCACGTCAGCAGTCAGCACGCTATTTTTCCGGCTCGCAGGCGCTGAAGGTGGAACAACGCACTGAGATCCCTCCGCAGCCCGTGTTTGAAGAGATGGTCGCTCGCGCCGCGTCGCTGACCGCCACGCCGCAGGTGAACAAGGTGGTGCTGTCGCGCCTGATTGATATCGCGACCGATAAACACATTGATAGCGGTGCGCTGATGGAGCGTCTTATCGCCCAGAACCCGGCGAGCTTTAACTTCCACGTGCCGCTGGAAGACGGCGGCGTGCTGCTCGGCGCCAGCCCCGAACTGCTGCTGCGTAAAGAGGGCGCGCACTTTAGCTCGCTGCCGCTGGCAGGCTCTGCGCGCCGTCAGCCGGACGACGTATTGGATCGCGAAGCGGGCAATAAGCTGCTGGCCTCCGAAAAAGACCGTCACGAGCACGATCTCGTAACCCAGGCGATGAAGGCCATTCTGGCACCGCGCAGCCACCACCTGAGCATGCCGTCTTCCCCGCAGCTCATCACCACGCCGACGCTGTGGCATCTGGCGACGCCGGTTGAAGGTGACGCGCGTGACAACGAAAACGCCCTGACGCTGGCCTGCCTGCTGCACCCGACCCCGGCGCTGAGCGGCTTCCCGCATGAGGCGGCAAAAGAGCTGATTGCCGAGCTGGAGCCGTTCGACCGCGAGCTGTTCGGCGGCATCGTCGGCTGGTGCGACAGCGAAGGCAACGGCGAGTGGGTGGTGACCATCCGCTGCGCGCGTCTTCGCGAAAATACCGTTCGCCTGTTTGCCGGCGCGGGCATTGTGCCTGCCTCCTCGCCGGTGGGCGAGTGGCGCGAGACGGGCGTGAAGCTCTCCACCATGCTTAACGTGTTTGGCCTGCACTAAGGAACGCTCATGACTATTCCCTTTACCCGCTGGCCTGAGGAATTCGCCCGCCGCTACCGTGAAAAAGGCTACTGGCAGGATCTGCCGCTGACTCACATCCTGACGGACCGTGCGGACAGCGATGCCGTGGCGATTATCGACGGCGAACGGCACATCACCTACCGCGCGTTTAATCAGGCGGTAAACAATCTGGCGTCCGCTCTTCAGGCGCGCGGGCTGCAGCGCGGCGAGACGGCGCTGGTGCAGCTCGGAAACGTGGCCGAGTTCTACATCACCTTCTTCGCGCTGCTGCAAATCGGCGTCGCGCCGGTGAACGCGCTCTTTAGCCATCAGCGCAGCGAGCTGAACGCCTACGCGGAGCAGATCAAACCCGCCGCGCTGATTGCCGATCGCGACCACGCGCTGTTTGCGGGCGATGATTTTCTTAACACCTTTGTGGATGCGCACCGCTCGGTTCGCGTCGTGCTGCTGCGCGGCGATAAGGACGAACACGCCCTGGAAGCGGCGATTTCGCGTCCGGCGGACAACTTCATCCCGAACCCGACGCCCGTCGACGAAGTGGCGTTTTTCCAGCTTTCCGGCGGCAGCACCGGCACGCCGAAGCTGATCCCGCGCACGCACAACGATTACGACTACAGCATCCGCCGCAGCAACGAGATTTGCGGCATCACCGCCGAAACGCGTTACCTGAACGCGCTGCCCGCAGCGCATAACTACGCCATGAGTTCGCCGGGATCGTTAGGCGTCTTCACCGCGGGCGGCTGCGTGGTGCTGGCGAACGATCCGAGCGCCACGCTCTGCTTCCCGCTGATTGAACGGCATCAGATTAACGTCACCTCGCTGGTTCCTCCGGCGGTGAGCCTGTGGTTGCAGGCGATTGCCGACGGCGCGGGAAGCGCGCAGCTCAAATCCCTCAGGCTACTGCAGGTGGGTGGCGCACGCCTCTCCGCCTCGCTCGCGGCGCGCATTCCGGCGGAAATCGGCTGCCAGCTTCAACAGGTGTTCGGCATGGCGGAAGGGCTGGTGAACTACACCGCGCTCGACGACGCGCCGGAACGCATCATCAACACCCAGGGCCGCCCGATGTGCCCGGACGACGAAGTGTGGGTGGCGGACGAGAACGGAAACCCGCTGCCGCGCGGTGAGGTTGGGCGTCTGATGACGCGCGGGCCGTATACCTTCCGCGGCTATTTCAACAGCCCGGAACACAACGCCAGCGCCTTTGACGCCGACGGCTTTTACTGCTCCGGCGATCTGATTGCCATTGACGAGCAGGGCTACATCACCGTGCAGGGGCGCGAGAAAGATCAGATCAACCGCGGCGGCGAGAAGATCGCCGCCGAAGAGATTGAAAACCTGCTGCTGCGCCACGAGGCGGTGATCCACGCCGCGCTGGTGAGCATGGAGGACAGCCTGCTGGGCGAAAAAAGCTGCGCGTATCTGGTGGTGAAACAGCCTCTGCGCGCGGTCGAGGTGCGCCGCTTCCTGCGCGAGCAGGGCGTTGCCGAATTCAAGCTGCCGGACCGCGTGGAGAGCGTGGATGCGCTCCCGCTAACGCCGGTCGGTAAAGTCGATAAGAAACAGTTGCGCCTGTGGCTTGCTGAACGCACCCGGGGCTGAGGAACAGAGTATGGCCATTCCAAAATTAACCGCTTACGCGCTGCCGACCGCCGCAGATCTGCCGGCCAACAAGGTGAACTGGGCGTTTGAGCCTGAACGTGCCGCGCTGCTAATCCACGATATGCAGGAGTATTTCCTGAACTTCTGGGGCGAAAACAGCGCGATGATGCAGCAGGTGGTGGCGAATATCGCCAGACTGCGCGCTTACTGCAAAGCGCACAATATTCCCGTCTACTACACCGCCCAGCCGAAAGAGCAGAGCGACGAAGACCGCGCCCTGCTGAACGACATGTGGGGGCCGGGCCTGACCCGCTCGCCGGAGCAGCAGCGGATTGTCCGTGAACTGACCCCGGACGAAGCGGACACGGTGCTGGTGAAGTGGCGCTACAGCGCGTTCCACCGCTCGCCGCTGGAGCAGATGCTGAAAGAGACGGGCCGCAACCAGCTGCTGATTACCGGCGTATACGCCCACATCGGCTGCATGACCACCGCCACCGATGCCTTTATGCGCGACATCAAGCCGTTCTTTATTGCCGACGCGCTGGCGGATTTTACCCGTGACGAGCACCTGATGTCGTTGAACTATGTGGCCGGACGCTCGGGGCGCGTGGTGATGACCGACGAACTGCTGCCGTCCGTTCCGGCGACCAAAGCCGCGCTGCGTGAGCTGATCCTGCCGCTGCTGGACGAGTCCGACGAGCCGATGGATGACGAAAACCTGATCGACTACGGTCTGGATTCGGTACGCATGATGGCGCTGGCCGCCCGCTGGCGCAAAGTGCACGGTGACATTGATTTCGTAATGCTGGCAAAAAATCCAACAATCGACGCCTGGTGGGCGCTGCTTTCCCGCGAGGTGAAGTGATGGCGGGTTTTGATTTTACCGGCAAAACCGTCTGGGTGACGGGCGCGGGGAAGGGGATTGGCTACGCGACGGCGCTGGCGTTTGTGGAGGCGGGCGCACGGGTGACCGGGTTCGATCTGGCGTTTCCGCTGGGGGATTATCCGTTCGCCACCGAAACCCTGGACGTGGCGGATGCCGCGCAGGTGCAGGAAGTGTGCGGGCGCGTGCTGGCGTCGCTTGAACGGCTGGACGTGCTGATCAACGCGGCGGGCATTCTGCGCATGGGGGCGACGGACCAGCTTTCGCAGGAGGACTGGCAGCAGACCTTCGCGGTTAACGTCGGCGGCGCGTTCAACCTGTTCCAGCAGACGATGGGCCAGTTCCGCCGTCAGCAGGGCGGGGCGATAGTCACCGTGGCGTCCGACGCGGCGCACGCGCCGCGCATCGGCATGAGCGCCTACGGTGCGTCGAAGGCGGCGCTGAAAAGCCTGGCTATGACCGTCGGGCTGGAGCTGGCGGGCAGCGGCGTGCGCTGTAACCTGGTGTCGCCGGGCTCAACGGACACCGATATGCAGCGCACCCTGTGGAAAAGCGACGATGCGGAGCAGCAGCGCATTCGCGGCTTTGGCGAGCAGTTCAAGCTTGGCATTCCGCTGGGCAAAATAGCTCGTCCGCAGGAGATAGCCAGCACGGTGCTGTTCCTTGCATCCGATGCCGCCAGCCATATCACCCTGCAGGATATCGTGGTGGACGGCGGCTCCACGCTGGGGGCGTAAGATGATCTGGAAACGTCATTTACCGCTCGAGGAGCTGAACGCGACCAGCCTGAATACGCTGGTGGCGCATCTCGGCATTGTCTATACCCGTATCGGTGACGACACGCTGGAAGCGGAGATGCCGGTGGATGCGCGCACCCATCAGCCGTTTGGCCTGCTGCACGGCGGCGCGTCGGCGGCGCTGGCGGAAACGCTGGGATCGATGGCCGGTTTTCTGATGACCCGCGACGGGCAGAGCGTGGTGGGGACGGAGCTTAACGCCACGCACCATCGTGCGGTCTCTCACGGCAAAGTGCGCGGGGTATGCCAGCCGCTGCATCTGGGGCGTTCGAGCCAGAGCTGGGAGATTGTGGTATTCGACGGGCAGGGGCGGCGGTGCTGCACCTGTCGGTTGAGCACGATGGTGTTGGGCTAAGCCAGGCAGATCAAAGTGATCGGCTTAACACTGTGGTGTAAATCTCTGGTTTGACCACGCATTATTGCGTTTCAAAGTTGTTAAATTTTTCCGGTTGTTCTAGAAACAAAATGTAACATCTCACTGTTTCACAACAACGGACAACAACTATGAACAACTCAGGGAAATACCTTATATGGGCAGGGCTCTCCGTTGTGGGAGCCTTTGCCCTGGGCTATATCGCCCTCAACCGGGGGGAACAGATCAATGCGCTCTGGATCGTCGTCGCCTCCGTCTGCATTTATCTGATCGCGTACCGTTTTTATGGCCGCTATATCGCCAAGAACGTTCTGGCCGTTGACGCTACGCGCATGACGCCTGCCGTCCGCCATAACGACGGGCTGGACTACGTGCCGACCGACAAAAAAGTGCTGTTCGGTCACCATTTTGCGGCGATTGCCGGAGCGGGGCCGCTGGTAGGGCCGGTGCTGGCGGCACAGATGGGCTACCTGCCGGGGATGATCTGGATCCTCGCGGGCGTGGTGCTGGCGGGCGCGGTGCAGGACTTTATGGTGCTGTTCGTCTCGACCCGCCGCGACGGGCGTTCGCTGGGCGAGCTGGTGAAAGAGGAGATGGGGGCAACCGCCGGGGTAATTGCGCTGGTGGCGACCTTTATGATCATGGTGATCATCCTCGCGGTGCTGGCGATGATCGTGGTGAAAGCGCTGACCCACAGCCCGTGGGGGACCTATACCGTTGCCTTCACCATTCCGCTGGCGCTGTTTATGGGGATCTATATTCGCTACCTGCGCCCCGGCCGCATTGGCGAGGTGTCGGTAATTGGCCTGGTGTTCCTGGTGTTCGCCATTATCTCCGGCGGCTGGGTGGCGGAAAGCCCTACCTGGGCGCCGTTCTTCGACTTTACCGGCGTCCAGCTGACCTGGATGCTGGTGGGCTACGGCTTTGTGGCGGCGGTGCTGCCGGTATGGCTGCTGCTGGCTCCGCGTGACTATCTCTCTACGTTCCTGAAAATCGGCACCATCGTCGGGCTGGCGATCGGCATTCTGATTATGCGCCCGACCCTGACCATGCCTGCGTTAACCAAATTCATCGACGGTACCGGCCCGGTCTGGACCGGTAACCTGTTCCCGTTCCTGTTTATCACCATCGCCTGCGGCGCGGTGTCGGGCTTCCACGCGCTGATCGCTTCCGGAACCACGCCGAAGATGCTGGCGAATGAAAATCAGGCCTGCCTGATCGGCTACGGCGGCATGCTGATGGAATCCTTTGTCGCCATCATGGCGCTGGTCTCTGCCTGTATCATCGACCCGGGCGTGTATTTCGCGATGAACAGCCCGATGGCGGTACTGGCACCGGCTGGTACCGTTGACGTGGTGGCGTCCGCCGCGCAGGTAGTGAGCGGCTGGGGCTTTGCGATTACCCCTGATACGTTGACGAGCATCGCCAGTGAAGTGGGCGAGCAGTCGATTATCTCCCGTGCGGGCGGGGCGCCGACGCTGGCAGTGGGAATGGCCTACATCCTGCACGGCGCGCTGGGCGGGCTGATGGACGTGTCGTTCTGGTATCACTTCGCCATCCTGTTCGAGGCGCTGTTTATCCTGACGGCGGTGGATGCGGGAACCCGTGCGGCGCGCTTTATGCTCCAGGATTTGCTTGGCGTGATCTCTCCGAATCTGAAGCGTACCGATTCGCTCCCGGCGAACCTGCTGGCAACGGCGCTGTGCGTGCTGGCGTGGGGCTACTTCCTGCACCAGGGCGTGGTCGATCCGCTGGGCGGGATTAACACCCTGTGGCCGCTGTTTGGTATCGCCAACCAGATGCTGGCGGGCATGGCGCTGATGCTCTGCGCGGTGGTGTTGTTCAAGATGAAGCGCCAGCGTTACGCCTGGGTGGCACTGGTACCAACCGCGTGGCTGCTGATCTGTACCCTGACGGCGGGCTGGCAGAAGGCCTTCAGCCCGGACAACAAGGTGGGCTTCCTGGCGATCGCCAACAAGTTCCAGGCGATGATCGACAGCGGTAAGATCCCGGCGCAGTACACCGAGTCGCAGCTGTCGCAGCTGGTGTTTAACAACCGTCTGGACGCCGGGCTGACCATCTTCTTTATGGTGGTGGTCGTGGTGCTGGCGTTGTATTCTCTGAAGACCGCGCTGGCGGCGTTGAAAAACGATAAGCCTACGGCGAAAGAGACGCCGTACGAGCCGATGCCTGAAAACCTGGAAGAGATTGTGACCCAGGCGAAAGGGGCGCATTAACCTGTGTGCCGGGTGGCGGCTTCGCCTTACCCGGCCTACATTTTTTCTCCGCCCTCTCCCTCCGGGAGAGGGCCGAAAACAAACGAGAAACTGATTATGTTCGACACCCTTTCCAAAGCAGGTAAGTACCTGGGCCAGGCCGCCAAAATGATGATTGGCGTGCCGGACTACGATAATTACGTCGAGCATATGCGCGTCAACCATCCGGACCAGACGCCCATGACCTACGAAGAATTTTTCCGCGACCGCCAGGATGCCCGCTACGGCGGCAAGGGCGGGGCGAAGTGCTGTTAACCCTCTTTCGGTAAATAGAGGCTGATCTGTTCCTGCTTGCAGCCGTAGATCGCTGCCAGCTTTTCACGGGTGCGCTTTTGCGGACGGGAGTCGAGCGCTTCCAGCTGCGACACGGCGGACTGGGTGATGCCGAGTTTCTTAGCTACTTCCTGCTGGGACATGCCGCGCAGGATACGCCACGCGGCCTGCAGGCTGACGTTCTCGTTATGCATGACGTCGCACACTTCACCAGGTAATCCTACGTCATCATAACAATCGTGTTCGACTTCAATATCCTCTAGATCATTATCGGTTTCGTCGTCGATTTCTGCCATCTGTAAGCACATACGAAAGTATTCATCATAGGGAATAACGACGTACTGCGCTTTTCCGTCATCGTCCTTAATTAGCTGAACAGCCATAGGGGGCTTTCTCCTCGTGAAGGTAGGTCGTTGATGTTCTGCGCTTGACGGCCAAAACATAACAATGGTTATCGGGATCGTCCCGAAGTGTAATCAGAATGCGGTAATCGCCAACGCGTAGCCGGAATTGATTTTCTGTCGCCGATATTTTTTTGATATCGGGCCGGGGAGCTGAGCGATCGTCCAGCTCAGCAAGTTTTGCTTTGATTCTTCGCTGATATCGGCCATCGATTTTGAAAAACTCTTTCTTTGCATTCTTTGACCAGACAATCTTCATCCGTACCTCCACTGTACGCCCGCACAAAGTATAAGGAAATAATAAGACTATTAGATAAATTCCGAATTTCTAATGGGATACTGTAGAGCGGTGAAATAACCGGAGAAAGCGGCAAAACGCGAACCGTCGAGGGCGCTCGGAAACGCCTCTGCCGGGCGACAGAGGCTTGCAGGGAGATTGCGATCAGGCGTTCAAACCGCCGTCCACGTCCAGGCCGGTACCGGAGATCTGCCCGGCCGCCGGGCTGGCAAGAAACGTGACCGCCGCCGCGACGTCTTCCGGCTGACCGTAATGACCCAAAGCAATAAGCTGACGCTGAGAGTCAGCCTGTTCCCCGTCTTCCGGGTTCATATCGCTGTTGGTGGGGCCGGGGTGCACCAGGTTAACGGTAATACCGCGCGGCCCTAAATCACGGGCCAGCCCGCGGGTGAGGGAATTCAGCGCCGATTTGGTCATCGAGTAAACGGCAATGCCCGGCTGCGCCACGCGGTTTGCCAGACAGCTTCCGATGTTGATAATGCGCCCGCCGTCGGACATGTGCACCAGTGCTTCCTGAATGGCGATAACCACGCCGCGAATATTGACGTTGATAAGGGCGTCAATGTCCGCCAGCGTCATGGACTCCAGCGGGCCGCCGCGCGCGATCCCGGCGTTGTTGACCAGAATGTCCAGCCCGCCAAGGGAACGCGCCGCATGGGTGACGGCATCCTGAATCGCCTGCGCGCTGGCGCTGTCGGCCTGCACGGCTTCGCTGTGTCGTCCCAGCGCCTTAATCTCATCGGCGACCGCCTGGGCTTTATCGGCAGATTTTTCATACGTAATAATCACATCCGCACCGGCGCGCGCCAGCGACAGGGCAATCGCACGACCCAACCCGCGGCTGGCGCCGGTAACCAGCGCCTTTTTACCTGTTAAATCGATCTGCATGATGACCTCGTTACGAGAGTGGTAAGAATCATCATTAGGTATAGCCTGTCGGGGCGATTAACGGCTGAAGGATTCCACTTTCTCAAACGCGGCGCGCAGAACGTCAGGCGTTAATGCAACCGGTAAATAGTGAATCGACTCCACCGGGCGCAGGGTGTGGGCGATGACCCGATCCAGCTCGTCGCGGTTATTGATGTCGACGTCCAGCTCGCGAAGCGTGGTCGGCAGGTTAAAACGCTGGTACGCCGCGACCAGCTGCGCCAGCACGTCGTCCTGGCCGAGCAGGGCGCTCTGCACCAGAATGCCGTAGGCCACCTTGGTGCCGTGAAGGTATTTTTCCGTCTGCGGCAGCACGGTTAAGCCGTTGTGTACCGCATGCGCCGCCGCCACGCGGGTGTAGCGCTCGCCCAGGCCGCCAACCATTCCGCCACCGGCGATAATCGCATCTACCACGTCCCGAAACGCCTGCGTCTGTTCGCCGCGCTGCTGGTCGGCCAGCGCCTCTTCGCTGCGCGTCAGCAGCACGTCGCGGATCGCCAGCGCGCCGTTGATGCCCAGCCGCACGGTCAGCGGCAGGTTCTCCGGCTCAGGTGCCAATACCACCGCTTCGTACCACTTCGCCAGCGTATCGCCGATGCCCGCCAGCAGGTACTCCGCCGGAGCGTTAAGGACGATCTGCGGCTCCACCAGCACCAGGAAGTTGGCGTCGTCGAAGATCTCAAAATGCAGCGCCTGACCGGCATCGTTATACCAGACGGAGAGCGGGGTCCACGCCGCGCAGGTGGCGGCAATGGTGGGGATGCCCACGAACGGCACCCCTAAGCGGCGCGCCACGGCCTTGACGGTATCCATCACCGCGCCGCCGCCGACGCCAATCACCACGCTGGCGTCGCTGCCGGATTCATTCACCAGATGGGTGACGTCGCGCTCGCTGCAGTGGCCTTTAAACAGCAGGCGTTTCGCCCCCGGCGCGTTAAAGCTCTCGGGCAGGAAAGGGCGCGCGCCTTCGATAGCGCGCTCGCCGTAAATCCACACCGCGCGGGAGAGCTGTTCCGGGGTAAAGAAGTTATCCAGCCTCGCAAGGCTTCCGGGATGAGAGAAGTAGTTCGCCGGGCCAGGCACGACGCGGATATCGGTGTTGCTCATGATGGTGTCCTTTTTGCGGAAGCGCTAACCCGATGTTATGTCTGGACATCCGGATGGCTAATAATATTTCGCTTTAACTTATGCCTTTTCCGTCGTTGTCAGTCAACCGGAGCTGTGAAAAATTCGATAAATCAGAAGAGTAATGAAGGATTTACGCGGATGGTTTCCAGTCGCCTTGAAATGCGCGGTATCAGCCTGGCCTTTTCCGGCTTTCAGGCGCTGTCGCGCGTGGACTTTACCTTAACCGGCGGATCCGTACACGCGCTGACCGGCGCCAACGGCGCGGGGAAATCGACGCTGATGGCGGTGCTGTGCGGCACGCACGACCACTATGAGGGCGAGATCAGCATTAACAACCAGCCGGTGAGCATCCGTGAACCGCTTGACGCCAAACGGCTGGGGATCCACCTCGTTCAGCAGGAGGTGGACGTGGCGCTGATCCCAGGGTTAAGCATCGCCGAAAACATCATGCTCGACCAGCTGGCGCTGCCGGGGCATCGCTTCAGCTGGCGCGCGATCCGCCAGCAGGCGAGACAGGCGCTGGCGCAGCTCGAGGTGACGCTGAACGTTCGCCGTTCCATTGACGGCTGTTCGCTGGCCGAAAAGCAGCAGATTTTGCTGGCACGCGCCTTGTCCCACCACTGCCGTTTTTTGATTCTTGATGAACCCACCGCGCCGCTGGACGCGCATGAGAGCGAGCGCCTGTTTGCGGTAGTGAGACGCTTAAAGCAGCAGGGCATCGGCGTGGTGTTTATCTCTCACCGCATTCACGAGCTGAAGGCCATCTGCGACACCCTGACGGTGCTTCGCGACGGCAAGCTGATCGAGTCCGGTCCGATGGCCGATCTTAGCGGCGAAGCGATCGTCGAGAAGATGCTCGGCCACGTGCTGAGCGATATCTATCCGCCCGCGAGGCCGCCGCACGGCGAAGAGACGCTGCTGCGGGTGGAAGGTCTGCATGACGACGCGCTGCTGAAAGATATCTCCCTGCACCTGCGCAAAGGCGAAATTCTCGGGATTGCCGGGCTGGCGGGCGCGGGAAAAACCGAACTCTGCAAGGCGCTGTTTGGCGCCACCAAAAGCCGTGTGGCGCGCGGTGAGCTGAATCATCAATCCTGGCAGCCGCGCGACCCGGCCGACTCCGTGCTGCGAGGTCTGGCGCTGGTGCCGGAGGAGCGGCGGAAAGAGGGCATTTTTATCGACGAGCCGGTGAGCATGAACCTTGCCGTATGCGCCGATAACAGCTTTTCGCGCTGGAGCCTGTTTGGCCATCGTCAGGCGTGGCGCTGGGCGGAAGAGGTGATAGCCCGCGTCGGCGTGCGCGCGCGTGGGCCGGGGCAGGTGCTGCGCCGTCTCTCCGGCGGCAACCAGCAGAAGGTCGCCATCGGTAAATGGCTGCGCAATGACGCCAGCGTGCTGATATTCGACGAGCCGACCAAAGGCGTGGACGTGAAGGCCAAAACCGATCTGTTCCAGCTGATTGACGGCCTGGCGCGCGAGGGCAAAGGGGTGATTTACGCCTCGGGCGAATTTGCCGAACTGGTCGGGCTGTGCGATCGCATCTGCGTCCTGTGGGACGGGCGCATCGTGGCGGAAATCGCCGGTGCCGAGGCCCGCGAAGAAACACTACTTTATTATTCAACCGGAGGAACGGCGTCGTGAGCAAGGCCCTTTCAGTGAACGCGGCGGCGTCTGGCCGCCAGCAGATTTTCGATTTTCTCTACAGGTGGGGCATGCTGTTAACCGTCGTCGCGCTGGTGGCCGTCTTTGGCCTGGCGTCGGACAGCTTCCTCGATCCAAACAACATCATCAATATTCTGCGTTCGATTGCCATCGTGACGGTGATTGCTATCGGCGTGTCTATCTCGCTGACCATTGGCGGGTTCGATCTCTCCGTAGGATCGACCGCGTCGCTGGCGAACGCGCTGGTGATTTCCCTTTTCGTCTGGCACGGCTTTGGCACAACCGAGTCGATTCTGATTACCCTCGCGCTCTGCTCACTGGTGGGGCTGTTTAACGCCTTCCTCATCGTCATCCTGCGTATTCCTGACATGCTCGCGACGCTTGCCAGCCTGTTCGTCATTCAGGGCGTGGCGATGACCTACAGCTACGGCGGGTCGATTACCGAGAACATGGTGCTGCCGAGCGGCGACATGGCGGAAGGCACTATTCCGGTGGCGTTCAGCCTGCTGGGGCAGGTGCCGACCATCGTGATCGTCATGCTGGTGGTGACCGTGCTGGCGCAGCTGGGCCTCTCGTTGACCACTCACGGGCGCCGGATGTACGCCATCGGCGGCAACCCTGAAGCCGCGCGTCTCTCCGGCATTCGCACCACGCGCTACAAGGTGGCGGCCTACGTGATTGCCTCGCTGCTGGCGGGCCTGGGCGGGATTTTGCTGGCTTCGCGCATCGGTTCATCGCAGGTGAATGCGGGCGGCGGATACCTGATGGATGCGGTGGCGGCGGCGTGGATTGGCTTCTCTCTGGCAGGCTCCGGCAAGCCGAACGCGCTGGGAACCCTGGTCGGGGCGGTCATTCTCGGCGTGCTGTCGAACGGGCTGGTGATGCTCTCCGTGCCGTATTACGCCATGGACATTATAAAAGGGCTGGTGCTCGCGGTAGCGCTGGCGATTACCTACATACAAAAACGCTGACAACACAACGGGATAAAAAATGAAAAAGATTGCACTATCTTTGGTGGCACTTGGGTTGCTCACTGCTCTGCCAGGCTTCGCGGCTACGCCCGCGCCGCTTCCGGCTGCCATTGCGAACCATGACGGCCCCATCCGCATCGCGGTGATCCGTAACCTCGGCTCAGACGACAACACCACGCAGTTTATTGCCGGGGCAATTCAGGAAGGGAAAAAGCTCGGCTTTAAGGTCAGCACCTTTTTAAGCAACGGGGACGACGCCAAATTCCAGGACTTCGTGAACCAGGCGATCAGCCAGAAATATGACGGGATTATTCTCTCTCAGGGGCGCGATCCGTACTCCACCGCGCTGGTGAAGAAAGCGGTGGATGCCGGGATCAAAGTTTCAGTCTTTGATACGGCGGTTAACGGCGAGATCCCGGGCGTAACCGTCACCCAGCAGGACGATGCCTCCCTGACGAACCTCTCCTTCGGCCAGCTGGCGAAAGATTTCAACGGCAAGGCGAATATCGTCAAGCTGTGGGTGGCGGGCTTCCCGCCGATGGAGCGTCGTCAGGCGGCCTATAAAGAGCTGCAAAAGCAGTATCCGGACATCAAAGAGCTGGAGTCTATTGGCGCCGTCTCCTCTGACGTGCAGGGCGATACCGCCAACAAGGTGGGTGCGATCCTGGCGAAATACCCGAAAGGCAAAATCGACGCCATCTGGGGAACCTGGGACGCCTTCAGCCAGGGCGCGTACAAAGCGCTGAAAGAGAACGGGCGTACCGAGATCAAGCTCTACAGCATCGACATCTCCAACCAGGATCTGCAGCTGATGCGCGAGCCGGGCAGCGCGTGGAAGGTGAGCGTGGCGGTGGATCCGAAGCTGATTGGCGCGACTAACGTGCGTCTGGTGGCGAACAAGATTGCCGGGGAAGCCACGCCTGCGACCTACGATTTCAAAGCGGCGGCCATTCCTCAGGCGCTGCTGACCGCCCAGCCGGGCCCGGTGAACGTGGCGTCTCTGGGGAAAATCATTCCGGGCTGGGGCCAGACGGAAGATTTTATCGCGCCATGGTTTGCGACGCTGGAAGCGAAGAATAAATAAAACCAGGCCGGGTGGCGTCAGGTGCAGCCTGACGCCCTCACCCCGGCCCTCTCCCGCAGGGAGAGGGGGAAAACCAACAGTACCCGTAGGCCCGGTAAGCGTAGCGCCAACGGGCGAAAGGAGTTCAAGGTGTCTCAACTACCCCCACCCGAATACAGCTGCAATATGCGGCTGATTGGCCATAGCGATCAGGGCGGTCGTCCGGACGGCGTACAGCTGATGGTGCATCGCGGTTTCGCCTATATCGGCCATATGGTGTCGCAGGGCTTTTCGATTGTCGACGTGCGCGACCCGAAGAACCCGAAAGCGGCGGGCTACGTGCCCGCGCCGCCCGGCACCTGGAACGTGCACCTGCAGGCGCATGACGACCTGCTGCTGGTCATCAACGCGCGGGATCTTTTTGCCGATGCGCGTTTTGCCGATGAGAAGGTCTACTACACCCGGCAGGTGGGCGAGACCGTCAGCGACGTGCAGGACAAAGGCTGGAGCGCCGGGCTGCGCGTATTTGATATCTCCACGCCCGACAGGCCGCGCGAAATCGGCTTTCTGTCGCTGAGCGGCATCGGCATTCACCGCATCTGGTACGTCGGCGGACGCTGGGCCTACGTTTCAGCACTCATTGACGGCTTTACCGACTACATCTTTCTGACCATCGACCTGGCGGACCCGCGCAAGCCTGAAGTGGCGGGGCGCTGGTGGCTGCCGGGGATGAACCAGGCGGAAGGGGAGAAGCCGAACTGGCCGGAAGGGAAACGCTACGCGCTGCACCACGCGATTATCGCGGGCGATACCGCCTACGGCAGCTGGCGCGACGGCGGCCTGACGCTGCTGGACGTGAAGGACCGCACCCGGCCGAAGCTAATTAGCCACCGCAACTGGAGCCCGCCGTTTGGCGGCGGAACGCACACCGCGCTGCCGCTGCCGGACCGCGATTTGCTGGTGGTGCTGGACGAAGCGGTGCTGGATAACCAGGAGGACGGCGAAAAGCTGATCTGGCTGTTTGATATCCGCGAGCCGTCGAACCCGGTCAGCATCTCGACCTTCCCGCAGCCGGATGAAACCGACTACGTGGCGAAAGGGGCGCATTTCGGCCCGCACAACCTGCACGAGAACCGGCCGGGAAGCTTCGTCAGCTCGACGCTGATTTTTGCCACCTGGCAGAACGCGGGCGTGCGGGCGTATGACATTTCCAATCCGTATCGACCAGTGGAAACCGGTGCGCTGGTGCCCGCCGCGCCGGAGAGAATGATGGACACGCGGCCGAATCGCCCTCAGGTGATCCAGTCGTGCGACGTGTTTGTGGATGTGCAGGGGATAATTTACAGCACGGATTATAACGGCGGGCTGTCGGTGATTGAGTATTTGGGGTAAGTGCGGTTTGATGCCCTCACCCCGGCCCTCTCCCACAGGGAGAGGGAGAAAACCAAATGTAATCAGCTGTACTGCCGCACTCGTGCCACCAGATCTTCGGCGCTGTCGATGCGGTCGGCAATGACAATCAGCGCTTTACCGAGCGTTATGGCGTGGCGCAGGCACTCGTGGCGCATCGCCTCGTCCTGGATGGTGTCGATATCCGCGACGTGGGAAAGCCCGACGCTGCGGCGAATGAGCTCGGTTCCGCAGAAGCCGATGGCGTCATGCCAGACCTTTTTCAGGAACGCGGAGGCATAGCCCGGCGCGCCGAGCGCGGCGTCGCGGGATTTCTCGTTTGCCAGCGCCTGGAAGCGTTCCGCGAAGGTGTTCCACAGCTCCTGGATATCTGTCAGGCGCTGCTCGCGCGCGGCGGCGGCATCGCGAATGCCCAGATGCCCCGGCAGCCCGCAGAAGTTCAGCAGCAGGTTGCCGATGGCGGTGCCGACGTCAAAGCCAATCGGGCCAAAGTAGCCGAACTCGGCGTCGATGGCCTTCAGGCTGCCGTCGGCCACAAAAATCGAGCCGCTGTGAATATCGCCGTGCAGGAGCGCTTCGGCGTGCGAGAAGAAGCGGTGCTTCAGGGAGGCCACGGCAATTTTAAGCTGAGCGTCGTCGCGCAGGGCCGCGACGTCATTTTCCAGCTCGGCCGGATAGCTGTTGCGCTCTTGGATCTGGTACGGATCGTTGAAGAACAGATCTTCGGTGATCTCGCACATCTCCGGGTTGATGAATTTCGCCACCTGCGCTTTTTTCGCGTGCGGGTGCAGGTAGAAATCGCTGGTGTGGAACAGCGCGTGCGCGAGGTATTCGCCCAGCTGACGGGCCGCCTGTGGGTAGAAATTATTTTTAATCAGCTCGCCGCGCCAGATGCGATGGCTGGAGAGATCTTCCATCACCATCACCGCCAGCTCCGGGTCAAAGTGGTGGATTTTCACGGTGTGCTGCGGGCTGTGCTGGTAGTGCTCGACCAGGGTCTGTGCTTCAAGACGGGCGCGGTCCAGCGTCAGCGGCCAGGACTCGCCGACGCAGCGCACATAGGGCAGCGCCTGCTTAACGACGATGCGGCTCACGCCCGCGCCGTCGAAAATTTTGAATACCAGATTGAGGTTGCCGTCGCCTACTTCCTGCGCCTCTACCAGCGATGAAGGATCGTCAAGTCCGCCAAACTGCCTGGCATACTCCACGGCGTCCTGAGCGGTAAAGGTACGGTATTGCGACATGGCCTGCTCCTCACGAGTTTTCTAATTAAGACATGTAGACGTCTATACATCTGGATTTCATCCTGACACAATGTGCTACAACAACGCAACAGGGAATTAACGACATGCAGACATTACAGACGACCAGCCTGCGGGTGGCGGATAATCAGCTCTTTATTCTCGATCAGCAGGCGCTTCCGCAGGAGAAATGCTGGCTGGATGCCTCGACGGTAGAGGCGCTGGTCGGGCATATTCACGCCCTGCGCGTGCGCGGTGCGCCGCTGATTGGTCTCTCTGCAAGCCTGCTGCTGGCGCTGCTGGCGGAAAACGGCAAAAGCCGCGACGAGCTGGCGGCGGCGCTGGAAACCCTGCGCGCCTCCCGCCCGACGGCGGTGAACCTGATGAACAATCTCGACCGCATGAAGATTGCGCTGTGGCAGGAAGATTATGTTCCGGCGCTGGTGGCCGAAGCGCTGCGCCTGATTGACGAAGACAAACGGCTTTGCGACGCGATTGCGAAAGCCGGTAGCGCGCTGGTGAAGCCCGGCAGCCGCCTACTGACCCACTGCAACACCGGCGGGCTGGCAACGGCGGGCGTCGGTACCGCGCTGGGCGTGATTGCCCGCGCGCATCAGGAAGGCAACGTCAGCAGCGTCTGGGTGGATGAAACCCGTCCGCTGCTGCAGGGCGGTAGACTGACCGCGTGGGAGCTTGGCGAGCTGGGCGTACCGTACCAGCTGATTACCGATTCCATGGCCGCCAGCCTGATGGCAAAAGGGGAAGTTGACGCCGTGTGGGTGGGCGCAGATCGTATTGCCGCCAACGGCGACGTGGCGAACAAGATCGGCACCTATTCTCTGGCGGTGCTGGCGAAATTCCACGGCATTCCGTTTTATGTGGCTGCCCCGCAAACGACCCTCGATCCGGACTGCCCGAACGGGGACGCGATCCCCATTGAGCAGCGCGCCGCCAGCGAGGTGACGGGCGTGGCCGGAAGCTTTGGCGCGGTGCAGTGGGCGCCGGAAAACGCGCAGGTCTATAACCCGGCGTTTGACGTTACGCCTGCCTCGCTGGTTAGCGGCTGGGTGCTGGATACGGGCGTGGTCACGCCGGAAGCGGTGGCAAACGGGAAATTCGCCTGAGTCCGGCTATCCTTTAAGGGGTTCCCTTAAGAGGACAATATCGTGACGCTCGATCCTGAAACTGACTTAAAACTGGAGCGCGTGGTGGATGCACCGCGCGACCTGCTGTGGCTCTGCTGGACCACGCCGGAACACATCAAAAACTTCTTCATTCCTGCTCCCCATAAGGTGACCGAATGCGATCTCGATCTCCGCGTGGGCGGGCGGTTCAACACCGTGTTTGATGTGGACGGTCAGCGGATGGATAACCGGGGCGTCTTTCTGGAAATCGATCCCGGTCAAAAGCTGGTCTTTACCGACGGTTACGGGGAGGACTGGAAGCCTGCGGAGAAACCGTTTATGACGGCGATCCTGCTGCTGGAAGACGTAGGCGAGGGCAAAACCCGCTACACGGCGATTGCGCGTCATCCGACGAAGGAAATCCGCGAACAGCACGAGCAGATGGGCTTCCACGAAGGGTGGGGGATTGTGCTGGATCAGCTGGTGGGGTATGTGAAGTCTCTTCGACCCCCTCTCCCTTGAGGGAGAGGGTTGGGGTGAGGGGGAGAATTCATTGATCAAGTCGAAGATAGGTTTCTCTTTTTGGTATTCCTCATCTGACGAAATATTGGCTCTCCCTTTTCATCAAAGTATCTTTCCGGCCATATCACATCGGGCGGAATGTTTAGCGCCTGAGCGATAAGCAATTCACCTTTGGGCCATGGTCGGGTAAGCGCGTTTGCCAGTGTGGATGAGGAAAGGCCAGCCTTTCGGGACAACGCAGCAAGGCTTGTTCCGTGTTTCTTTAGTGCGGCGATGATATCGGCAGGATGCCAGTTCTGATGACGCATTGTGTCCTCCTTACATGTATTTGTTACGCACTTAATTATCCTGTTTTGGGATAAAAACACAATGGGAGGATATTCGATTTCAGGATATTTGTATGGAATCGGAACAATGGCCTCAGTTTACTCGGACGAATACCAGCGTGTTATCAGTGCGTTGAAGAAAGCTCGTAAGGAGAAGGGGATTACTCAGGCGCAGCTTGCTGAGGCTTTGGGGAAACCCCAATCGTTTATCGCTAAAGTGGAAAGTGGTGAACGCAGGTTAGATGTGGTGGAGTTTGTGCATCTGGCGAGGCTGGTTGACGCAGATGTACAGAGGATTATCGCCAGTATTTAATTAATGCCTGAAATAGGAATGACCACCTCAGCCGTATGTTCCCCTCACCCTAACCCTCTCCCCAGAGGGGCGAGGGGATAGCTCAGTGCTCGCATTAATTTGTGGGGATCACTCATCCCACGGGGAGAGGGAGAAAAGATTATGCCATTCGCGGATACGCATCCGCGATGGCATCGCCCGTAAACTGCGCCACCCAGCCTTCCGGATTGTCGAAAATACGAATCGCCGTAAAGTTCGGCTCTGAGCCCATATCAAACCAGTGCGGCGTGCCGGCGGGAACGGAAATCAGATCGTTTTTCTCGCACAGCACCTGATACACCTCATCGCCAATGTGCAGGCAGAACAGCCCCGCGCCTTCCACGAAGAAGCGCACTTCGTCTTCGCCGTGGGTATGTTCGTTCAGGAACTTCGCGCGCAGCGCCTCTTTCTGCGGGTTGTCGGCGCGCAGGCTGATCACGTCCCAGCTCTGATAGCCTTTCTCTGCCACCAGTTTGTCGATCGCATGCTGATACGCCGCGATCACGGCTTCGGGCGCGGGATCGTGTCCTAAATCGCGATCCGCAGCCCAGCGTTCAAACCGCACGCCTTTGGCGTTGAGCTGTTGGGCGATCTCGGCGGCGTCGGTGCTGTACCACTGATGTTGACTGGCGTCTTTATCGGAATAAATGGTCAATGCGCTCATGAAGGGATCTGCTCCGGATTAATCTCGTCAAACTGGTGGACCTGATGGTGATGGCTTGCGCCGTCTTCATCACCGCGAATCAGCTGCAGGGTGCGAAAGCCTGCCTGTTCAGCCGCGTCCAGCTCCTGATGAATATCGGACAGGAACAGGATCTGCGACGGGGCGATGCCCGTTTGTGCCGCAATGTTCTGATAGGACTGCACCTCGCGCTTGGCGCCGATGTGGGTATCAAAATAGCCGCTGAACAGATGAGTAATATCACCTTCGTCGCTGTAGCCAAATAACAGTTTCTGCGCGGCAACGGAGCCAGAGGAATAAACATAGAGATCAATCCCTTGCGCCTTCCATTTTTCCAGCGCGGGCAGTACGTCCGGATAGAGGTGGCCGGTAAAGTCGCCGTTCACGTAGCCGTCATGCCAGATGATCCCCTGCAGGGCTTTGAGCGCCGTGGATTTGCGGTCCTCATCCATAAAGGCAAAAAGGGCCTCGATAAGCTCGCTGACGCTAGCGTGCGGGTTATCGATTTCATCACGCAGGTTGTCCAGAATGGATTTGACCGGCTCGGCGTACTGCTGCGCGGTCACGAAGGCCGCCAGCCGCTCACGCGCATAGGGGAACAAAACGTCATGGACAAAACGGATATCGCTGGTGGTCCCTTCAATATCCGTCACAATCGCGCGAATCATATTCTCTCCAGTTGTCGTAAACGCATTTCGCATTCAAATAAGAATTCTAGTCCTTCCAGATGACGGCGGGCCTCGGCCACGTCGCGTCCCCAGCAGGTTAAGCCATGACCGCGCAGAAGAAAACCATAATTAAGCGGGCGTTCCTGTGCGTAATGGGCGATTCGGGAGGCGAGGGCGTCAATATCCTGGTCGTTATCAAAGACCGGGATAGCCACCGTATCCAGATGCGTGGTCTGCCCTGTGAGGGACTTTTGCATCTCAAAGCCGCTGATGTTGAGCTCGGCTTCTTTGACCAGACGCGACAGCACCGTGGCGTTGACGGTATGAACGTGCAGGACGGCGTTGGCTTCCGGGAACAGGCGATAAATAAGGGTGTGAAGACCGGTTTCCGCCGACGGTCTACGGCCAGATGGCGCGCGGTTGGTGGCAATCTCCACCTGCAAAAAATCCTCCGTCGTCAGGCTGCCTTTGTCTTTGCCGGATTCGCTGAGCCAGCACAGGCGTTCGTCCTGACGCACCGACATGTTGCCGCCGGTGGCGGGTGCCCAGCCTTTAGCGCCAATCCAGCGGCAGGCGTCGACAAGATGTGTGAGTTGCAGGTTGTCTGTCATTTCCTTTTACCCTCGCGGCCAGGAATATTCATATGGTTTAGACGTCTAAGCGTCTTGATTGCCAAAGACTAACATCGTGTTATAGTGGCAGCAACATAAGTATTACAAGCAGGCACGATACAATGAGCAATAATGCATTGATTCCTAATAGTAAACTTCCCAATCTCGGTACTACCATCTTTACGCAGATGAGCGCTCTGGCGCAGCAGCACAGCGCCATTAACCTTTCTCAGGGCTTCCCGGATTTCGATGGCCCGACGTATCTGCAGGAGCGTCTGGCGTACCACGTGGCGCAGGGGGCGAATCAGTATGCGCCGATGACGGGCGTGCAGGCGCTGCGGGAAGCCATTGCGGATAAAACGGCGGAGCTATACGGCCATAAGCCCGATGCGAACAGCGACATTACGGTGACGGCAGGGGCGACCGAAGCGCTGTATGCGGCGATTACCGCGCTGGTGCGTAAGGGCGATGAAGTTATCTGCTTTGATCCGAGCTACGACAGCTATGCACCTGCGGTTGAACTCTCCGGCGGCGTGGTGAAGCGCGTGGCGCTTCAGCCGCCGCATTTTCGCCCTGACTGGCAGGCGTTTGCTGCGCTGCTGAGCGACAAAACCCGCCTGGTGATCCTGAACACCCCGCACAACCCGTCGGCGACGGTGTGGCAAAAGGCCGATTTCGCCGCACTCTGGCAGGCGATTGCGGAACGTGAAATTTACGTGCTGAGCGATGAGGTCTACGAGCACATCTGCTTTGCAGAAGAAGGACATGCCAGCGTGCTGGCCCATCCGCAGCTTCGCGAGCGCGCTATCGCCGTCTCGTCATTCGGTAAGACTTACCATATGACCGGCTGGAAAGTGGGCTACTGCGTTGCACCGGCGGCTATCAGCGCCGAGCTGCGCAAGGTGCACCAGTATCTGACCTTTGCCGTGAACACGCCGGCTCAGCTGGCGCTGGCGGATATGCTGCGCACCGAGCCGGAGCACTATCGCGAGCTGCCGCACTTCTATCGTGAACGTCGGGATCTGTTTGTGGCGGCGCTAAGCAAAAGCCGTCTGGAGATTTTGCCCTCAGAAGGGACCTATTTCCTGCTCGCCGACTACAGCGCGATTTCGGATCTGGACGACGTGAGCTTCTGCCAGTGGCTGACGAAAGAGGTGGGCGTGGCCGCCATTCCGCTGTCGGTGTTCTGCGCCGATCCTTTCCCGCATAAGCTTATTCGTCTTTGCTTTGCGAAGCAGGAATCGACGCTGCTGGCGGCGGCAGAGCGTCTGAACACGCTCTGATTATTTCACCGTCCAGGCTTCTGAGTAACGGCGGTCTGCGGTCTGCAAACAGCTCCAGCAGACCGTTTATTTGTCTGAGGCGCAAGACTTCATCGCCGTCCATTCCCAGCGCCTTGCTTATTCTCATCCTGCGCAATAAATACCAGACTGTAGCGCCAATACAAAAGAGAGGATGATATCAGTCAATAATCAACTGGATATATGCCGCTTAATTCTATGACGTGATGCTTTTTTAAAATCGTAGTTCTCATTTTGTGTGAGAACCACAGCAATATCTTACGGTAAGGATAATTCTTCAATAAAACTCGCGAATGCTGAGCTATTGAGCGCGGAACGGTTGTACATCATGTAAATATCAATGCTGGGGAATCGAATGTCAGTTTCCACTTTTCGCAGGTTGAGGGCTGGCCCATATTGTTCGAAGGCCGGCGCGGGTACTAATCCTATGAGATCGGACGAACCGATCACCGACAGAAGGGAGATAAAAGAGTCGCTACGATAGACGATATTTCTTTTGGTTAACAGGCTTTCGGCCTTTTCCTGATAGTCTTTGAAGCTGTTCTCATCGTTCAGGTAGGCGGTGAAGTTTTCATTCAGGATCTCTTCACGCGTGGGATTTTCACTGAGACGGGGATGGCCCTCACGACAAACGAGGACGAAAGGAAGTTTATGGTAGAGGCTACAGGCGACAGAATGATTGTTAGAAGAAGAAAATGAAAATATCAGGTCGGCTCTTCTGTAGGCTAAAAGATCTTCTGCTGAATCAGACGAAAGAAAAACATCATGCAATTCAATTGAATAGTTATGGTTATCCATGAGCAGTTTTATAGGGTCAAGCGTTGCTTTCGTACTCATAAAATGCGGGCAATAAATGACAAAGTTCTTCTTCAACCCGCTGCTGTGCATGATATTGATAGTCTGCTCCAGCTGGTTCAGGTTCTGTTCCAGATGATGATGCAGATTGACGCCGACGGTCGTGGGCGTGATCCCTTTACCGGAACGGATAAACAGAGGATCGTTGAGTTGCCCTCTCAGACGCTGCAGTGACTGGCTCACGGCAGAGGGTGTGATATACAGCGTTTCGGCGGCTTTACTGATACTAAGGTGCTGGTAAATGCACTCGAAAATGACTAACAGATTAAGATCGAATTTTTTAAGGTCATAGAGGTTTGCCATGTTTCGTCCTGAGGGTGCTGCGTTTGCTGTGGTTATCATATAACTGATAACAATAGTTTGAGGCTAACCATTTATAATTCTTTCGGTTAATTCTCTTAGTTTTAAATTAAAAACATCTTAATATATCACGGTGGCAGATTATTGAAATAGCGCTTCGAAAGCGATTGAGATAATTTTATTGTAGAAAAGTGAGTGATCATTTTAAATGACAATTGCCATTTATATATCGCGATAGTTTTATAATAAAAATACATCTATAACGCTCCGGAATGATGTTCGACGCAACCTATCACAGCCATAGGCAGGAATGCCTCTCTTATGGATTGCTCAATCCCTGCGCGGGTGGTGTAATCAAAAGGCTGTTACCGCCTTGATATAAAGGGTTGTAGAGCGCAACGCAACGCCAGTTTCGGCTGGCACTGAATGTACCTGCGGGGAATTCAGGTATCAGGGCCGCCCGTTGAGGCGGCCTTTTTACTTTTAGGCTTTCCTGTAAAAGGTTCACCTTGTTGTCTTGTCGACGTTGTAAGGTTTGGCTGATTGATTTGATAAAGCATACGCATTAGCCCCGATGAATAAAGTTGGTTACCTTACATCTCAACGAAAACACGGAGGAAGTACAGATGTCTTTGATTAACACCAAAATTAAACCTTTCAAAAACCAGGCGTTCAAAAACGGTGAGTTTATCGAAGTTACCGAGAAAGATACCGAAGGCCGCTGGAGCGTCTTCTTCTTCTATCCGGCTGACTTTACCTTCGTTTGCCCGACTGAACTGGGTGACGTGGCAGACCATTACGACGAACTGCAGAAGCTGGGCGTAGACGTTTACTCTGTCTCTACCGATACCCACTTCACCCACAAAGCATGGCACAGCAGCTCTGAAACCATCGCGAAAATCAAATACGCGATGATCGGTGACCCGACTGGCGCCCTGACCCGTAACTTCGACAACATGCGTGAAGATGAAGGCCTGGCTGACCGTGCCACCTTCGTTGTTGACCCGCAGGGCATTATCCAGGCTATCGAAGTTACCGCTGAAGGTATCGGCCGTGATGCGTCTGACCTGCTGCGTAAAGTGAAAGCAGCGCAGTATGTCGCTTCTCACCCAGGCGAAGTGTGCCCGGCTAAATGGAAAGAAGGCGAAGCAACGCTGGCACCATCCCTGGACCTGGTCGGCAAGATCTAAATTTCCGTCGTCTTTCACGCCATAGCTGCGTTGGCGTCGCCTGCTCACCCCGGTCACTTACTTCAGTAAGCTCCCGGGGATTCACAGGCTAGCCGCCTTGCTCTGACGCGAAATACTTTGGAAATTGTTTCTATTATGGGCGCACCCGCGCCCATGTTATTCCAGCACCATGATGCAAGTTGCATTCAGGCCGCCCACATAAGGCAGCTTGCATGATGACGTCTTAAGAGAGGGAAGAACAATGCTCGACACCAATATGAAAACCCAGCTCAAGGCCTACCTTGAGAAACTGACTAAACCCGTTGAGCTGATTGCCACGCTGGACGACAGCGCGAAATCGGCAGAGATCAAAGAACTGCTGGCTGAGATCGCCGAGCTGTCGCCAAAAGTGACCTTCAAAGAAGATAACTCGCTTAACGTCCGTAAGCCTTCTTTCCTGATTACTAACCCAGGCTCTGAGCTGGGGCCGCGTTTTGCCGGCTCGCCGCTGGGGCACGAATTTACCTCGCTGGTGCTGGCGCTGCTGTGGACCGGCGGTCATCCGTCGAAAGAGGCGCAGGCGCTGCTGGAGCAGATCCGCGATATCGACGGCGATTTCGAGTTTGAAACCTATTACTCGCTCTCCTGCCACAACTGTCCGGACGTGGTGCAGGCGCTGAACCTGATGTCGGTCCTCAACCCGCGCATCAAGCACACGGCAATTGACGGCGGTACCTTCCAGAATGAAATCACCGATCGCAACGTGATGGGCGTTCCAGCGGTCTACATGAACGGCAAAGAGTTCGGCCAGGGCCGTATGACGCTGACCGAAATCGTAGCCAAAGTGGATACCGGTGCTGAAAAACGTGCGGCGGAAGAGCTGAACAAACGTGATGCCTATGACGTGCTGATTGTCGGTTCCGGTCCGGCGGGCGCGGCGGCGGCAGTGTACTCCGCGCGTAAAGGGATCCGCACGGGCCTGATGGGTGAACGCTTTGGCGGTCAGGTGCTCGATACCGTGGACATCGAAAACTACATTTCCGTGCCGAAGACCGAAGGCCAGAAGCTGGCAGGGGCGCTGAAGGCGCACGTCAGCGACTATGACGTAGACGTGATCGACAGCCAGAGCGCCAGCAAGCTGGTTCCGGCAGCGGTCGAGGGTGGTTTACACCAGATTGAAACCGCGTCCGGCGCGGTGCTGAAAGCGCGCAGCATCATCATTGCCACCGGCGCGAAATGGCGCAACATGAACGTTCCGGGCGAAGATCAGTACCGTACCAAAGGCGTGACCTACTGTCCGCACTGCGACGGCCCGCTGTTTAAAGGTAAACGCGTGGCGGTGATCGGCGGCGGTAACTCGGGCGTGGAAGCGGCTATCGACCTTGCGGGGATTGTTGAGCACGTTACCCTTCTGGAGTTCGCTCCAGAGATGAAGGCCGACCAGGTTCTGCAGGATAAAGTTCGCAGCCTGAAAAACGTCGACATCATACTGAACGCGCAGACCACGGAAGTGAAGGGTGACGGCAGCAAGGTGACCGGTCTGGAATACCGCGACCGCGTGAGTGGCGACGTGCACAGCGTGCAGCTTTCAGGGATCTTCGTGCAGATTGGTCTGCTGCCAAACACCACCTGGCTGGAAGGCGCGATTGAGCGCAACCGCATGGGCGAAATCATCATCGATGCGAAGTGTGAAACCAGCGTGAAGGGCGTGTTTGCGGCGGGCGACTGCACCACCGTGCCGTACAAACAGATCATTATCGCCACGGGTGAAGGGGCGAAAGCGTCTCTCAGCTCGTTTGACTACCTGATCCGCACCAAAACCGCATAAGAAAAGAAAGTAAGGCTACACCTGCAATAGCGAGAGGCCACCGAAAGGTGGCCTCTTTTTTTATCTGACGACCATCACCGGTATATGCGTGTGGCGGATCACGCTGGAGGCGTTAGATCCCAGCAGATGCGTGGTAATGGAAGGGTTGCGCGAACCGATGACCACCACGTCTGCTTTCAGCTCGTTCGCCAGTTCATTTACCGCATCACGTACGCTGCCGAATCTGACGTGCGTTTTGATCCGTGAAGGGTCGATGCTGAAGTGGCTGACCATGGTTTGCAGGCGCGTTTCCGCCTCGTGCTGCAGATGCTCTTCGAAGCGGCGCACGTCGGCAGCAAAGCGGTGCAGGCTCAGGCTGGCGGAGCCCGGGAGCACGTGCAACAGATGAATGACCCCGTCCTGCTGCGCCAGGAACTCCGCGTGGCGTACGGCCTTGTCGCTCAACTCCATCTCAAAAACATCAACCGGCATAATGATTCTCTGATACATACCCGTTTCTCCTTGTTTATAAACGCTGTACTCATTCAACCACAAAATAGTCATGGTTTCTGTAAGCGCCCCGTCAGTTTTCTTATCTTGCCAGGATAAATCTCAAAAGAACCGTATTCACGGGCAGACCTTCAGGGGTAGCTACCCTTATACACTTACCTGGAACCTTTCGGAGGTCGCATGAAAGCACTTACGTATCACGGTCCGCACCATGTTCGCGTCGAGAATGTCCCCGATCCCATTATCGAGCAGACCGACGATATCATTTTGCGCGTCACGGCCACGGCGATCTGCGGCTCCGATTTGCATCTCTATCGCGGAAAGATCCCGAAGGTGCAGCACGGCGACATTTTTGGCCATGAGTTTATGGGGGAAATCGTCGAGTGCGGCGCAGAGGTAAAGAATTTGCAAAAAGGCGATCGCGTGGTGATCCCCTTTGTCATTGCCTGCGGAGACTGTTTCTTCTGCCGTATGCAGCAATACGCGGCCTGTGAGAATACCAATGCCGGGCAGGGCGCCGCGCTGAACAAAAAGCAAATTCCCGCTCCGGCCGCGCTGTTTGGCTACAGCCATCTCTACGGCGGCGTGCCGGGGGGACAGGCGGAATATGTCCGCGTGCCAAAAGGCAACGTCGGGCCGTTTAAGGTCCCGCAACTCCTTTCCGATGATAAGGCGCTGTTCCTGTCCGATATTTTGCCCACGGCCTGGCAGGCGGCAAAAAATGCGCAGATTGAAAAAGGCTCAAGCGTTGCGGTTTTCGGCGCCGGGCCGGTGGGGCTACTGACTATTGCCTGCGCGCGGCTGTTAGGGGCTGAGCAGATCTTTGTTATCGATCACCACCCGTACCGTTTGCGATTTGCCGAGGCGCGTTACGGCGCAATCCCCATCAACTTTGATGAGGATAACGACGCAGCGGAAAAAATCATCGAGCAGACCGCGGGCCAGCGCGGCGTTGACGCCGTGATTGATGCGGTAGGGTTCGAAGCGAAAGGCAGCACCACCGAAACGATCCTCAGCAATCTCAAAATTGAAGGTAGCAGCGGCAAAGCGCTGCGGCAGTGCATTGCTGCCGTTCGACGCGGTGGCGTAGTTAGCGTACCCGGCGTGTACGCCGGGTTTATTCATGGATTCCTGTTTGGCGATGCCTTTGATAAGGGGCTGACGTTCAGGATGGGCCAGACCCACGTCCATGCCTGGCTGGGTGAACTGCTACCGCTGATCGAAAAAGGGCTGCTTACCCCGGAAGAGATCGTGACCCATTATCTTCCCCTTGCTGATGCGGAACGCGCCTATAAGGTATTCGAAAAACGGGAGGAGGAGTGCCGGAAGGTGATTCTGGTCCCTGGTGCAGAAACGCCCGAGGCCGCAGAGCAGAAAGTTAAGGGCCTGGTGAATGCTTTCCCCGGTGGGGTTACATGAATACTCGCCTAGCTGTGGCGTTCAAGATAAAGCACGGCCAAGACGATAATCGCCGCAATAATCAGAAAAATAAGTGTGATAGCCAGTATCTCACTCATGACCGTCCCCACGGCACCAAAACAGATTAAGCGTGGATTAAGGGCTTTTTGCGCGATATAAGAAAATGGGGTGAATTTACGGAAAGAGGATGCGGCTGCATCCTCTGTGCAAAGCGGGTGGGCGCTTGTTCAGAAGTGGTTAACGCAGGTAATCGCCCGCGGCTTCTGGCTGGTAGAGCAACGCCAGCACTTCAAGATGGGCTGAGGCACCGCCCGGCAATTCCCAGTGGATGGTATCGCCCGTGCGCAGGCCCAGCAGTGCGGCACCCACAGGCGCAAGAACAGAAAGCTGTGCGCTGCTGTCGGTCATCTGAGCCGGGTAAACCAGCGTGCGGATCAGCTCTTCACCGGTGGTCAGGTTGCGGAATTTTACCTGGCTGTTCATGGTGACCACGTCATGCGGCATCGTCTCAGGCGTGCACATCTGTGCCCGGTCGAGCTCCTCATTCAGGGCGTCGGCCACGGGAAGTGAGGCAAACTCTGCTTTTTCCAGCAGCCTGTCGATACGTTCTGCGTCGAGCTCGTTGATGATAATTGTAGGTCTGGACATTTTTACTCCATGTCGTTAATGCTGCGTGTAACGCAGAAACCAATCCAAAAGAAAACCCTCGCCGTCTGGCAGCGAGGGTTTAACTCTCCCGATGATACTGGCTGAGCGCGTAAGTTTGAAGTGATGAAGGTCACATTCATGGTCCATATGAATTTTCGCTGAAATTTATTCAGTCTTCATTCCCGACGGAATACGTTACGCTGAGAGTCCTGAACCCGGGCGTTGCGCGAAGCGCAATTCGCGTCAGCCCACCAACGAGAGAGAATTATGTACTTCTACCAACCGTCTCAGGGTCACGGCCTGCCGCACGATCCGCTGAACGCCATTATTGGTCCACGTCCGATCGGCTGGATCTCGTCATGCGATAAGGCCGGTCAGTTGAATCTCGCACCGTACAGCTTCTTTAACTGCTTTAACTATCGCCCGCCGATCATCGGCTTTTCCAGCAACGGCTGGAAGGACAGCGTGCGTAATATTACCGAAACAAAGGAATTTGTCTGGAACCTGGCGACGCGCGATCTCGCGCAGGCAATGAACCAAACCTCTGCAATGCTTCCCCACGATCGGGATGAATTTAGCTTTGCCGGGCTAACGCCAGCGGCGAGCCAGCTGGTTAACGCGCCCCGCGTCGCCGAAAGCCCGGTTAACTTTGAATGCCGCCTGTCGCAGTGCATTCAGCTTACCGGTGCCGACGGCACGCCGGTGGATACCTGGCTGGTATTGGGAGAGGTGGTTGGTATCCATATAGCCGAAACGCTGCTGGAAGAGGGGATATACCAGACGGCTAAAGCGCAGCCCATCCTGCGTGCGGGTGGGCCGACGGCGTATTATGGCATCAGTGATGAAAACCGGTTTGACATGGTGCGCCCGGGCGCGGATCAGTAACCGGCTTTATCAATCACGAACTGTTTTCCGCAGTTACCCGGATGTGGCTGCGGTGCAAATGACGCCGGAGAAAGCGGGTTGTTAATGGTGTCCGCCTTAAGCGAAATCTGCATCTCGGTCAGATACGCCGGATTGCCGTTGCAGGTCAGCTTGATCGCTTTGATGTTCTCCTTGCCCCAGCTTTTGGCAACGGCACTGTCAAAGTCGCTGCGATTGATGGTTTTCCCGTAATTCTCGGCGAGGAATTTACCGACCGCGCTGTTTTTAACTTCCTGATTCATCCGCACCATCGTGCCGAAATAGGCATCCGGATCGAAACCAAAGCAGACGCCATGTTTGGCATATTCGTAACGTTCCAGGCAGGAATTACCGCCCGCACCCGGCATGACGTCGTTGAGCTTTGCGGCAGCAGAAAGCGAGAGTCCGGTTTCGGCGGCATCGCATTTGCGGCTGGCCTTCACTTCCGGCATGTTCGGAATCGGGCGTGTGGCGCAGCCAAAACGCATCCATCGACGTTCATCCACGCCGCGTGCGGCAATAGATTTTGGCAGGCCAGGCCATAGACCGTGGACGGTCAGAAAATCGGCTTTATTATCGCGCTCTTTTTGCAGGCGACATTCGTCAGGTTCATTGCGGTTGCGCTCGACCATGCTCTGGCAAAACCCGGTTTGCCAGGACAGAGCCAGCACATAGCGATCGAAATCGCCATACTGTGTTGCCTTCAGCAGTTCCGCCTGCGCGGAGAAGAGACAGAGAGAAAGCGCCATTGCGCCAGACGGGATGACGATATCCTTCCTGAACATATGATTTCCTGATCGAATGAGCACTATTTATTTCTGGAAGTTATTAAAGCACAAAAAGCGCCCGCAGGCGCTTTTTGGATATCCATAATTTAGCTTAGGCCGCGCCGGGTACCAGCACTTCCGTGGCGATAATCACGATAATCAGACCAACTATAACGGGCACTGAGGTGCGTTTGACGACTTCGAATGGCGAAATTTTCGCCATCCCGGCAACGGCGACGACCACACCCGACACCGGCGAAATGGTCCGGCCGAGGTTTGACGCCTGCAGCATGGGAATGGAAAGGTAGGCCGGGTTAATACCGGAGGAGTGAGCCAGTTTCGGGATCATCTCAACGAATGCGTAGAAAGGGGCATTACCGGAACCGGTGGTCATCGCCGCCAGCATGGTGAGCACCACCAGAACCAGCATCAGGATAATACTGGCCGAGCCGAACGAGGTGGCGATAGAAATCAGGCTCTGGATAAAGCCGATCGTGCTCAGACCCTGGGCAAAAACGCCCGCAGCAACCAGCAGGATCACCACGCCAGCGAAGGCATCCGCCATACCGCGATACGCCACTTCCAGACCCGAGAAGACTTTTTGCGTGTTAAAACCGCGCACAAACTCCAGCACGGCGGCCAGCAGCATACAGATGACCAGAATGGTGATGATGTGCAGCTGTGGACCCCATTTGCCATCAAAAATCAGCACTCCGACGATCGGGGTGAACGGCAGAATGGCATAGAACGCGGGAGCGGTCGTGGTGATTTCACTCACGTCCATCATTTCATGGCTGATGTTTTCTTTCTTATCGAGATAGCGCTGCCAGAAGAAATGTGCGATCCCCATGCCCACGATGGCAACGATCGAGATCGGTAACGTGGTTTTAAAGGCGAAGTCGATGAGTGACATCTCCGCCGCCTTTGCCGCCAGCACAACGTCGCCGGAGGTCGGGGAGAGAATAATCGCTGCCGGAGACGCGCAAATTGCCGCGGCCGCGCCACGGCTGATACCGACGTTCACCATGACCGGGAACAGCGTTGCCATGAGCAGTACGCCAAGTCCGGTAGCTGACGAAACGGCCAGCGACATGAGGCAGGCGAGGAAATAGGCGGCGACCATCAGCAGATACGGCGAGTTGATGTATTGCAGGGGTTTGGAGGCAAGCTTAACGACCATGTCGTTGGCGCCGATGTGGGTCATGTAGGCTGCAAAACCGCACAGCATCATGATCATCATACCCAGGTCACCGCCGCGGCTCATGAGCAATATTTTAATGTATTCAACAATATCTGTTGCCGTGTAACCGGTGCTGGTCGCGCTGGCAGGTAACACCTGGTGCCCCATTATTGCGCTGATAATCAGCAGCGTTAGACCGCCGACAAATAATACGCCCGTGGCCGAGTAGCCTTTAATGATGTAGCGTGCGACGCCGACAATGACGACGACTCCAATAAGGAGTTCGAATAACGTAAGCATGATTTCCCCTGTATCTCTGCTGCTATGGAGCACAAAAAATCAATAAAAAAAGAAGGATGAAAATGTGCCGAATAATTGGCCTGTTCTTGCTGATTAAAATCAATAAACAGACGACTAGAGAACCGAACAACCATGTTTTGCCATGGCCAGTACATTTATGTCATGCGCCCCTTGACCGTCAGAAATAGCGCAACATGCCCCATTAATGATAACAAATTGTTAATGTTTTGTATGGTTTTGCATGTTGCTGATTAACAAAGAGTAATGCGAAAAGTCACACCCCTTGTGGGTTTATTTGTACGTATCTCTCGCTTTCTTTAAGAATATTCCCGGAATGAGCCCGAATAATTAGGAATAACGCTGATGTCGTTAAGCTTTGATTCAACTACTTTATGGTAAACTTTGCCTCGAATACTAAGAATGGTAATTGCATTGTGATTGTACGTAATACATTTTTCTCTATTTTGTTGTTTATTTTTGGGCAGTTAACGTTTTCTTCTGTTGCACAGGCAGAAGGCAACGCGACGGATAAAGGCTGGTTCTCAACCTTTACGGATAATGTTTCCCAGACATGGACGGCACCTGAACATTATGATCTCTATGTCCCGGCAATAACGTGGCATGCGCGTTTTGCTTATGACAAAGAGAAAACCGATAAATACAACGAGCGTCCGTGGGGCGCGGGTTTTGGCCAGTCGCGCTGGGATGAAAAGGGAAACTGGCATGGCATCTATCTGATGGCCTTCAAAGACTCGTTTAATAAATGGGAGCCGATTGGGGGGTATGGTTGGGAGAAAACCTGGCGTCCGCTAGCGGACGAGAACTTCCACGTCGGTTTGGGCTATACCGCCGGGGTCACTGCACGTGACAACTGGAACTACATTCCGATCCCGGTCCTGCTGCCTTTGGCCTCTATTGGCTATGGTCCCGCAACGTTCCAGATGACCTACATCCCGGGTACGTACAACAACGGTAACGTTTACTTCGCCTGGATGCGTTTTCAGTTTTAACTGACAAAACGTTACATGCTGGTGATAAAACGCGCAGTTGTTGATTCATAAGCGATAAAAATCTGTCAGTGAAAATTAACGCGACTTTAGTCACTTTTTATCAAAGATCCGCTGGACAAAAGGTCCCACAATTGATGTACTGATAACCGACACAGCATTTGTGTCGTTTTTTAATGTAAAGGTAATTTTGATGTCTAAGATTAAAGGTAACGTTAAGTGGTTTAATGAGTCCAAAGGATTCGGTTTCATTACTCCTGAAGATGGCAGCAAAGACGTGTTCGTACACTTCTCTGCAATCCAGTCTAATGGTTTCAAAACTCTGGCTGAAGGTCAGCGTGTAGAGTTCGAAATCACTAACGGTGCCAAAGGCCCTTCTGCTGCTAACGTAATCGCTCTGTAATTCAGACGCGTCAGCAAGAATTTCAAAACCCGCTCACTGAGCGGGTTTTTTTCGTTTTGAATCAGCCAAGCAGATACATTTTCAGGAAGCTGGCTACGATCAGCACGCTCAACAACACCATTCCTGCGCTCATCAGACTCTGTTTCATTCTGTCACCCTCGTTCATTACTGCATGCAGAGTGACAGAGAAAAATTAAGCCAACATTAACGGTTCGGCTGTTAATGCGCGCTTGCGGAAGAAAATAGCCAAAATGCGATCCCCGTCATCGCAAACGAGCCGAACATATTGATCGCCATATTCATTAGCGCCCAGCCAATGCGGCCTTCCTGAAAGAGAAAAACCGTTTCCGCAGAAAAGGTTGAGAAGGTGGTCAAACCGCCGCAGAATCCGGTGGTAATCAATACCTTCCAAATTGGGTCAATGTGCGTCATTCGGTTAAACCAGGCCAGCCCCATGCCGATGATAAAGGCACCAATCAGGTTAGCGGCAAGCGTCCCCATGGGAATCGCCTGATGCAGGGGGTTAAATCGCATACTCAGAAACCATCGCGCAACGCTACCCGTTCCCCCACCAATAAAAACGGCTAAAAGTAGTTGTAACACGCTAAATACCTGCTATTTGATGTGTAAGAGTAGCGAGTTTAACGCCGTTTATGATGAGGGGACAAATATGTATGTAGCGGTAGGGCAATTTGTGGTCACGCCTGACTGGCGTGAAAATGCGCTCACGTGCGTCGAACTGATGATGCAGGCCAGGCAGAAAGGCGCGTCGCTGTTGGTTCTCCCCGAGGCGCTGCTGGCCAGGGATGATAATGACCCGGATTTATCCGTGAAGTCCGCGCAGCCGCTGGACGGCGAATTCTTACAGCAATTACTCGCCCAAAGCGCGGGCAATACGATGACGACGATCTTAACGATCCATGTTCCCTCCATGCCGGGCCGCGCGGTGAATACGCTCGTGGCGATTCGTGACGGGGCCATCGTCGCACGTTACGCCAAGCTTCACCTCTATGATGCGTTCAGCATCCAGGAGTCGCGTCGCGTTGACCCCGGAGACGAGCTCCCTCCGCTGCTGGAGATTGACGGATTTAAGATCGGGCTGATGACCTGCTATGACCTGCGTTTTCCCGAGCTGGCGCTGCATCTGGCGCTGGAGGGGACGGACGTGCTGGTACTCCCCGCCGCGTGGGTCAAAGGGCCGTTAAAAGAGTACCATTGGGCAACGCTGCTTACGGCGCGCGCGCTGGATACAACCTGCTATGTCGTTGCCGCAGGGGAATGTGGCACGAAAAACATTGGGCAAAGCAGGGTGGTTGACCCGCTGGGGGTGACGATCGCCGCCGCCGCTGAAGCCCCGCATTTGCTGGTGGCGGAGATAAACTTAGAGAGAATTGCGCTTGCGCGTCAGCAATTACCCGTTCTTCGCAATCGTCGGTTTGCGCCACCGCAATTATTGTGATGTTTTTTTCAACAATGCTTGATTCACCTTGTTACAGATTGCTATTGTGTGCACGCGCTAAATGACCGTTAATACAGTCAGGTTTTGGCGCTGAATGCAGCCTGTTTTAAGTAAAGAAGGTATCTATGGGTGAGATTAGTATTACCAAACTGCTGGTGGTTGCCGCACTGGTCGTCCTGCTGTTTGGTACCAAGAAGTTACGCACGCTGGGTGGTGACCTGGGGGCTGCCATCAAAGGCTTTAAGAAAGCGATGAACGATGATGATGCAGCGGCGAAGAAAAGCGCCGAGGATGACGTCCCGGCAGACAAGCTTTCTCACAAAGAGTGACAGCAACGCCTGAGGGCTTGCGAAAAAAAACCGGCTCATGAGGCCGGTTTTTTTGTATTACTGTAAATGAATATTACAGCATTATTTGACTTCTTCGCCTTTAGCCTGCATATCGGCATGGTATGAGGAACGAACGAATGGGCCGCAGGCAGCATGGGTGAAGCCCATCGCCATCGCTTCGGCTTTCATTTCATCGAATTCGTCCGGGCTCACGTAGCGCTGTACCGGCAGGTGGTGACGACTTGGCTGCAGATACTGTCCGAGGGTCAACATGGTCACACCGTGGCGGCGAAGATCGCGCATCACCTCGATGATTTCATCATTGGTTTCACCCAGACCCACCATCAGACCAGACTTGGTCGGAATATGCGGATGCGCTTCTTTGAAACGCTCCAGCAGCTTCAGGGACCAGTTATAGTCAGCGCCCGGACGGACCTGACGGTAAAGACGCGGCACGTTTTCCAGGTTGTGGTTAAACACATCTGGCGGCGTTGCGGTCAGGATATCCAGCGCGCGGTCCATACGGCCACGGAAGTCAGGCACCAGCGTCTCGATTTTGATGTTAGGGCTTTTCTCGCGAATGGCCGTAATGCAGTCGGCGAAGTGCTGAGCACCACCGTCACGGAGGTCGTCACGGTCAACGGACGTGATAACCACATAACGCAGCGCCATGTCGGCGATGGTCTGCGCCAGTTTCTGGGGTTCGTTAGCATCAGGCGCGACTGGACGGCCATGAGCAACATCGCAGAACGGGCAGCGGCGGGTACAGATAGCACCCAGAATCATAAACGTCGCGGTACCGTGATTAAAACATTCAGCAAGGTTCGGGCAAGAGGCTTCTTCACAGACGGAGTGAAGGCCATTCTTGCGCATCGCCGCTTTGATCCCCTGGATACGCGAAGAGTCGGCCGGAAGTTTGATTTTCATCCATTCCGGTTTTCTTAACAGCGCCTCGCGCTCTGTAGCCACGTTTTTAACCGGGATAAGGGCCATTTTATCGGCATCGCGGTATTTAACACCGCGTTCCATCACAATGGGTTTACTCATAGCGTGCGTGTTCCAGTTGCGAATATCGAAGGAAAGCGTTTCAATTCAAGGGAATGTTGTATTTATCAACTATTTTTGAACGAACGACAGGCAGTATATCATTGAAACGGTCTTTAAAGCAGCCTGTCAGATCGCCAATTTGTAAAATAGTTGTTGTTTTGTGCCTTTTGCCCTGCGGGTTGCAGGGACTTGTGCTGGCTAAACCTGTCAGAAGGCCTGACGGATAATGCGGATGACGTTTTCCAGGACCGGATCGCGCAAACTTAGCTTGTTGTAATGCAGTGAAATCTCGATAGATTCCGCATTAAGCTGACTGAGCGGGATGCTTTCCAGCGGCCAGCATTTTTGTAGCAGACTGTACAGGCGTGATGGCATAACGCACAGCATGTCGCTGCTGCCGATCAGGGATGCGGTGGTAAACATATTGTAACTGCTGAAGCTGATCTGACGTTCCGGGAAAATTTCATCAATACGCTGACGAAGTGCGTGATTAGATTGCCCTTCGGTCATGAAAGATGAGTGATCGTAGTTGCGCAGGTTTTCGATGGTTAACGGCTCGCTAAGAGCAGGATGCTGCTGGCGGCAAACCAATACCAGGTTATCCGCATAAAGCACATTTTGCCCCAGCGCTCTGGCACTGAAGCTGCCGCTTTCAATAATCAGGTCCGTCTGGAACTGGGCAAGCTGAATGTCTGGTTCATTGAGAGGCACGTTGCGAAGCAGGAGCTGCGGAGCATGTTCTTTCAGGGCCTGGAAGATCGCCGGCATCACCAGCACCCCTACAGAAGGGGAACAGCCGATGGTGATGGTTCGCTGCTTATCATAGCTCCCGGTTAAATCCAGCGCGCCCAGAATCGACTCCAGCCCCTGACTGATGTACTCATGGAGATGCGTGGCGTAAGCCGTCGGCGTTACCCCCTGGCCCTTGCGGATAAATAATGGGTCAGGAAATATAGCGCGAAGCTTTTGGATTGACTGGCTTATTGCTGATGGCGTGAGATTAAGAATTTTCGCAGCGTTAACGATACCCTTATGGACATATACCGCCTCAAAAATAGTCAGTAAATTGAGATCAATATTACGTAAAGTCCGAAAAATTTGTGGCTTGTCTTCGCCACCGGGTTCATTCAGTCGTTTGGCTGGTAAATTATTATACTCCACGCTTTCACTCCGTATACATTCACAATATGAATGATAGTTGAATTTATTTATTATGCTTGTAGAGATTCATAAAGTGTTGGTTTTGTTTCACTTGTTTATCAAAAACAAACAGTTGAGTGATTATTGCTCACGTTACTTATGCCGTGCTTGCTGGAGGCTAAATAATATGTAGCGGTAATATTCGGGCGCTTCGAAAATATAGAATCTGCGGATTATTGTAAAGTGCAAAAGCGGTAAATAAACAGTGGCCCGCCAAATTATCGAGCCCTGTTGTATGATATATTAAGCAGGGATATATTCGTGTGGTGGATTGTTAAGTAGTGCTAAAACGTTCTTCAAAAGCACCGGACGAATAGTTTCTGGCGTAGCGGTTTCAACCCACTGGCGTACCTGCGTCATTTCCATGCCGGCATAGCCGCAGGGGTTAATGCGCTGGAAAGGCGCGAGGTCCATATTAATATTCAAGGCCAGGCCATGGAATGAGCAGCCTTTACGAATACGCAGCCCCAGGGAGCAGATCTTCATTTCCCCAACGTAAACGCCCGGCGCATCGGCGCGTGGATGCGCGTCAATACCATATTCCGCCAGCGTGTTGACGACAGTTTGTTCCAGTAAGGTAACCAGTTCACGTACGCCAAGCTTTCTGCGTTTCAGATTGAGCAGGACGTACATCACCTGCTGCCCGGGCCCATGATAAGTGACCTGACCGCCGCGATCGCTCTGAATAACCGGGATATCTCCCGTCATTAGCAAATGCTCTGCTTTAC
Organism: Enterobacter cloacae complex sp. P16RS2; assembly: GCF_014982155.1. Lineage (NCBI taxonomy): Bacteria > Pseudomonadati > Pseudomonadota > Gammaproteobacteria > Enterobacterales > Enterobacteriaceae > Enterobacter > Enterobacter cloacae complex sp. P16RS2. The sequence continues at coordinate 24,658 of NZ_JADCKW010000011.1, read as the reverse complement.
CCGCCTGGCCCTGCGTAAATACCGGCAGGTGTTCGACCAGCCAGATCTCATCCGGGGTGCTGTCATCGCGTGAATCGGTGAAGTCATGCATAGCCTGGGAGACAGGCTCATAAGGTTGCAGGCCGAGGTGACGGACCAGAATTTTATCCTGATACAAAACTGCGTCTCCGAAGACGAGGGACAAAAGGTGTGGGGGAGTATATCACAGCGGGGAGAGGGGTTACCCGGCAAACCGGGTAACCGCAAAGGGACTACAGCACCATACGAACAATTTCGATATTGCCGAGCTCTTCGTACAACGTTTCAACCTGCTCGATGTGTGTCGCAGTGATGGTAATAGAGACAGAGTGGTAGTTGCCCTTGCTGCTTGGTTTTACTGACGGAGAGTAGTCACCCGGCGCATGGCGCTGTACCACTTCAACCACCTGATCAACCAGCTCAGGTTTCGCCAGACCCATTACTTTGTAGGTAAATGAGGTAGGGAATTCAAGCAGTTCGTTAAGTTTGGTTTTCATGTCAGCTCCGGCGTAACGTCAAAAAATAATAACTCCCACGTCAGGTGGGAGTTATCAGGATACTTAGTATATGGGGATCAAAATCACACTTTCAAGTGTTCAATTTTTAACCAAACCAGTGGTGGAACATCAATTTAATGTAATCAATGATTTTGCCGAAGAAATTGCCTTCAGGAATTTCTTGCAGGACAACCAGCGGACGCTGATCGATCGTTTTTCCATCCAGCTGGAAGTTGATCGTGCCCACAACCTGGTTTTTCTGCAGCGGGGCATGCAGCTCGGTGCTGTTCAGCACGTAGCTGGCTTTCAGATCCTTCATGCGACCGCGTGGAATGGTCAGGTAGAGGTCTTTATCAACGCCGAGTGAAGCACGGTCGTTGTCGCCGAACCAGACGGGTTCAGACGCAAACTCTTTGCCTGCTTTCAGTGGGTTCACGGTTTCGAAGAAGCGGAAGCCCCAGGTCAGCAGTTTCTTGCTTTCTGTTTCACGACCTTTAAAGGTGCGGCCGCCCATCACGGCAGAGATCAGACGCATCTGACCTTCAGTGGCAGAGGCCACCAGGTTGTAGCCCGCTTTGTCGGTGTGGCCAGTTTTGATGCCGTCAACGTTCAGGCTGTTATCCCACAGCAGACCGTTACGGTTGGTCTGACGAATACCGTTGAAAGTGAACTCTTTCTCTTTATAGATAGAGTATTCGTTAGGTACATCGCGGATCAGGGCCTGACCAATCAGGGCCATATCACGTGCGGAGCTGTACTGACCGTCTGCGTCCAGGCCGTGTACAGTCTGGAAATGGCTGTTTTTCAGACCCAGCGCGGTAACGTAGCTGTTCATCAGACCCACAAAGGCATCCTGGCTACCGGCGGCGAAATCGGCCATTGCCACGCAGGCATCGTTACCAGACTGCAGGTTGATACCGCGAATCAGCTGGGAAACAGGAACCTGCATACCCGGCTTCAGGAACATCAGAGAGGAACCTTTGAAAACAGGGTTCCCGGTTGCCCAAGCATCGTTACCGATGGTGACCAGATCCGATTCTTTGAATTTACCTGCCTTCATCGCCTGGCCGATAACGTAGCTGGTCATCATTTTGGTCAGGCTGGCCGGGTCACGGCGGGCATCGGCATTCTGCTCTGCCAGCACTTTGCCAGAGTTGTAATCGATCAGGATGTAGGATTCCGCGTCGATTTGCGGAACGCCAGGGATCATGGTCTTGATATTCAGGTCATCGGCGTGAGCTGCAGAGAGCGCAGCAGCGCAAAGGGCCGTGGTCAGCGCCATGCGCTGCACAAAACGAGCAGAAAAAGTGGTCTTCATGGTCAGAACTACGACATCCGTGATGGAATTAAAAAAAGTGCCTTACTATAGCAAATGCTATTCAGGCAGGCATCCGACTTTAAGCATGAGTTTGTGAATGTGTTTTACACTAACTGACAATTCGGATACCGCCGGTTAATTATTTCGCAACAGCGATAAATGACTGAAGTTGAGCTTCATTCTGCAGACGCTGCTGCAGGGATGCGGCCTGCGATTTGCTGGCAAACGGCCCCATCTGAATGCGCCAGACCGCGCCGTTCTGCTCAACGCGTCCCGGTACGCCAAACTGCTGGCTCAGACGCTGTTGGTACTGCCTGGCCCGGGCCTGATCGCTCACTGCGCCTACCTGAACCACATAGCTGCCGCTGGCCGCTGCTGGAGCCGCCACCGCCGCACTTTGCGTGGCCGCTGGCGCCGTTACGGGAGCCGGCTGGGTCGCTGGCGCAGCAACGGGAGCAGGGGCCGGAGTCGGCTCGCTGCCTTCCAGCACGCCTGAGGCTAAGGTCGTCGGTGCGCCAAGAAAGCCGCTACTCTTTACCGGCGCGCCGGTAGAATCCTCGCTTTGCAGCGTGTCATTGCTGATCGGGCGAATTTCTCCCCCCGGCTGAGCAGGCTCTGCCGGAGACGAGACGCTTCCCATTCCGCCGTCAAGATTTGGGCGGTCAGGAAGGGCATAGGTCTGTTTTGCCACCGTCGTACACGCGGTACCCGGCCCGGAGAGCGAACCATCCTGTGCGACGATAATCGGATCAATACGGACTTTGGTGTTGTTCGAGGTGTTCAGGCGATCGGCAGACGCGCGCGACAGGGAAATCACCCGGTCATTCCCGTAAGGTCCACGGTCATTGATCCGCACGACGATCATACGGCCATTCGCCAGGTTGGTGATACGGGCGTAGCTCGGGATCGGCAGCGTCGGGTGTGCCGCCGTCAGCTGCATTGGGTCGAACGCTTCCCCGGAAGCCGTCAGGTTACTGCCTGGCTCGGCATCATAAATGGCGGCAAAGCCCGCCTGACTGAAACGGGAAGGATCCTGAACAATTTTATAGCTTTTGCCGTCGCGCTCGTAATCCTGATTGGCACTGGCATTCAGCGGTTCATAAACGGGATCGGCACCGCTGATTTCAACGATCGGGCCATTACACACCGCAGGCTGCGGCGGCGCGACGGTTGCCTGTTGCTGACCATCATCACTTGTGCAGGCCGCAAGTAAACTTGCCGCGATGCAGATCCCCAGCCACTGCTTACGCATTCCGATCCCCTTATTTTTATACGCTTTTTGACAACATTTTTCTGTGGGTATGGATCGACATCACGATACCAAACCCGGCCATCAACACGATCAGTGCCGAGCCTCCGTAACTCACCAGCGGCAGCGGTACGCCTACCACCGGCAGAATACCACTCACCATACCAATATTTACGAAGACATAAACGAATAAAATCAGCATCAACCCGCCGGCCATGACGCGACCAAAGGTGGTTTGCGCGCGCGCTGCAATCCACAATCCCCGCATGATCAGCAGGACGTACAGCGCCAGCAATATTAAGATGCCAACCAGCCCCAGCTCTTCCGCCAGTACCGCAAAGATAAAGTCGGTGTGGCGTTCCGGTAAAAACTCCAGCTGCGACTGCGTGCCGTGCAGCCAGCCTTTACCGCGCAGGCCGCCGGAGCCAATCGCAATCTTGGACTGAATAATATGATAGCCCGCGCCCAGCGGATCGGTTTCCGGATCGAGCAGCATCATGACGCGCTGGCGCTGGTAATCATGCATCAGGAAGAACCAGAGGATAGGAATGAACGCCGCAATCAGCACCACCGCGATACCAATCAGGCGCCAGCTCAGTCCTGACAGGAAAAGGACAAACAGGCCGGAGAGGGCGATAAGGATTGAGGTACCGAGGTCAGGCTGTGCCGCAACCAGCAGCGTCGGCAGGAAAATCAGCACCAGCGCGATGGCGGTATTTTTCAGCGACGGCGGACAGACGTCGCGGTTGATAAAGCGTGCCACCATCAATGGAACGGCGATTTTGGCAATTTCCGAAGGCTGGAAGCGGACAACGCCCAGATCCAGCCAGCGCTGCGCCCCTTTTGAAATGGCGCCAAACGCATCTACCGCAACCAGCAAAATAATACAGAAGATGTAGAGATAGGGCGCCCAGCCTTCATAGACGCGCGGCGGGATTTGCGCCATCACTACCATGATAATCAGACCCATGGCGATCTGGCCGATTTTGCGCTCCATCATGCCGATGTCCTGGCCGCTGGCGCTCCAGATAACCAGGGCGCTGTACACCAGCAGAGCCAGCAGGATCAGCAGCATGGCTGGGTCGATATGGATTTTATCCCACAGCGATTTTTTATTTGGATTATCCGTCATGATTATTGGTCCTCCGCCGCAGCGGCGGCCGGGTTTTCAGCCGGCAGTTCGGTGTTGTTATCACCCAGCATAATGTGGTCAAGAATCTGGCGCATGATGGTCCCTACTGCTGGTCCGGCACCGCCGTTCTCCAGAATCATCGCCACCGCGACCTGCGGGTTATCATAAGGGGCAAACGCCGTCATCAGCTTATGGTCACGCAGACGTTCAGCAATGCGGTGCGCGTTATAGGTTTCGTTGGCTTTCAGACCAAACACCTGCGCGGTACCGGACTTTGCTGCCACTTTGTACGGCGTACCGGCGAAGTACTTATGCGCGGTCCCATTCGGGCGGTTTGCCACGCCGTACATACCGTCTTTCGCAATTTCCCAGAAGCCGGAATGGATGTCACCCACCGGGGCCTCGTGCGGCTGATTCCACGGCACTTTTTTGCCGTCTTCAACCGTGCTCTGCAGCAGATGAGGCACTTTTACCACGCCGTCATTGATGAGGATCATCATGGCTTTGTTCATCTGAATCGGCGTTGCCGTCCAGTAACCCTGGCCGATACCCACCGGGATGGTGTCACCCTGATACCACGGTTTTTTAAAGCGCTTCAGCTTCCATTCACGCGTCGGCATGTTGCCGGAGCGTTCTTCCGCAAGGTCAACGCCGGTGTAGTGTCCGTAGCCGAATTTGCTCATCCACTCTGACAGGCGGTCGATACCCATGTCATACGCCACCTGATAGAAGAAGGTATCCGCGGATTCCTCCAGCGATTTGGTGACGTTCAGATGACCGTGGCCCCATTTTTTCCAGTCACGATAGCGCTTATCTGAACCCGGCAGCTGCCACCAGCCCGGGTCAAACAGGCTGGTATTACGGTTGATAACGCCGGCACTCAGCGCAGAGACCGCCACGTACGGTTTAACCGTTGATGCCGGCGGGTAAACCCCTTGCGTCGCGCGGTTCACCAGCGGCGTGTTCGGGTCATTCAGCAGACCGGAATAGTCTTTACTGGAAATGCCGTCAACAAAGAGGTTCGGGTCATAGCTAGGCATGGAGACCATCGCCAGGATGCCGCCGGTACGGGGATCGGTGACCACAACGGCTGCACGGCTACCCGCCAGCAGGGTTTCGATATACTGCTGTAGCTTGAGGTCGAGCGTCAGGTAGACGTCATGCCCCGCCTGAGGCGGCACTTCTTTCAGCTGGCGGATCACGCGGCCGCGGTTGTTAACTTCAACCTCTTCATAGCCGGTTTGTCCGTGCAGAACGTCTTCGTAGTAACGTTCGATCCCCAGCTTACCGATATCGTGCGTAGCAGCGTAGTTGGCCAGCTTGCCGTCTTTATCAAGGCGGTCGACGTCTTTGTCGTTAATTTTGGAAACGTAGCCAATCACATGCGTCAGCGCGGAGCCGTAGGGGTAGTAGCGACGCTTATATCCCTTCACTTCCACGCCGGGGAAACGGTACTGATTCACCGCAAAGCGGGCCACCTGGACTTCCGTAAGATTGGTTTTAACCGGAATCGAGGTGAAGCGGTGAGAGCGGGCGCGCTCTTTTTTGAAGGCCGCGATATCGTCATCGTTAAGGTCGACAACGCTTTTCAGCGCTTCCAGCGTATCCTGAACATTATCGACTTTTTCCGGCATCATCTCGATTTGATAGATGGTGCGGTTTAACGCCAGCGGTGTGCCGTTACGATCGTAAATAATGCCGCGGCTGGGTGCGATAGGCACCAGCTTAATGCGGTTTTCGTTTGAACGCGTCTGGTAGTCGGTAAAGCGGACAATTTGCAGATTATAGAGGTTGGCGATCAGCACGCCGGTAAGCAGCAAAATCCCGGTAAAGGCGACCAGCGCCCGGCGCACAAACAGCGCGGACTCAGCCGTATAGTCGCGAAAAGAATTCTGTAGTTTCATCCGCTGCTTAATCTACCCTGGTCAGTCATTACTCGCGGTGATAGGGGTGGTTGGTAGTAATGCTCCACGCGCGATACAGGCTTTCTGCCACCAGTACCCGAACGAGCGGGTGGGGAAGCGTCAGCGCGGAGAGAGACCAACTTTGTTCAGCCGCCGCTTTGCAGGCAGGGGATAACCCTTCTGGTCCGCCAATCAACAGACTGACGTCACGACCATCCTGCTTCCAGCGCTCCAGTTCTTGCGCCAGCTGCGGCGTATCCCAGGGTTTACCTGGAATATCGAGGGTGACGATGCGGTTTTTGCCTGCGGCAGCCAGCATCAGTTCGCCCTCTTTATCGAGAATACGTTTGATATCAGCGTTCTTGCCGCGCTTACCGGCGGGAATTTCCACCAGCTCGAACGGCATGTCTTTTGGAAAACGACGCAGATATTCAGTAAAACCGGTTTGTACCCAGTCCGGCATTTTGGTGCCGACGGCGACCAGCTGTAACTTCACGCATTAACCCCAGAGTTTTTCCAGCTCATACAGGCGACGGCTCTCGTCCTGCATGACGTGGACAATCACATCGCCGAGGTCGACTACCACCCAGTCAGCCGTCGCTTCACCTTCAACACCCAGCGGTAACAGCCCTGCTGCACGCGATTCCTGAACCACGTGATCGGCAATTGAAACAACATGACGCGTCGATGTACCGGTGCAGATGATCATGCAGTCGGTAATACTGGATTTACCCTTAACGTCGATAGCGATGATGTCCTGACCTTTCAGATCATCAATTTTGTCAATAACAAAATCCTGGAGTGCTTTACCCTGCAAGTTTTCCCCCTGGGGTGAATGAGATTGTAAAACTTTGAATTCGTAGCCAGACAGTATACCTGAACTCACGCCTGCGTCGGGACAAATGTCTCCGGCCGGGCTTTTGAAGGCGGGTATCATCCCACCCTCCGCCTGAGATTGCATTGCCATTTTTGTAAAACAATTTCTGTAAAGCAACGATCGGCGGGAAAGTCTGGCAGCGGAGAATAACAGTATGGCTTACCCTGTCAAGGCAGGATAAACAATAAGCCGCTTTTTATGCTCTCCGGCTATTCATCTGCGCTTTTCTGATACAAACCGTGCGCATGGATATAGGCCAGCACCGGGGTTGGCAGCAGATCGTCACACGCTAAACCCTGCTGTAAACGCTCGCGAATGAGAGTCGCAGAGATATCGAACCACGGCGTTTCCGCCAGATAGATCTTCCCGGCAGGCTGGTTGTGAAGATCTTCAACATTATCGGTGAGATGGTCTTCCAGCCACTGCTGGTACTGCTCTTCGCGCATGGTCAGCGGATAGCCGGGACGGCGGCAGACGAGCAGGTGGCTGTTCTCCAGGATGGTTTCATACTGATGCCACGTGGGGAAATTCAGCAGAGAATCCTGGCCGATGATAAAGGCAAGCGGCTGGTCTGGTCCTTGTTCGGCGCGCCACTCCTGAAGCGTCTGAGACGTCCAGGAGGGCGTGTCGCGACGCAGCTCACGCTCGTCAAGTCGGAAGAGCGGTTTATCTGCGATGGCAAGGGCAAGCATCTCTTTTCGCTGCTCGCTCGTCGCCTCGGGCTGTGGACGATGGGGCGGGACATTGTTGGGCATGATGGTGACGCGCTGAAGTCCGATCAGATTCGCCAGAATTTCAACCGGCTTCAGATGTCCGTAATGTACCGGGTCGAAGGTGCCGCCATATAAGGCCTGTAAAGAATGCATGCTATCCATCAATAAAAACGTCTGCCAGCGCCTTGTGGCAGAGCAGCAGGGAAAGGCTTTCCAGCTCCGCCCAGACCGACTGGCCGTAATCTTGTTTTAACGTGAGCTCAGCGCGCATCAGAAGCTGCACAGCCTGACGAAGCTGTTCATGACTCAGGCGGTTGACGGCCTCGGTGGTCAAAGCGCGGCGATTTTGCCACACGCGGTGTTTATCAAACAGCGAACGCAGCGGCGTATGGGCAGACTGACGCTTGAGCGTAATCAGCAGCAGCAATTCGCGCTGCAGCGTACGCAGCAGAATAACCGGTTCGCTCCCTTCGAGACGCAGCTGTTGCAGAATATGCAGGGCGCGTTTGCTTTTCGCCGACAGCAGCGCGTCCACCCAGTGGAACGGCGTGAAGTGCGCCGCGTCGTTAACGGCCTGCTCGACGCGCGGCAAGGTCAGCTTGCCATCCGGCCAGAGCAGGGAGAGTCTGTCCAGCGCCTGCGCCAGGGCCAGAAGGTTACCTTCATAGCAGTAGCAGAGCAGTTGGTTCGCCGCATCATCCAGCTGAAGGTTGTTCTGCTTCGCTCTCGCTGCCACCCATTTGGGCAGATGCGCCTGTTCAGGCGTCTGACAGGTCACCTGCACCGCGTGGGCAGCGAGTTGGGTGAACCACGCCGCATTTTCCTGCGCTTTGGTGAGCTTGTTGCCGCGCACAATCAGCAGCAGATCGCTGTGAAGCAGGCTGACCAGCGTGGCCAGCTGTTCATTGATGGCCGCGTTAGGGCCGTTCTCTGGCAGCAGGATCTGAATAGTCTGGCGCGACGCAAAAAGGCTCATCGCCTGACAGAGTGAGAAGAGGGCATTCCAGTCGGTGTTGTTATCCAGCTGGACGGTGTGGTGCTCATCGAAGCCCTGAGAGGCGGCCTCATGCCGCACGGCATCCAGGCTTTCCTGAAGTAATAACGGATCGTTTCCAAGAAGCAGATACGCCGCGCGCAGCCCTTCTTTGAGCTGCGCGCGGAGTTGTTCAGGATACAGCCTGATCATCATTTACCCAGAGAGTTAGCAGCAGGAAGCGTGCCGGCAACGGGTTTTTCAACAATGTCAGAGCCTTGTCTGGTAGACGCTGCAATACCTGGCAGTTTACGGATCAGCTGTTCCGCCGCCTTGTCGTACATTTCGTTGATGATAATCTGCTGTTCGGCATCTTTTGCCAGCGCCGTCTGCGGATTATCGAAGAACGAACGGTACACTTTCGTGCTGATCGGATAGATGTCTTTACCCGGGATCAGGACCGCTGCGTTGACCGTCAGCACCATCTGATATTCAGCTGTACGGCCATCCTGGAAGATAGAGGCCGTATCTCTCGACAGACCACTTCCTGTAACGCGCAGAGACGGTACATCCTGGCGTAGCGTTTGTTTCTCAACAAGCTCAACGCCGTTCAGACGCAGCTGATTACGAATTGCCCGGCTGAGTGGACCATTCGGATCTGATGAGTCGAAAATCATCGTTTTCATCTCAGCAGGCACCGCCGTGGTATTGCGCAGGTGCCAGCCACAGCCGGCGGTGACAAGCACCGCCAGTGATAAGAGTATTGTTGCCAGTTGTCGCACGTTTCCTCCCGCGCTTAGCCAACGACCAGATTGAGCAGTTTACCCGGTACGTAGATCACTTTACGTACGGTAACGCCCTCAAGATATTTTGCGACCAGAGGTTCCTGGCCCGCGCGCTCGCGAACCTGTTCTTCGGTTGCATCGACCGCCACGGTAATTTTACCGCGGACTTTGCCGTTTACCTGGACCACAACCAGCGTCGTGTTTTCTACCATCGCTGATTCGTCAGCCTGCGGCCACGGCGCGTTGTCGATATCGCCTTCGCCTTTCAGCTCCTGCCACAGGGTGAAGCTGACGTGCGGAGTGAACGGGTTCAGCATGCGAACAACAGCAAGCAGCGCTTCACGCATTAAGGCACGATCCTGCTCGCCGTCCTGCGGAGCCTTCGCCAGCTTGTTCATCAGTTCCATAATAGCCGCAATTGCGGTATTGAAGGTCTGACGACGACCAATATCATCGGTCACTTTCGCAATCGTTTTATGAACATCGCGACGCAGCGCCTGCTGATCTTCAGTCAGTGCGGCGGCGTTCAGCGCCGGGGCATCGCCCAGTGCAGTGTGTTCGTAAACCAGTTTCCAGACGCGTTTCAGGAAGCGGTTCGCCCCTTCCACGCCGGACTCCTGCCATTCCAGGGTCATGTCCGCCGGAGAGGCAAACATCATGAACAGACGCACGGTATCCGCACCGTAACGCTCAACCATCACCTGCGGATCGATACCGTTGTTTTTCGACTTGGACATCTTGCTCATGCCGGTGTAGACCAGTTCATGACCTTCGGCGTCTTTCGCCTTAACGATACGGCCCTTCTCGTCACGCTCGACGATCGCATCAACCGGTGAAACCCAGTTACGCTCGCCGTTGGCACCAACATAATAGAACGCATCTGCCAGCACCATGCCCTGACACAGCAGCTGTTTTGCTGGTTCGTCAGAGTTCACCATGCCTGCATCGCGCATCAGTTTGTGGAAGAAGCGGAAGTAGAGCAGGTGCATGATGGCGTGTTCGATGCCGCCGATATAGATATCAACCGGCAGCCAGTAGTTTGCCGCATCGGAATCGAGCATACCGTCCTGATACTGCGGGCAGGTGTAGCGCGCATAGTACCAGGATGACTCCATAAAGGTGTCAAAGGTGTCGGTTTCACGCAGCGCAGGCTGTCCGTTAACGGTGGTTTTTGCCCACTCCGGATCGGCTTTAATCGGGCTGGTGATACCGTCCATGACCACGTCTTCCGGCAGGATCACCGGGAGCTGATCTTCCGGGGTTGGCATCACGGTGCCATCTTCCAGCGTCACCATCGGGATTGGCGCACCCCAGTAACGCTGACGGGACACGCCCCAGTCGCGCAGACGGAAGTTAACTTTACGTTCGCCCACGCCCAGAGAGGCCAGCTTATCGGCGATGGCGTTGAAGCCCTCTTCGAAGCTCAGACCGCTAAATTCACCGGAGTTGAACAGGGTGCCTTTTTCAGTCAGCGCGTGTTCAGACAGGTCTGGTTCTGAACCGTCAGCCGCCAGGATGACAGGCTTGATGGTCAGGCCATATTTGGTGGCAAATTCGTAGTCGCGCTGGTCGTGACCCGGAACAGCCATCACGGCGCCAGTGCCGTACTCCATCAGAACGAAGTTGGCGGCCCAGACAGGGATTGCTTCGCCTGTCAGTGGGTGAATGGCTTTAAAGCCGGTATCAACCCCTTTTTTCTCCATCGTCGCCATGTCGGCTTCGGCCACTTTGGTGTTGCGGCACTCGTCGATGAAGGTCGCCAGCTCCGGATTGTTTTCCGCCGCTTTCTGCGCCAGCGGATGACCTGCGGCCACGGCCAGGTAGGTCGCGCCCATGAAGGTATCCGGACGGGTGGTGTAGACAGTCAGAGTCTGGTCGTAGTTCTCAACGTTGAAGGTAATCTCCACGCCTTCAGAACGGCCGATCCAGTTGCGCTGCATGGTCTTAACGGTATCTGGCCAGTGATCCAGGTTATCCAGATCGTTCAGCAGCTCATCAGCGTAAGCGGTGATTTTGATAAACCATTGTGGGATCTCTTTACGCTCAACTTTGGTGTCACAGCGCCAGCAGCAGCCGTCGATAACCTGTTCGTTCGCGAGAACGGTCTGGTCATTCGGGCACCAGTTAACGGCAGAGGTCTTCTTATACACCAGGCCTTTTTTGTACAGCTCGGTGAAGAACTTCTGCTCCCAGCGATAGTATTCCGGGGTACAGGTTGCCAGCTCGCGGCTCCAGTCATAGCCAAAGCCCAGCATTTTGAGCTGGTTTTTCATGTACGCGATGTTGTCGTACGTCCACGGCGCCGGAGCGGTGTTGTTTTTGACCGCCGCGCCTTCCGCAGGCAGACCGAACGCATCCCAGCCGATAGGCTGCAGAACGTTTTTACCCAGCATGCGCTGGTAGCGTGCAATCACATCGCCGATGGTGTAGTTACGCACATGGCCCATGTGTAGTCGACCAGAAGGATAGGGAAGCATCGACAGGCAGTAATACTTCTCTTTGCTCTCGTCTTCGGTTACTTCAAAGGTGCGCTTCTCGTCCCAGTGTTGCTGGACTTTTGATTCTATCTCTTCCGGGCGGTATTGCTCTTGCATGGCAGCCAGTGGTCCTGTTTTCAATACAGCTACAAATGTAGCCAATGGATGTGGTAATTCAGATCCGCATAGCATAGCCCAAACGCCCGCGTCAAAACAGCCTTTCGCACAAATGCGCTTTGCAGGAATTTACCGGGTCTGTGCTTCACCTGACAAAGCGGCGATGAAATAAGGTCTATTATTAGAAATAGTTACTTACCCGGGAGGCAAAATGATGAACAAGGTTGCTCAATTTTACCGCGAACTGGTGGCGACACTGACGGAACGGCTGCGTAACGGCGAGCGAGATATCGATGCGCTGGTGGAGCAGGCGCGTGCCCGCGTGACGCAAACGGGTGAGTTAACGCGAACCGAAGTGGAAGAGGTGACGCGCGCCGTGCGTCGCGATCTGGAAGAGTTCGCGCGCAGCTACCAGGAGAGTCAGGAGGAGGTCACTGACAGCGTTTTTATGCGGGTGATTAAAGAGAGCCTGTGGCAGGAGCTGGCCGACATCACGGATAAAACGCAGCTGGAGTGGCGCGAGGTCTTTCAGGATTTGAACCATCACGGTGTGTATCACAGTGGTGAGGTGGTCGGCTTGGGAAATCTGGTGTGCGAGAATTGCCACCACCATATTGCGGTATATACGCCGGATGTCCTGCCGCTGTGTCCGAAATGCGGCCACGATCAGTTCCAGCGTCGGCCGTTTGAGCCCTAAATAAAAGCAAAACGGCAACTATGTTGCCGTTTTTAGTGTTTGCCCCCTCTCCCCGTGGGAGAGGGTTGGGGTGAGGGCATCAGGCTGCACTATAGTAAGCCAGTCTCTTCGCCAGCAAATCCACAAACGCCTCGCGATCGATGTCCACCATCACCGTGGTATTAGGTTTATTCCCCGTCAGCGAGTAGTAATCCACCACCGTCATTCCCTGGGTGTATTTTCCCTGCGTCTCAACACCAACCCATCTGTCCACCGTGGTGAACATCTCCGGCTTCAGTAGCCAGGCAATGGTGCACGGGTCGTGCAGCGGCGCGCCGTGGAAGCCCCATTTCTCGGCTTTGTGATATTCCATAAAGAAGTCGAGCAGCTCGGCCACGGTTGTCGCGACCGTATTACCCACCGAGCGAAAACGCTCAATATCGTCCGCCATAATCTGCGCGCGGTGGGTAACGTCCAGCCCGGCCATCACAATCGGTAAGCCGGACTGAAAGACGATTTCCGCCGCTTCCGGGTCGACAAAGATGTTGAACTCCGCCGCAGGCGTCCAGTTCCCCAGCCCCATGGCCCCGCCCATAATCACAATACGGGCAATTTTATTATGCAGCTCAGGATGGCTGTTCAGCAGCAGCGCAACGTTGGTTTGCGGTCCGGTTGCCACCAGCGTTACCGGTTCCGCGCTTTCGCGCAGCACCTTCGCCATCAGCTCGACGGCGGTACAGTTTTGCGGCGTGAAACCCGGCTCCGGCAGTGCCGGACCATCCAGCCCGCTTTCACCATGAACGTTGTCGGCAATAATCAGCTCGCGCATCAGCGGCTTCACGGCCCCGCCGGCGACAGGAATATCGGTGCGTTTGAGCAGCGTGAGCATGCGCAGCACGTTGCGCAGGGTTTTGTCAGGCGTCTGGTTTCCGGCGGATGAAGTGACGGCTTTTACCACGAGTTCAGGGGAGGCAAGAGCGAGGACGAGCGCGATCGCGTCGTCATGACCCGGATCGCAATCGAGAATAATAGGCTGTGCCATAGCGTTCTCCATACGTAGCGTTATTTTGTGACAAGGTTAACGCTGCAATGTGACGCCGACGAGAGGAACTGAGCGAAAGCGTGAAGCAGTGCGCAATCCGCAGATTGCGCACCGGGAAGGTTAGTGCAGGATTTTCGCAAGGAAATCTTTCGCACGCTCGGATTTCGGGTTAGCGAAGAACTCTTCTTTCGGGGAATCTTCGACAATTTTCCCTTCGTCCATAAAGATCACGCGGTTGGCCACCTTACGGGCGAAGCCCATTTCGTGGGTCACCACCATCATGGTCATCCCTTCGTGCGCCAGTTCGACCATTACGTCCAGCACTTCGTTGATCATCTCCGGATCGAGCGCCGAAGTTGGCTCATCAAACAGCATGGCAACCGGATCCATGCACAGCGCGCGGGCGATCGCCACACGCTGCTGTTGGCCGCCGGAGAGCTGCGCCGGGAACTTATCGGCATGCGCAGAGAGGCCAACGCGTTCCAGGAGCTTCAGACCTTTCTCGCGCGACGCTTTTTTATCACGCTTGAGCACTTTCACCTGGGCCAGGGTCAGGTTCTCAATAATGGAGAGGTGAGGGAACAGCTCAAAATGCTGGAACACCATACCAACGTGAGAGCGAAGCTGGGCAAGATTGGTTTTCTTGTCGTTGACCTTTGTGCCGTTGACGACGATCTCACCCTGCTGCACCGGCTCCAGTCCGTTGACGGTTTTGATCAGCGTCGATTTACCGGAGCCGGACGGCCCGCACACCACCACCACGTCGCCTTTTTTGACTTCGGTGGAGCAGTCGGTCAGCACCTGAAAGTGCCCATACCATTTAGAAACATTTTTCAGGGAAATCATTATACCGTCCTTTTCTTCAGCCAGCTGACCAACAGCGACGCGCTTAAACTAATCACAAAATAGACCGCACCCGCAAAGAGCACCATCTCGACCTGCGTACCATCACGTTCACCGATGGTTGACGCGGTACGGAAGAAGTCTGCCAGACTCAGAACGTAGACCAGCGAGGTATCCTGGAACAGCACGATACCCTGGGTCAGCAGGAGCGGAACCATGGCGCGAAACGCCTGCGGCAGAATAATGAGCTGCATGGACTGCCAGTGCGTCATTCCCAGCGCCAGCGCGGCGCTGGATTGCCCGCGGGAGATACTCTGAATGCCCGCTCGGATAATTTCTGAGTAGTAAGCGGCCTCGAACATTGAGAACGCCACCATGGCGGAGATCAGACGGATATCGGTTTTCGGCGACAGCCCCAGCACGTTCTGCAGGAAACCGGGCACAATCAGGTAAAACCACAGCAGCACCATCACCAGCGGGATGGAACGGAACACGTTAACGTAGGCGGTCGCAAACCAGGCGAGCGGCTTAAAGCTCGACAGGCGCATGACGGCCAGCAGGGTACCCCAGACGATACCAATGATGATGGCGATAACGGTGATTTTTAAGGTAATCACCAGTCCATCAAGCAGGTAAGGCATGGATGGAACGATAGAACTCCAGTCAAATTCGTACATTATTTGCCCCCCAGATTACCCGGCAGGCGGATTTTGCGTTCAACCAGGTTCATCACCAGCATGATGAAAGCGTTAATCAGAACATACGCGAGCGTAATCGCGGTGAAGGATTCCCACGCGTGAGCGGAGTAATCCAGCAGCTTGCCCGCCTGCGCGGCCATGTCGACCAGGCCGATAGTCGAGGCGATGGCCGAGTTTTTTACCAGGTTCATCATCTCGGAGGTCATCGGCGGAACGATAACGCGGTAGGCGTTAGGCAGCAGCACGTAGCGGTAGGTTTGGGGCAGCGTCAGGCCCATTGCCAGGCCCGCGTTTTTTTGTCCACGCGGCAATGACTGAATGGCGGCACGCACCTGCTCGCAAACGCGTGCAGCGGTAAACAGCCCCAGACACATCATGGAGGAGACAAAGAACTGCACGTTCGGATCCAGTTCCGACTTGAACCACATGCCAATATTTTCCGGCAGCAGTTCCGGGATGACCAGATACCAGGTAAAGAATTGCACGATCAGCGGAACGTTACGGAACAGTTCCACATACAGGGTGCCAAGCGTTGAAAGAAAACGGTTAGGGACGGTGCGCAGAATACCGAACAAAGAACCGACAAGAAACGCGATAATCCACGCCGTTATCGATAGTGCCACGGTGACCTGAAAGCCGCTCCACAGCCAGCCAAGATAGGTGGTGTTGCCGAACGGGGCTTGTTGCAGGAATATGCCCCAGTTCCAGTCTATTGACATAATAAACTCCAGAAAAAAAGGGTAGCAGCGCTACCCTCGAAGATTGGTGAGAAGCTCATTTTTCGCGCTGAGTGGGGAACGACCACTCAACGTATAGTCTGTCCATGCTTCCCGACAATCGAGAGGGCAGGAGATCCCGCCCCTGTAGTTCTAATTAGTTAAGAGCCTTGTCATTTGGTGATTTGAACAGCGCTTTCATGTCGTCAGACAGTTCAAAATTCATGTTCAGGTTTTTTGGTGGAATCGGGTTCTTGAACCACTTGTCGAACCATTTCTCCGCTTCGCCGGAGGTCTGCACCTGAGCGATGGTGTCATCGATCAGCTTTTTGAACTGCGGGTCGTCTTTACGCAGCATACAGCCGTAGGCTTCTTTGGACTGCGCGGTACCGACGATATCCCAGTTGTCTGGTTTTTTCGCTTTCGCACGTTCGCCCGCCAGCAGAGCATCATCCATCATAAACGCGACGGCACGACCGCTTTCCAGGGTACGGAAGGAGTCGCCATGGTCTTTCGCGCTGATGATGCGCATATCCATTTTCTTCTCGTCGTTCAGCTTGTGCAGCAGCACTTCTGACGTCGTACCAGAGGTCACAACAACCGCTTTGCCTTTCAGGTCAGCGAAGTCTTTGATCTCGCCGCCTTTCTTCGTCAGCAGACGGGTGCCCACGACAAAGATAGTGTCAGAGAATGCTGCCTGTTTCTGACGCTCGAGGTTGTTGGTGGTGGAGCCACACTCGAAGTCAAAGGTGCCGTTTTGCAGCAGTGGAATACGGTTCTGTGAAGTGATTGGGATCAGCTTCACCTGCAGGTCAGGTTTGTTCAGCTTTTTCTTCACAGCTTCAACGATGGCGTTGGAGTAATCCTGTGAATAGCCCACGACTTTTTGCGTGTTGTCGTAGTAAGAGAACGGGACAGAAGATTCACGGTGGCCGACCACGATGACGCCGTTTTTGGCAATCTTGTCGAGAGTGCTGCCTGCTGCCGGAGCATCTTCAGCGTGAACCACGCCTGCAGACATTCCCATAACCAGCATTGCTGTGGCCAGTTTACGTAATTGCATACCCAACTCCTTTTTTATCAGCGCCAGCGACGCATTGATACCCATTGTGATGTTGTTATATCTCGCGCAGTGCGAGTGCAGTGTTATGCAAGCTTGTTAACATTTAGTCTGGCTTAATGTAAAGATTTTGCTGCGTTATTGTTTATTTTTGCGAAGCGCGCCGCACCATTCAGAGGCAAATATCTCCCGTTGCACCGTTTCGGTGCTACCGATGATCTACGCTGGTGCGACAAAGTTGCACGTTAAGCCAAACTGCGTTTACCTGAATAAACAAAGCAATAGGCGTGCCAGAATGGGAGTCTGGAGAAAATTGTCGGGTGGCGGCTACGCCACCCGACAACAGAAGGAAAGGTTATTTACGACGCTGACGCAGGCTCATCAGCACCGCGCCAAAGCCGAACAGCGCGGTCAGTACCCACAGCGGCCAGTTGCCGGTGCGCGCGTATGGCGTCAGCCCCGTGGTTGGCGTGACTTTAGTGGTCAGTACCTCGCGGGTAAACTGCGGGATCATTGCCTGAATTTCACCCTGCGGACCAATCACGGCCGTGATGCCGTTGTTGGTACTGCGCAGCAGCGGACGCGCCAGCTCCAGGGAGCGCATGCGTGCCATCTGGAAGTGCTGCCACGGGCCGATTGACTTACCAAACCAGGCATCGTTAGAGATGGTCAGCAGATAGTCCGTATCCGGGCGGAAGTTATCGCGCACCTGCTCGCCGAGGATGATTTCGTAGCAGATGGCCGCCGTCAGGGCAGCGCCGTGCGCGTGCAGCTGAGGCTGTACGTACGGGCCGCGGCTGAAAGAGGACATCGGCAGGTCAAAGAACGGGGCCAGCGGGCGCAGAATCGACTCCAGCGGGACAAATTCACCAAACGGCACCAGGTGGTTCTTGTTGTACCGGTCAGTGGAGTGGTAGCTGTACTCGCTGTCTTTCCCGAGCGTAATGATGCTGTTGTAGGTGTCGTAGCGGTTGTGCTGATTCAGACGCGCATCGACAATCCCGGTGATCAGCGTGCTGCCCCGAGCCAGCAGCAGGTCGTTCATCATGTTGAGGAACGGCTGCTGGTTGAGCTCCAGATCGGGAATGGCAGACTCCGGCCAGATAATCAGCTGTGATTTTCCCATCACCTCTTCGGTGGCGTTGGCGTAGATCTTCAGCGTATTCAGCAGTTCTTTCTCGTCCCACTTCATGGACTGCGGGATGTTCCCCTGCACCATGGAAACCTGCAGGGTGCGCTTTGGCTCGGGCGTGAACCACTGGATATAGCGCAGCGGGAAGGGCAGGGCAAACAGCACCAGCGCCACAGCCAGCGGCTTCCAGCAGCGTGTGACCAGCGCTAATACCAGCAGGCCGCTCACCACCATCAGCAGGAAGTTGATGGCCTCAACGCCCATGACCGGCGCCAGCCCCTTCAGGGGGCCGTCAATCTGGCTGTAGCCGAACTGTAGCCACGGGAAGCCCGTCAGCACCCAGCCGCGCAGGAACTCGGTTATTTGCCAGACCACCGGCGCGGCAATGGCGACGCGCAGCCAGGTAGTTTTTGGCCACAGGCGAGAAAGGATGCCGGCGAACAGACCGGTATAGAGCGAGAGATACGCGGCGAGCAATACCACCAGGAAGACGTTTACCGGGCCAGGCATACCGCCAAACTGGGCGATGCTGACATAGACCCAGTTGATACCTGAGCCAAACAGCCCCAGCCCCCAGAAGTAACCGATGGCAGCAGCCTGTACCGGACGACGATTCAGGGTCAGGCCCTGAAGCCCCATCAGGGAGAGAATGGCGGCAGGCCATATATCGTAAGGAGAAAAAGCCAGCGTACCGCTGGCTCCGAGTAACAGCGCCAGCAGCAAACGGACGCGCTGGCGTTCAAGCAGTGGGGCAAATGCCATTTACATTAATCTTCCAGTTTTGGCACCGGTGAGTCGTCCGGCGTTCTGACGTGAACCTGTATAATACGTCGGCTGTCGGCCATTGCCACTTTGAACTGGTAACCGTCGATGTCAACGGTCTCACCGCGCGCCGGGAGGTGGCCAAAGGCCTGCATCACCAGCCCGCCAATGGTATCGACCTCTTCATCGCTGAAGTGGGTACCGAAGGCGTCGTTGAAGTCCTCGATGGAGGCCAGCGCGCGCACGGTCCAGGTGTGGCGGCTAAGCTGACGGAAGTCGATATCTTCTTCTTCGTCGTACTCGTCTTCGATTTCGCCCACGATCAGCTCAAGAATATCCTCGATCGTGACCAGACCGGAAACGCCACCAAACTCATCAATAACAATCGCCATGTGGTAACGCTGAGAGCGAAATTCTTTCAGCATCCGATCCACACGTTTACTTTCCGGCACAACCACGGCCTGGCGTAACACTTTTTCCATGCTGAAGGCTTCGGCATCGCTGCGCATAAACGGCAGCAGATCTTTGGCCATCAAAATCCCTTCGATGTGATCTTTGTCTTCGCTGATGACCGGGAAACGCGAGTGGGCGGATTCGATGATCACATCGAGGCACTCGTCCAGAGTCTGGTTACGTTTCAGGGTGATCATCTGCGAGCGGGGGATCATGATATCGCGAACGCGCTGGTCGGCGATGTCCATAACCCCTTCGAGCATTTCACGCGTATCTTCGTCGATAAGGTCGTTCTGCCCGGAATCACGAATCAGCTCCAGCAGTTCATCACGGTTTTTGGGTTCGCCGTGGAAAAGCTGGTTCAGAATGAGGGAGAAAAATCCCTTTTTACTGGTTGTCGTGTCGCTACTGTGTGAATTGTCGTCGCTCATGGCGTTTGTTAAGGGTTCTCTTGTTGGTTCAACGTTTACCGCCACGCGATATCCTTTCGTGGCGGCATGTGAGTCCGTCAGGTGACGGACTATTCTTTCTCGGCAATGTACGGATCCTCATAGCCCAGAGCAAGCATTATCTCTGTCTCGAGGGACTCCATCTCTTCCGCTTCGTCATCTTCAATGTGATCGTAGCCGAGCAGATGCAGGCTGCCGTGTACCACCATATGCGCCCAGTGGGCCTCAAGCGGCTTTTGCTGCTCTTTCGCTTCCTGTTCAACCACCTGACGGCAGATGATCAGATCGCCCAGCAGCGGCATCTCAATGCCTGGAGGCGCTTCAAACGGGAAAGAGAGCACGTTGGTCGGCTTATCTTTCCCGCGATAGGTCAGGTTAAGCTCATGGCTTTCTGCTTCATCCACCAGGCGAATCGTCACTTCTGATTCTTCCTGAAACTGGGGGATTACCGCATCCAGCCATTTCTGAAACTGTGCCTCATCTGGCATGCCGGAATTGTCTTCACAGGCCAGCTGTAAATCGAGGATCACCTGACTCATTTCTGTTCTTGCTCCTGCGCTTCGCGCTTACGTTCTGCGGCCAGTTCGGCCTTACGCTTCTGATCCGCCTCTTCCCAGGCTTCATAGGCGTTAACGATACGCGCGACCACCGGGTGGCGTACCACGTCTTCACTGTGGAAGAAGTTAAAGCTGATTTCGTCGACCTCGGCCAGCACCTCAATCGCGTGGCGCAGGCCTGATTTGGTGCTGCGCGGCAGGTCGATCTGGGTGACGTCACCGGTAATGACCGCTTTCGAGTTAAAGCCGATACGCGTCAGGAACATCTTCATCTGTTCGATGGTGGTGTTCTGGCTCTCATCGAGAATGATGAACGCATCGTTCAGCGTACGACCGCGCATGTAGGCGAGCGGGGCCACTTCGATAACGTTACGCTCAATGAGCTTCTCAACCTTCTCAAAGCCGAGCATCTCGAACAGCGCATCGTATAAAGGACGCAGATACGGGTCGACCTTTTGACTCAGATCGCCCGGCAGGAAGCCCAGCTTTTCGCCCGCTTCGACGGCAGGGCGGGTCAGCAGGATGCGACGGATCTCCTGGCGTTCCAGCGCATCTACCGCAGCGGCAACGGCCAGATAGGTTTTACCCGTACCCGCCGGACCCACGCCGAAGGTGATATCGTGGTCGAGGATATTGGCGATGTACTGCGCCTGGTTTGGCGTACGCGGCTTAATGACGCCACGTTTGGTCTTGATATTGATTGCCTTACCGTAGTCCGGCACGCTTTCCGCGCTTTGCTCAAGCACGCGCGCCTCTTTAATGGCGAGGTGAATTTGTTCCGGTTCGATATCCTGAATTTCGCCGCGCATCGGGGAGGTATCAACATACAGGCTACGCAGAATGTCCGCAGCGGCGTTGACGCAGATAGGGCGTCCGGTAAGTTTGAAATGATTATCGCGACGATTGATTTCGATACCCAGACGTCGCTCCAGTTGTTTGATGTTGTCATCAAACGGCCCGCACAGGCTCAGCAGGCGAGCGTTGTCTGCTGGCTCAAGGCTAATTTCACGCGTATCTATATTCAAACTGTTCCTCTTTAATTGGTTAACTGACCCATTGCGATAGGGCGTAATAAAACGGTCATTACCGAAATTATTCACGCCACAGGATAAAGGCGCAAGCGTTGCGGAAGATATTGGGGACGATGAGAGGAAATACAAGGCCTGCCGGAAAGGCAGGCCAGGAGGATTAAGGCTGGTAAATCCCCACGCCAGAATCGTTTTCTTTACGGGTACGAGAGATCACGGATTCCGGTGACTCGGCAATACGCAGCCCCATTTCGTCCTCGGTGCGTACCAGCTTCGCGCGCAGCGAGTTGGTCAGCACTTCAACAATTTCGACGTCCACGAATTTACCGATCATATCCGGGGTGCCTTCAAAGTTCACCACGCGGTTGTTTTCGGTACGACCGGAGAGTTCCATAATGCTCTTGCGGGAGGTGCCTTCCACCAGAATGCGCTGAACGGTGCCGAGCATACGGCGGCTCCACGCGTTGGCCTGCTGGTTAATACGCTCCTGCAGAATATACAGACGCTGCTTTTTCTCTTCTTCCGGCACATCGTCAACCATATCGGCCGCAGGTGTTCCAGGACGCGCAGAGAAGATGAAGCTGTAGCTGACGTCAAAATTCACTTCACCGATGAGCTTCATGGTGCGCTCGAAGTCATCAGCGGTTTCGCCAGGGAAGCCGACGATAAAGTCGGAGCTGATCTGGATATCCGGACGCGCTTCACGCAGCTTACGAATGGTGGACTTGTACTCCAGCACCGTATGCGGGCGGCCCATCAGGTTCAGCACGCGGTCAGAGCCACACTGAATCGGCAGGTGCAGGAAGCTCACCAGCTCTGGCGTATCGCGATACACGTCAATGATGTCGTCGGTAAACTCCATCGGATGACTGGTGGTAAAGCGAATGCGGTCGATACCGTCAATCGCGGCCACCAGACGCAGCAGCTCGGCAAAGCTGCCGGTGGTGCCGTCGTAGTTTTCCCCGCGCCAGGCGTTAACGTTCTGGCCCAGCAGGTTCACTTCGCGAACGCCCTGCGCGGCAAGCTGCGCAATTTCAAACAGAATATCGTCTGCCGGACGGCTGACTTCTTCACCGCGGGTGTAAGGTACCACGCAGTAAGTGCAGTATTTGTTGCAGCCTTCCATGATGGAGACGAAGGCGGTCGGGCCATCAGCGCGCGGCTCCGGCAGACGGTCAAACTTTTCGATTTCCGGGAAGCTGACGTCAACGACCGGGCTGCGGCTGCCGCGAACCTGATTGATCATCTCCGGCAGGCGGTGCAGGGTCTGAGGACCAAAGACAATATCCACATACGGGGCTCTCTGGCGGATCAGCTTACCTTCCTGCGACGCAACGCAGCCACCCACGCCGATGATCAGGTCCGGATTTTTTCGCTTGAGAAGCTTCCAGCGGCCTAACACGTGAAAGACTTTTTCCTGCGCTTTTTCACGAATCGAACAGGTGTTCAGCAGCAGCACGTCCGCTTCTTTCACATTTTCTGTCAGCTGGTATCCGTGGGTTGAATCCAGCAGATCAGCCATCTTGGATGAATCGTATTCGTTCATCTGACAGCCCCAGGTTTTTATATGGAGTTTTTTAGTCATCGACTTGCTCAGCTCAGGATTGCAAGCCGCGTATTGTAATGCTTTGGTGGGGTTGTGACCAGTATGAAGGTTATGTGTCTCAGGACCGCAAAAATCCGGTAAACTTAAGGGATTCTCCAATAAGGAAAATTGACCATGACACTCCTACACACCGAAGTTGCCGTTGTCGGCGGCGGTATGGTCGGCGGCGCGCTGGCGCTGGGGCTGGCGCAGCAGGGATTTGAGGTAACGGTAATCGAACAGGCTGCTCCACCGGCCTTCGATCCCGCCAGCAAACCGGATGTGCGCATTTCCGCGATCAGCGCGGCGTCCGTCGATCTGCTGCGCGGGCTGGGCGTCTGGGAGGCGGTGCTGGCGATGCGCGCCCATCCTTACAGCCGTCTTGAAACCTGGGAGTGGGAAAATGCCCACGTCGCGTTTGATGCCGCTGAGCTGAAGCTGCCGCGCCTGGGTTATATGGTGGAAAACAACGTGCTCCAGCAGGCGCTCTGGCAGGCGCTGGAGGCGCACCCGAAGGTGACGCTGCGCGTTCCGGCGTCGATTAAGGCTCTGCATCCTCACGAGAGCGGGTATTTGCTGACGCTCGACAGCGGCGATGAACTGGCCGTGAAGCTCGTCGTCGGAGCGGACGGCGCTAACTCGCAGGTCAGACAGATGGCGGGAATTGGCGTTCATGCCTGGCAGTATGAGCAGTCCTGCATGCTGATTACCGCCGAGTGCGAGAATGCGCCGGGAGAAAGCACGTGGCAGCACTTTACGCCGAATGGCCCGCATGCGTTTTTACCGCTGTTTGATAACTGGGCATCCCTGGTCTGGTACGACAAACCGGCACGCATTCGCCAGCTGCAGGGGCTTTCAATGGAACAATTGCAGCGGGAAATTCGCCTGCATTTTCCGAGCCGTCTGGGCAACGTTACGCCGGTGGCTGCCGGGGCGTTTCCCCTCACGCGGCGCCATGCTTTGCAGTATGCCCGTGAAGGGCTGGCGCTGGTGGGCGATGCAGCGCACACCATTCATCCGCTGGCCGGGCAGGGCGTGAATCTGGGGTACCGTGATGTCGATGCGTTACTGGATGTGCTGAGCAGCGCCCGCGGGCACGCGGAAAACTGGGCCAGCCATCAGATTCTCAAGCGTTACCAGACGCGGCGCATGGCGGATAACTTTATTATGCAGTCGGGGATGGATCTGTTCTATGCCGGGTTCAGCAATGACTTAGCCCCGGTGCGCATTCTGCGTAATATTGGATTGATGGCAGCGGAGCGTGCCGGCGGTCTGAAACGTCAGGCGCTGAAATACGCCTTAGGACTTTAGTTTTCATTCCCTCTCCCCGTGGGAGAGGGGCAGGGTGAGGGCATCAGGCCGCACAATACTAACAACAAAAACAAAAAAGCCCGCAGAGCGGGCTTTTTTGTTACTTAAGTGGCTGGGGTGCAGGGATTCGAACCCCGGAATGCTGGTATCAGAAACCAGAGCCTTACCGCTTGGCGACACCCCAATTGCGTTAAACAAACTGCTTAACGACTTTTTAAATTGGCTGGGGTACGAGGATTCGAACCTCGGAATGCCGGAATCAGAATCCGGTGCCTTACCGCTTGGC
>NZ_JADCKW010000108.1:0-1056 GCF_014982155.1 Enterobacter cloacae complex sp. P16RS2 | reverse complement strand
ATGGAAAGTAAAACAAAAAAACTAAGAATGGGATGGATACAAAATCTTACTGAGAATGAAAAAAAGATAATAGATGATTTTCTGGAAGAAGCCACTAAGTTAAAAGGTAAAGCACTAAATAAAAAAGAAAAACAAACTGTCAAATTTATTGCTCGTGATCAAGTCCGCTCGATTAGAAAAGAGCAAAAATCAAAAAAACAAAAGAAGAGTAAAGTTGATATGGAAAAAAAAGAAGATGAAACAATTAATACCATATCAAATAATGCGGATGAGCAAGGAAGATTAAAGATACTATCAGCTAAAGAAAGAGATTTTATCAATAATGCCATATATGAAGAAATGAAAATTAAAGGTAGAAAGCTTGTAAAATGTGAAATGAAAGAAGTTTTAAAAATCGCTCGAAAAAAGATCCTCAACAATCGTATATCTTGTCAGATCAAAAAAGAAAGAGACAAAGAACGTCATGCAGTAGTGTTTGAGTGGAAAAGAC
Organism: Enterobacter cloacae complex sp. P16RS2; assembly: GCF_014982155.1. Lineage (NCBI taxonomy): Bacteria > Pseudomonadati > Pseudomonadota > Gammaproteobacteria > Enterobacterales > Enterobacteriaceae > Enterobacter > Enterobacter cloacae complex sp. P16RS2. The sequence goes on along the minus strand of NZ_JADCKW010000108.1, from coordinate 566 downwards.
CAGAAACCTTCCGTCGTTAATCGGATATAATAATAGTGAGGGATATATGAATAAAACTAAAACCAAAACAAAAAACTTGAAAGAAAGTGAGTTTATAAGATATATAGAAAACAATCCTGTTGTCTCAACGGCTTTATGCGAAAAATATGGAATATCTACTGAAACAATTGCCTATGCTTTATATGTTCACAGCAATAGTTTTTTTCTTAAAAACGACTACGTTCAGGATGACATTCACTATGATATAGTTAAAAATAATTTAATAATAATAAAGCCCACGCTCAAACAATATTATAGAAGAACAAGGCAAGTGGATTATAACGGATGTACTTTTTTATCAGGCATTAAAGAATATCAAGACTATTGTATTTTGTTGACGCTTTGCTGCTATCATTGGATAGCTGATGTATTTACTGTCTATGATCATAGTGAAGGGAGCCAATTTGTTGTTGATGTTGCCAATGATCTTCTGAAAAGGAGTATAGATCATTTTTCAGTAGAGCATGAAAATGTTATCAACTGCTTTAACATTTTAAAAGAAAAGTTCCCATCGTATAAAAAGAAAT
>NZ_JADCKW010000107.1:0-527 GCF_014982155.1 Enterobacter cloacae complex sp. P16RS2 | reverse complement strand
TTCATCAGAAACTAGTTTCACCTCATATAGTCAGAGTACGTATTACCGGAATCCATTCCGGTAACACATTTTAGATATACTCATGTATCCCTCTGAATAACATTACTGATATTATCTATTTATGTCCATATCCCAGTCCAAAACACTATAATCATCAAAAGATCGTCCCGACTCTATATTTCTTATCAACATATCCTTGACATATAAATCATGAAAAAACATCACCCTTTTTAATAGCTCTGTTATATTTATATATTCATACTTTTCCTTTCCTGTACCATAAGCAGCCTTGTAATACTCAAACTCAGTTAATACTTCCTTCATGTGGATTCGTAGTGCAAACTCAACAACATCTTCATCATTTACATAAATCATTGCATCATCTTTGTTTACACTTGCCATGCTGTATATCCTGTCCACATACAACATTAGCGTTGCTGAAATGGCGAATATCATCGTTTCATCTTTTTTACTCAGATTATCTTTATTAATTTTTATCCTCTTTTTTGATTTTTAGTATTTAATAA
>NZ_JADCKW010000106.1:0-322 GCF_014982155.1 Enterobacter cloacae complex sp. P16RS2 | reverse complement strand
GTTAATATCCATTCTATTTCTCATAACTAAGCTGTGATTTGTGCAGCACATAAAAGAGTCTGTTATTTTAGGAATTTCAGTTATCAACTAAAGATTTTCAACTCAATTTTAATAAAATTCACGTTCCCGCCTACGGCGGGAGGGAAATTAACTCTTTTGCCCTTACGGGCTCTCTCTAAAACCATAATCATTAAGATTCGTGTATTACCTCAGCCGTTCATCCGAATCTAGCCCCGTTAATTTCACAGACATTAAAACTAGCGTTATTATTTAACTATAGAAAAGCTTTATACATTGTCGTTATTTTTAGCTCCTTTAGGAG
>NZ_JADCKW010000105.1:0-459 GCF_014982155.1 Enterobacter cloacae complex sp. P16RS2 | reverse complement strand
TTTTCTCAAGTAATAATGGATCGTAATGCCTTTGACCACTCTTATGATTATAAAACTTTGAATTTTCGTTATCATTTTCGAAAATAGCTTTTATTTCTGTACCTTCAAATCTTTTGTCATCAACCTCTTTAACTGAAATATCATATAAAGAAGAGTCATTATGATTTAGGATCTTTATTTCATAACAAGAATTCTCTCTTTTTCTTGTTTTAATAATAACTTCTCTACAAAGTTTGAATACTGTTTGCAAACCGATACCAAAGTAACCTGAAGGTTTTGCCCAATCAGGCATGCTTCTTTTAATTTTTTTTATAGATGGTAAAGGCTCAGAACCAACAACTAATATTTTCTTAATATCATTTAGATCCATTCCTGTTGCATAATCTCTTATAATAAAAGCATTATCCTTACCTTTATCTGAGTTAACTTGCTTACAGTTTAATTCAATTTTATATGACC
>NZ_JADCKW010000104.1:0-224 GCF_014982155.1 Enterobacter cloacae complex sp. P16RS2 | reverse complement strand
AGTAAGTTGGAGTCATTACCTGATTACGCCTCTTTATATAAATAAATGTATACAATACAGGAGGCGTATACATGCTAAAGCCATTAATTGAAATCTTTCTTTTCCCAATCTACACAATACTAGTATTGATGTTTATGATTCTCACAGTACTAGCACTTCCACTAAAGATACCATTTGTAGAACGTCACGTAAGACAACACATAAATAAAAGTACTGATAAATTA
>NZ_JADCKW010000103.1:0-586 GCF_014982155.1 Enterobacter cloacae complex sp. P16RS2 | reverse complement strand
TTATAAAAAGAAATAATAATCCAATTTTTCAAATATCCTCATTGACTAACATATATATAAGAAATATATATGTATCATGGAACTATAAGAGGATAGAAAATGAGTGATATTTCAGATAAAGAGCAAACCAGAAAGAAACCACGAATAAAAAAGACACTGGAGCAGCAATTAGCATCTGCTCAGATGCGTTTAAATCGTTTGCAATATAAGTCTAAGCAAGAAGCTAAACAGATAGAGACACGTCAGAAAATAATTTTAGGGGCTGAAGTTGCCAAGGCTCTTGATTGTGATGTTTTTACGGTGGATAAGGATCTTGTTTTAGGTATGCTACTAGAGATACCCCACCTACATCCAGATGATAAAGAAAGATTTAAAAGAAACGGAATGTTATTTCTGGCTAGTATGAAAGGCCGAAAAACTTAATGGAATATAGAAGTCATTGTATAAGTATAAAATGTTATATGTATTCAACTTTCATTGAATTAAATTTGACATTATTTTATATTAATTGTATTTCATTTTATCATCACAGATGAATAACTCCATATTCAAATCTTGTAAGCTGTGGTGGTATTTAATAAAGTCA
>NZ_JADCKW010000102.1:0-465 GCF_014982155.1 Enterobacter cloacae complex sp. P16RS2 | reverse complement strand
GGGTGGATCCGTGGGGGTTGTCGAGATGTAAAGCACCGAACGGATATAAAACTGGTGATGTTGATCCACATGGTAATCTTTCGCCTGGTGTAAACAGAGCATCGGGTCATACAAATAGTAAAAATGATGGGTTTGTACAAAGTCACCACCCAATACAGGACGCTTGGGCTAAGAAAAGAATAAACGGTTACCAGAGAAATACTGCACCTGCTACGTTACTTAAGTCCGCATCAGGCAGTCCGCACGCGAATATAAGTTCTGCTCAACGAACTCGTAGAGCTTTGCCAGGAGGTTGGGATACAACATTGAAACAAGAGTTTCATATCAGTTACAAAGAAATGATTGATGCAGGTGTTCCAAAGCAGCAGGCTAGGAAATCGATTAGTGACTCTTATAAATATTTTGACCAGTTAAGAGAGTTAAATAGTAGTAATGTTTATTTTGATATATAACTTATTAATTTAT
>NZ_JADCKW010000101.1:0-511 GCF_014982155.1 Enterobacter cloacae complex sp. P16RS2 | reverse complement strand
CTTTTAGAACTATTACTTGTTCTTGGTATTATCGCAGCGTTAGTGGTAGCAGCATTTATCGTATATCCTAAAGTGCAAGCATCACAACGTTCACAAGCTGAGAGTAATAACATCGCAACAATCCAAGCTGGTGTTAAAGCCCTTTATACTTCCGCTTCAAGCTTTACTGGTTTGAATAACTCAGTAGCAGTTCAAGCGAAGATCTTCCCTGACAACATGTTAAGCGGTTCAGGTAACTCTGCAACACCAATCAACGCATTCAAAGGTGCTGTAACATTAGGTGTAGCTAACACTGGTCCATCATCAGCAGCAGGTTCTTCTTTCACAATTACTTATGATAACGTACCAGCAGCAGAATGTACTAAGATCATGACAGCAACAGCAGGTAACTTCTACATTGCTCAAGTAGGCTCTACAACTGTTAAACCAGCAGGTGGAACGCTTGACGTAGCGGCAACAGCAGGTGCTTGTTCTGACGCTAACAGTAATACATTGATCTTCACTTCTATTT
>NZ_JADCKW010000100.1:0-1485 GCF_014982155.1 Enterobacter cloacae complex sp. P16RS2 | reverse complement strand
TCCTACAGTAGTCGCCATTCCAGCTTTGGGGCTTTTGGCCAGATTATTGGGGCCAGAGGCTTTTGGATTATTCACATTAGTTTTTGCATTAATTGGCTATGCAAGTATTTTTGATGCAGGAATAAGTCGTGCAGTTATACGAGAAGTATCGTTAAATAGAGAAAATACTGAAGAACAGAGGAATATTATATCTACCGCGAGCGTGGTTGTTGTAATTTTAGGTTCAATTGCATTATTCATAATGGCTCTCTCGACTACAAAGATCGTTGAGTTACTAAATGTCACCCCGAATTTGAAGGGTGAAGCCATAAAAACATTTTTAATAGTGTCTTTTATAATCCCTTTCTATTTATTAAATCAGGTCTGGTTAGGTTATCTCGAAGGATTGGAAAAGTTTGCAAATATCAATATCCAACGAGTAATTTCAAGTACTTGCCTGGCATTATTGCCAGCCCTAATGTGTTTAATTAAGCCGACGCTTATATATGCTTCATATGGATTGATTCTGGGGCGGATATTTTCTTTTTTACTAACTGCATTTATTTGTAAGAATATAATCTATAGTTCACGATTCGCATGTAATTTTATAACCCTAAAAAGGCTTATCTCATTTGGCGGATGGATTACAGTGAGTAATATCATCAGCCCGATAATGGCATATTTCGATCGCTTTATCATTTCACATTTGATGGGGGCATCAAGAATTGCATTTTACAGCGCCCCATCAGAAGGCGTTTCACGCTTAATTAATATACCTTATGCCTTGGCTAGGGCTCTTTTCCCAAAACTATCATATTGTTCTGATAAAAACGAGAGAAGATCTCTTCAGTTCAGAAGTTATCTCATTATAAGTATAATATGCTTACCAATCGTTATAGTTGGTGTTTTATTCTCCTCGCTGATTATGGGTATATGGATGGGGCCCGAATATACACATCTGGCCGCTAATGTTTTACAGATACTTTTAATCGGTTTTTATTTTAATGCACTAGCACAAATACCCTATGTAAGCCTCCAGGCTCTTGGTAAAGCAAAAACTACAGCAGCATTACATTTAATAGAGTTAATACCTTATCTTTCATTGTTATCCATACTGACAGTAAAATTCGGAATAATAGGCACAGCAATTGCCTGGTCGGTACGGACTTTGTGTGATTTGATTCTATTAGTTATATTGTCGGGAAGAAAATGAAACAAGTTGATATTGCATTAGCCACCTTTAATGGTGAAAAATATATACGTGAGCAAATTGAGTCGATACAAAAACAAACGTATTCTAACTGGCGACTTTTAATAAGTGATGACTGTTCAACTGATTCTACCATCGCTATTATTAAAGAGCTAATGCAAAATGATAGGCGTATTAATATTGTCAATGAGTCCAGACAAGGCGGAGTCATAAAGAATTTTAACAAGGCTTTAATGCATACTACTGCAGAATATATTCTCCTTTGTGACCAGGATGATATATGGCCTTCTGAACGC
>NZ_JADCKW010000099.1:0-599 GCF_014982155.1 Enterobacter cloacae complex sp. P16RS2 | reverse complement strand
GTGCAATCCCTGGGGAACAAAGATGAGATATTTATTATTATCTTTAGATGCATGCGATACAAACTGACGGAGTATTGTAAGCGCACCACCTGAAGCCAATGCGGTTGCGCTTACTACCATGTATCGATGTTCATTGTTAATCATTGATTACCTGCTGTATATACATTAATTTTTTATGATGTTATGCCTACGATAATAAGTCACACGTTAAAGTAAATTAAATACTACATAAATAATTGTAACCCATGTTTGTCAAAATTAAGCATTTATCTTTCGCTGCTATTCGTAGAGAAACATCATCCATAGTGTCGTAATTTTGGAAAATAGTTTGTTGATGCATAATGTTATAATAGCTGTGTTCATAGGTAAATGGTCGAATAATTTGCAATGCAAAGTAAGCGTATATAAAAAGCTTGCTAAAGTTAACTTTTCTTGCCGTTAATACTTTTTTATAGTAAAAAGACTCTCCAACATGAATGTATAGCAATATTAATACATAAGGGAAACCATACCAGCCTATTCGTGTCATTACAGGCATCATTTTTCCAATAAAAATAGCAAAAGCAATATACAGGCAACACCCAAGCAATATTATATTG